>JANPLZ010000038.1:0-17776 GCA_031422555.1 Cypionkella sp. | reverse complement strand
CAACCGCCGCGTCGATCTTTGTCATGCCGGTTGTCGAGATTGACGGCGCTAAAATAGGCACCGGCAATCCCGGCCCCATCGCCATCCGCCTGCGCGAGATCTACATTGACGAGATGCGCAAGACGGCGGTTTAGCGCCGCCTTTACACCTGTTCCAACAACCCCCGGCCTTTCAGCAACGGCTCTACCCCAGGCATGCGGCCGCGGAATTTGGTATATAGAACATCGGGTTCTTCCGATCCGCCCGCCGACAAGATGAACTTTTCCAACCGCGCCGCCACGCCTTGATCAAAGGCATCGCCCGCCTCTTCAAAAGCCGCAAACGCGTCCGCATCCATCACTTCGGACCACATATAGCTGTAATAGCCCGATGAATATCCGTCGCCGGAAAACACATGCGCGAAATGCGGCGTGGCGTGGCGCATCCTGATCGCCGTTGGCATCTCGATGCTTTCCAGCACCTCTGCCTGCCGCTGCATCGGGTCGGCGGGCGGCGGGCCGTCGTGAAACGCCAGATCGACCAGCGCCGAGGCCAGAAATTCCACCGTGGCAAAGCCCTGATCATAGGTGCCCGCCGCCAGCAACCGCGCCAGCATGTCGGCAGGAATCGCCGCCCCGCTTTGATAGTGCAGCGCGTGCTTTTGCAACACTTCAGGCACTTCCAGCCAATGTTCATACAACTGGCTGGGCAATTCGACAAAATCACGCGCCACGCTGGTGCCCGAGATAAAGCCATAGGTCACATCCGACAACATCTGGTGCAAGGCATGGCCAAATTCGTGAAACAGTGTGCGCGCATCATCATAAGACAGCAGGCTGGGGTCGCCCTTGGCAAAATTGCACACATTTACCACGATCGGCCGCTGCTCGCCGCCCAGTTTGCGCTGGCTGCGCATCGCCGAACACCAGGCCCCCGACCGTTTCGATCCGCGCGCAAAGTAATCGCCGATAAACACCGCAATATGGCGACCCGCCCGCGTCACCTCCCAGGCCCGCGCGTCGGGGTGATAAAGCGCCATATCCAAGGCGCGAAATTCAAGCCCGAACAACCGGTTGGCACAGTCAAACTGCGCGCCCAACATCACCTCAAGTGACAGATACGGCTTTAACACCGCCTCATCCAGATCATGCTCGGCCAGACGGCGCTTTTCGGAATAATAGCGCCAATCCCAAGGCTGCAACGGCCCCGGCACGCCATCGGCCAGCAACATCGCCTGCAAAACCGCGGCATCCTCCAGCGCCTTAGTGCGCGCGGGCACCCAGACCCGCATCAGCAAATCGCGCACCGCCGCCGGGGTTTTCGCCATTTCCGGCGCAAGTTTGTAGTCGGCAAAGCTGCCATAGCCCAGCAAAGCCGCGCGTTCGTGGCGCAGCGCAAGGGTTTCGGTGGCCAGCGCGCGGTTGTCGGTGGCATTGCCATTCGCCCCGCGCAGCCCCCAAGCCTCAAACGCCTTCTGGCGCAACGCCCGCCGGGGGCAAAACTGCAAAAACGGCACGATCAAAGACCGGTTCAGCGTCACCACCGGGCCGCCCTCGCCTTTTTCCATCCCCGCAGCCCGGGCCGATGCCACCACAAAATCGGGCAGCCCCGCCAGATCATCTTCGGCCAGCGGCATGAACCAGTCGCGCTCATCCGCCAGCAGGTTCTGGCTGAACGTGGTGCCCAGCACCGCCAGCCGCGATTTCACCGCCGTCAACCGATCAGACGCCGCCCCTTGCAGCAACGCGCCCGACCGCACGAACATCTGCCGATACAACGTCAGCACCCGCGCCTGTTCCGCAGGCAGTCTCAGATCGACGATGGCCTGCCAAAGGGTTTCAATGCGTTGAAACAAAGCGGTATTGTTGGTAACTTCGGACGAAAACGCACTCATCTTCGGGGCCAGATCGCGCTGCAACGCCTCGCGCGCAGGGGTGCTGTCGGCCCCCGCCAGATTGTAAAACACCCCGCCGACCCGATCGAGCAGACCTTCGGCCAGTTCCAAGGCGGCAATGGTGTTATCAAAGGTCGGCGCATCAGGATTGGCGGCGATTGCGGCAATCGTTGTGCGCGCCTGCGCCAGCCCGGCATCAAACGCCGGGGCGAAATCATCGTCCGTGATTTCCGCAAAGGGCGGCAGGCCAAAATCGGTGTCCCACGCGGTTAACAACGCATTCATCGCCACTCTCCTGTTATCCATCCCACGCAACCCGCATCACCGCGTATCATAGGCCCGCAACCGCGCCTCCAGCCGCCGCAATACCAGCGACAACGTGATCGTCATTGTCAGATAAAGCAGCGCCACCAGATTATAAGTCTCAAAATACCGGAAATTTCCGGCCGCCGTCACTTTGCCCAGTTGCGCAATATCCGCCACCCCCAGCACCGAAACCAACGAGCTGTCTTTGACCATGGCGACGAAATCATTGCCCAACGGCGGCAGGATCATCCGAAACGCCTGCGGAAACACCACATGGCGAAAGCGTTGCCACCCAGACAGGCCCAGCGCCTTGGCAGCTTCGACCTGGCCCTTGTCAACCGCTTGCAATCCGGCGCGAAACACTTCGGCCAGAAACGCCGAATAGGCCAGCATCAACGCAATCACCGCCCGCCACAAAAGCGGAAAATCCCGCGTTTTCAACGGGTCCATACCCAGAAACCCGGTGATCCAGTTCCACGCAATCACAAATCCGGGGGCGGCCACAAAGGCCACATACAGCAGCAAGACAATGATCGGGATGCCGCGCATCACCTCGATATACAGCCGCGCCGCTTGGCGCAGCACCACAAAGCGCGACAAGCCCGCCACCGCCAAACCCAGCCCCAGCGCACAAGCCATGGCATATGCCACCACCGACACCAGAACCGTCAGCCAGATGCCGCGTGCCAAGGTTGCCATCGCCAACGCATAAACATCGCTGGCCCAAACCTCGTAAAACAGCCAAAGGCCGGTGCCACCAAGGATCACCAGCCACCACGGAAAATCCTGAACAGGTTTGGAATTGGGGGTCATACGAAAAAGGCCCCGGGGTTTCCCCCGGGGCCGCGCGCCTTACTGGCCCATCTTATAGTCAACGAACCATGTCTTGTTCAGCGCATCAATTGTGCCATCGGCCTTCATCGCGGCAATTGCGGCGTTCATCGGTGCCACCAGATCGGACCCTTTTGGAAAGATGAACCCAAAATCCTCTACGCCCAGCTTGTCGCCGACAATCTTCAACCCGCCAGCCGACGCTGCGACATAGCCTGCACCCGCGGTGCCATCGGTCAGCACCAGATCGACATCGCCCGATTTCAGCGCCTCAACGGTCGCGCCAAAGGTTTCAAACAGCTTGATCCGCGGATTGGCCTCATTTCCATCGAGAATTTCGTAAACCGAAGTATAGAAGGGCGTCGTGCCAGGTTGCGCCGCGATCAGCAGTTCCGGAATCGCTGCAAAACTGGCGGCATCGGTAAACCGCGCCTCGTCGCCCTTGACCAACATCACCATTTCCGACCGCATATAGGCGTCCGAGAAATCGACCATCGCCTTGCGATCTTCCTTGATGGTGATCCCGGTCATGCCCATGTCAAACTGGCCTTCCGACACGGCGGGGATCATCGCATCCCAGCTGGTGTTTTCGTATTTCACCGTCAGGTTCAGCCGCTTGGCAATCTCGGCCAGCGCGTCATACTCCCAGCCAACGGCCTTGCCGTCCTTGTCCAGAAACTGCAGCGGCGGGTAGGCGTTTTCCGTCACAATGACAATTTCCTTGCCCGCCAGATCGGGCAGGTCTTGGGCAAACGCAGTGGTCGATGTCATCAAAGCAATGCCCATCAGGGCGGCAGCGATTTTCATTATGTGAACTCCCTGTCACGAAATTAATGCCTGACTATGACAGTTGCGCCGCCCGATGGGCAAGGGGGGCTTGGGGGTGATTTCAAGCGCAGCGGGCAAAGAAAAATCTTGGGCGTCTGTCCTGCCCACAATTCGTGCGCCAAAAAACCACGGCGTCAGGCCAATAATTTGTCTTGCCGGGCATGCGCGTTACCACAAACTTCACAAGTCGGGTTGGGCTTTATACCAATCATCCGGGTTTCAAAAAACAACGCGTCATGGATCATCAACCGCCCGGCCAAAGTTTGCCCCGCGCCGGTGATATGCTTGACCGCCTCCATCGCCATCATCGCCCCGATCACCCCCGGCAGCGGCGCCGCAACACCGGCCTCGGCGCAGGTTGGCACCAGTCCGGGGGCGGGGCGATTGGGAAAAACGCAGGCATAACACGGGCTGCCACGGGCGGGATCAAACAGCGAAAGCTGACCCTCCCACTGGGTGATAGCGCCTGAAATAAGTGGCTTGGCCATAGTGACGCAGGCCCGGTTCACCAGATCGCGGGTGTCGAAATTATCCGACCCATCCAGCACCAGATCATAGTCGGCAATCAGCGTGGCCGCCATCTCGGGCGTCAAGCGGCGGTTGTAGGGGCGCAAGGTTATGAACGGGTTCAACGCCTTGACCGCCAGCGCCGCCGACTGCACCTTTGGCATACCAATACGTTGATCAGTATGAATAATCTGGCGTTGCAGGTTTGATGTTTCAACCACATCATCGTCAATCACCCCCAAGGTGCCCACCCCCGCCGCCGCCAGATATAGCAGCGCAGGCGACCCCAGCCCCCCCGCACCAATCACCAGAACCCGGGCATCTTTCAGCCGCTTTTGCCCCGGCCCACCGATTTCGCGCAGCATGATGTGGCGGGCATAGCGATCAAGTTCGGCGGCGCGAAACGCCACGCTTTCGGCTTGGGCATCCGCCACGGCGCTGGGGGCTTTCAATTTCTTCAGCAAACGACGGTATCCCAGGATCAACCCGAATACGCCGCCAAGGATCAGCCAAACCCGCGCATCGCCGCCCGTCACCTGCCGCAAAACATGGCCCTGCGGCAACGCAAGGTTAAGCGCCATCACCACCAGCCACAGCACCGCAATCATCGACCAGCGCTGTCTGTGCGGCGCGCGCGTCGCCCAGCCCAAACCCCAAAGCCCGCCCGCCAGTGCAAGAACCAAAATCATCTGGCACCCGTCGAGCCAAAGCCACCCGAACCGCGCGCTGTTTCGGTAATTTCATCAACCACTTGAAACCTCGCCTGCACAACCGGGGCCACCACGCATTGCGCAATCCTGTCGCCGTGGTGAACCGTGTAATCCGCCGGGCCCAGATTGATCATCGCCACCCCCAAAGGCCCGCGATAATCGCTGTCAATCGTGCCCGGCGTGTTGATCAAGGTGATGCCAAACTTGACCGCCAGACCTGACCGGGGCCGAAGCTGCATCTCGTATCCGGTTGGAATTGCTATACAAATACCGGTTGGCACGATCATGCGCTGCATCGGTCGCAAGGTCAGACCCGCCGCCCGATCTACCGGTGCCAGATTGGCGCGAATGTCGGCCCCCGCAGCGCCCGCTGTTTCATAGTCCGGCAAAGGCAGGTTGCGATCGGCCGCATCGTCCCAAATGACACTGATCTGCGGCCCCACGCGCCCTACCCCTGCGCCAAAGCATCGGCGATCCGCTGCGCCAACCGCCGGGCGACGGCATCCTTGCCCATCCGCGGCCAACTGTCCGCGCCCGCATCAGTGATCACCGTGACCGCATTTTCGGTGCCGCCCATGATACCGCTGGCATCCGAGACATCATTTGCCACGATCCAATCACAGCCTTTGCGCTGCCGTTTGGCCGCGGCAAAAGCCACGACATCGTTGGTTTCAGCAGCAAATCCGACCACCAATCCCGGGCGACCAGTGGTCATCTGCGCCACTTGCGCCAAAATATCGGGGTTCTCGGCAAAGATCAGCGCGGGCATGGCACCGGATTTATCCTTTTTGATTTTGACGCCCGCCGCGTTGGAAACCCGCCAATCGGCCACTGCCGCCGCCATGACCGCCGCATCGGCTGGCAGTGCGGCCTGCACCGCCGCGTGCATTTGAACCGCCGTTTCAACCCGGATCACCGTCACACCGCCCGGTGCTGGCACCGTCGCGGGGCCGGTCACGAACGTTATGGTCGCGCCCAAATCCCGCAACGCCACGGCAATCTCCGTGCCTTGGGCACCCGATGATCTGTTGGCAATATAGCGAACCGGATCAATGGGTTCGTGAGTTGGCCCCGAGGTGACAAGGATGTGTTTCCCCGCCAGCGGCCCGGCGACAAGCGCCGCTTTGATCACGGCAAAAATCTGCTCGGGTTCGGCCATGCGGCCAAAACCGTATTCCCCGCAGGCCATCTCGCCTTCGTCCGGCCCGACAAAACGGATGCCATCCGCAGCCAGTTGCGCCACGTTGCGCCGTGTCGCCGCGTGATCCCACATCCGCACATTCATAGCAGGGGCTGCCAAAACCGGCGTATCGGTGGCCAGCAACAGCGTCGATGCAAGATCATCCGCCCGCCCCTGCGCCATCTTGGCCAACAGGTCCGCCGTCGCCGGGGCCACCACCACCAGATCGGCCACCCGCGACAGTTGAATATGGCCCATCTCGGCCTCGTCGGTCAGATCAAACAACGCGGAATATACCTTTTCCCCCGCCAAGGCCGCCACAGACAGCGGGGTCACAAATTCCGCCCCCGCCCGGGTTACCACCGGCGTCACCGCCGCGCCTGCTTTGCGCAAAAGCCGGATCAGGGTCAGGGTTTTATAGGCAGCGATGCCGCCGCCAATGATCAGCAACACGCGTTTTTCGGCCAGCATTTGCGGCTCCGTTTCCATCCGTCGCAAGGTTAGGGGCGGTGCCGCGCATTTGCAACCGATCAGGGCTGCTAACCCGGCGTCGAAAACGCCAGGCACGGGTCTTCACGTGGTGGGGCGGGCGTGACCAGCCAATGATCATTCGGCGCCGCGGGTCCGGGATCGGATTCGTATTGACCGATCGAGAGCACCCGCACATCCGGCGCGGCAATCAGCAACGGCACCGGCAGGCCGGTATCGCGGCGCGCATGTCCGGTGCCGGTGATCACCGCGACCGGGCCACCCGTATCGGCCAGCGCCTGCAAGGCGGCGCGGGCAAGGGCTGCATCGCGCAGGCGTTGCACTTGCACCATGCCGGGCAGCAAATCGGCGGGAAGTTGATAGCAATGTGCGGCAGCCTGTTCCAACTGGCGCGCGGTTTGGTCAGCGGGATCAAGCGGTTCGGTCAATCCAAACCGCGCCGCATCTGGCCCGAATCCCGCCGCCGCCCCAGATTTGACCGCCAGTTTTATGGCAGTCTGCGGCAGATCAGCCCCGTAAATCCGCGCTGTCGGCTGCGCGGTAAACAGCGGATAATACATCGAAAAATCTGGCCAACCTGACGCATTCCAGCCCAAAATCGCCTCAAGCCCGCGCATGTTGCTGCGGTCAGCAGGCGCAGTTGCGGCCTGCTCGGGGGTTAACATTTCAAACACAATGGCCTTAGGGGCCAGCGCCGCCAAAGCCCGCGCTTGGTTGGCGTGGTGTTCCGTGTTGTCGTGAACTTCGCCCAAAACCACCACATCCGCAGCGTCAAGACGCGCAAAATCTGCGGCCGATATCTGATCGGCTGTCAGCGAGGTTGCCCAAAGCAAGCCAATCAGGGCGACAAACAGTTTCACAAAAAATGGCGAACTTCGCTGGATTGCGCTTCCAGTGTGCGGCGCAGCTTGCCATAGGCTGCGGCCTCCAACTGACGGATGCGTTCTTTGGACAGGCCCATTTCATTGCCCAGCGATTCAAGCGTGCGCGGCTCTTCGCGCAACCGCCGCTCGGCCACGATATAGCGTTCGCGGTCGTTCAACGTGCCCAAAGCCTGCGCCAGCCAACCGCGCAAGGTGGCGGCATCATGCGCCTCTTCGACCCGGTCCGCCGCTTGGGGTGCGTCATCTTCCAGCGCATCAATCCACTCGCGGCCATCTTCATCACTGGCTTGGGTCGCATTCAGCGATGCATCCGATCCCGACAAACGTCCTTCCATCATCTCAACCTCGGCCATTGTGACGCCGATTTCGTTGGCGACCCGCTCACGCAGTTGATGCTGATCCAACACTTCGCCTTCGGCCGCAGCCTCGCGCTCCAGTTTGGCTTGCACCCGGCGAAGGTTGAAAAACAACGCTTTTTGCGCCGAAGTTGACCCCGTGCGCACCATCGACCAGTTGCGCATCACATAATCCTGGATTGAGGCTTTGATCCACCAGACTGCATATGTCGAAAACCGAACACCACGGTCAGGGTCAAATTTTTCCGCCGCCTTCATCAGGCCAAGACTGGCCTCTTGGATCAAATCATTCATCGGCGCCCCGTAGCGGCGGAATTTCGACGCCATGGAAATTGCCAACCGCATGTAGGCCGTGATTAAGCGGTGCAAGGCAGCCTCGTCGCGCTGATCGCGCCAGGCGTAGGCAAGGCGCAACTCGGTTTCCGCATCAAGCAGTTCTGCCGCGCGCGCCTGCCGGGAAAGGGTCTGGTCGCCGTAGATGTCAATTGCCATCGAAATGCCCCTCTGCATAATCAAAGCGGACGTGACTTTCTGGAGACGTCAGGATAAATACGCGTGTGGTCTGAATTTGGATCACATCAAGGTTAAGCGGATGTGACAGATTCAAACGGCCCGGTGATCGGCTGTGGCACATCACGTCTTGTGATACCCCGGCGCACAAAATGCGGCTTTCTTTGGCGATTGCACATGGCATAACTCGCTGAACCCCTGCGGCGAAAGGCCATCTTATGCGTTATGATCTTGTCATCGGTGACCGCGCCTATTCCAGTTGGTCGTTGCGCGGTTGGTTGCTGTTTGATGCCTTTGACATTCCGGTCAAAGTTATCCCGGCGCGACTATACACAGACCAACTGGCGACGGTCTTGCAAGATTACTTTCCCGCCAAAACCGCGCCAACCATGCGCACGCCTGATGGCGTGGTGGTGCCGGAAACCATTGCAATTGCAGAAGAACTGGCGTCGCGTCATCCAAACGCCGGGCTGTGGCCCGCCAGCCCAACCGCCCGCGCAGTGGCCCGCGTGTTGGCGGCGGAAATGCACGCAGGCTTTGGCGCGTTGCGCAGCCATTGCCCGATGAACCTGCGGGTCAGCTATACCGAATGCAGCCCGCCGGATGCCGTTCTGGCCGATTTGGCCCGGCTTGAGACCCTTTGGGCATGGGCGCGCCAGACCACCGGGGCCACCGGCGATTGGCTGTGCGGCAGCTATTCGGCGGCAGATGCGTTTTTTGCGCCGGTAGCGGGCCGGATTGCCGGGTATAACTTGCCCGTTGGCCCCATAGCTGCCGCCTATGTCGCGGCGCATCTGGCGCATCCGTCGTTCCGACGGTGGCGCGCCATGGGATTGATCGACGGCGCCGATCAGGACTATTACCGCCGCGCCTATCCCCGCCGCCCTTGGCCCGGCCCCATCGCGTTGATCGCGATACCGGTAGACGGAACCCAGTCAGAAAACAGCGCCTGCCCCTATTCTGGCGATAAAATCAGCCATGTTTTGCAATTGGACGGGCGCAAGTTTGGCTTTTGCAACGCCTTTTGCCGTGACAAAACCATAGCAGACCCCGAAGCATGGCCAAAATTCATGAAAATTTACCAATCATAAACCATTGCCGGGATAGCCGTTAACCACTGACTGCGTGTCGTGGTTGAAAAGGTGGAACAGCGCATGGTGGCACGGGCCTACACGGTGGCCTTCGAAGGGGTAGAGGCGCGCATTGTTGAAGTGCAATGTGCGCTGGCCCCCGGCATGCCCTATTTCAGCATCGTCGGCCTGCCCGACAAAGCGGTGTCCGAAGCCAAAGAGCGCGTGCGCGCTGCCCTTGCGTCGATGTCGATCGCGTTGCCCTCTAAACGCATCACGGTCAATCTGTCGCCCGCCGATTTGCCCAAAGAAGGGTCGCATTTCGACTTGCCCATCGCGCTGGCACTGCTGGCAGCTTTGGAAATCGTGCCCAAAGATGAGGTGGAACGCACGGTGGCCCTTGGGGAATTGTCGCTGGACGGCAGGCTGATCGCGGTGATCGGCGCGCTGCCCGCGGCCATGGCTGCGGCAGAGCAGGACCGCATTCTGCTTTGCCCCAAGGCGTGCGGGGCCGAAGCGGCCTGGGTCGGGGCAACCCAGGTTCTGGCGGCAGGATCGCTGGACGACGTGGTGCGCCACTACACCGGCCAATCGCCGATCACCCCCGCCGAAGCGGGCGAGGTGCTGCCGGGGCCATTGGGGCGCGACTTTCGCGATGTAAAGGGGCAGGAACGCGCCAAAAGGGCGTTGGAAATTGCCGCCGCCGGGCGACATCATGTGTTGATGGTCGGATCGCCGGGATCGGGAAAATCCATGCTGGCAGCACGGCTGCCGGGCATTTTGCCCCCCCTGTCGGCGATGGAGGCGCTGGAGACATCGATGATCCATTCGCTGTCGGGGCTGCTGACCGAAGGCGGCATCTCGCGCAGCCGTCCGTTTCGCGAACCGCATCACACCGCCTCGATGGCTGCCATCGTAGGGGGCGGCAAAAGTGCCAAGCCGGGCGAAATCTCGCTGGCCCATAATGGCGTGTTGTTCATGGACGAATTTCCGGAATTTCCGCGCGCAGTGCTGGAAACCCTGCGCCAGCCGATTGAAACCGGCGATGTGGTGATCGCGCGGGCCAATGCGCATGTGCGCTATCCGTGCCGGTTTTTGCTGGTGGCCGCCGCGAACCCCTGCAAATGCGGCTATATGAGCGATCCTGCCCGGGCCTGCGCCAAGGTGCCGCTCTGTGGCGAAGATTATTTGGGCCGTATTTCCGGCCCTCTGATGGACCGCTTTGATCTGCGCGTCGAAGTGCCGCCCGTTGCCTATACCGATCTGGATCTGCCGTCCTCGGGCGATACCTCGGCCATGGTGGCCGCGCGGGTGACGGCGGCGCGCGAGGTGCAGGCGCTACGGTTCAAAGACCATGCCGGGATGCGGGTGAACGCCGATATGGAGGGGGGGCTGTTGGAAGAGGTCTCCGCCCCGGATCCCGAGGGACGGGCGTTGCTGGCAAAAGTCGCCGAACGTTTTGGTCTGTCGGCACGCGGCTATCACCGGGTTTTGCGGGTGGCTCGCACGATTGCCGATCTGGATGGCGCGGCCCAAGTGCGGCTGCCGCATGTGGCCGAAGCGGTCAGCTACCGCTTGGCAGTGGGCGCTAAATCCTGAAACGGGGCGATTTTGGCCCTGATGGGCCAAAACCGCCCCTTTATTGGGATAATTTATAGGGTCAGCATTAAGCGGGGAAAAAAAGAATGCAAATCGCGATCACAGGAAAGACGTGGCCGCGACGCCCAATGAACTTCAATCGTCACTGGCTTTGATCCCCGCGTTTGGCTTCGATCACCTGCCAGATACGTTCTGCCGTGTTGGTGCCGTCAAAACGTTCCAGTTCTTGAATGCCGGTGGGCGAGGTGACGTTGATTTCGGTCAGATAGTCGCCGATCACGTCAATGCCGACAAATATCTGGCCATATTCGCGCAACAACGGCCCGATCTTTGCGCAAATTTCAAGATCGCGCGCGGTCAGCCCAACCTTTTCCGGCCGCCCGCCGGCATGCATGTTGGATCGGGTTTCCCCCGATTGCGGCACGCGGTTGATGGCACCGACGGGTTCCCCATCGACCAGAATAATCCGCTTGTCGCCGTTGGCTACGTCGGGCAGAAACTTTTGCACGATCAAAGGTTCATGGTTGATACCGGTAAACATCTCGTGCAGCGATGCCAGATTGCGGTCGTTCGGGTCCAGCCGGAACACGCCGGCACCGCCATTGCCGTAAAGCGGTTTCAGGATGATATCGCCGTGACGCGCCTTGAAGGCGCGAATGGTGGCCAGATCGCGGGCAATCGCCGTGGGCGGGATCAGATCGGGAAAGCGCAGCACCAACAGCTTTTCCGGGCAATTGCGCACCCAAAACGGATCGTTCACCACCAGCGTTTTGGGATGTATCAAGTCCAGCAAATGCGTGGTGGTGATATAGCCCATGTCAAACGGCGGATCCTGCCGCAACCAGACCACGTCGAATTCGGCCAGATCAACCTCTGCCTCGGCCCCGTAGCTGACATGATTGCCGACCTCGCGGCGCAAGGTAATCGGGCATCCGCGTGCCATCACCCGGCCTTCGACAAAAGCCAGCTTGTCAGGCGTGTAAAAGAACAACGCATGCCCGCGCGTCTGCGCTTCCAAAGCGATCCGAAACGTCGAGTCGCCGTTGATATTCACCGACCCGATCGGGTCCATTTGCAAAGCGACTTTCAGGGACATCCAAACCTCCGGCGGCTGATTTCCCCTTTGATGACCTAAGCGCCCGGCGGATGCAATTGATCAGGCCGCATATGCATTTTCCAGCACTTCAATCCGGCCCATGCCATCGACCAGGGCGACGTCAAAGCGCACATCGGTCAACTGGCCTTTTGGTTCGCCCGCCAGAAATTCTGACGCCGCCCCCCAGATGCGGGCCATTTGGCGCGCCGACAGATGATCTGCCGCTTGCGCATGCGTGGCACTTTGTTTCACTTCGATGAAAATGACATTGTCACCATCGCGCGCAATCAGATCAATTTCGCCAGCAGTCCCGCGCCAGCGCCGCGCGCAAACCGCCCGGCCAGAGCGCGTGTAAAACTGTGCAACCTGATCTTCGGCCGCAAGCCCCGCGTGATAAGATCTTGCCCCACTCATCCGCCAGACCGCCGCAACGCCAATTGATACATATCGCGACGTGGCAAGCCATAAGCCTGCGCCACAGCCGCCGCGGCGTCTTTCATCGTCATATGGGTAAGTGCCTGATCCAAAGCCTGTTCCACCGTTTCCGCATCCGCCGCCTGCACCGCACCACGATCAACCAGCACCACAATTTCGCCCTTTACCGCGCGCCCTGCAAAGGCCGCTGCAAGGTCTGCCAGACTGCCGCGCGAGACTTCTTCGAATCGCTTGGTCAATTCACGGCACACCACAGCATT
The DNA here is from genome assembly GCA_031422555.1 of Cypionkella sp. Lineage (GTDB taxonomy): Bacteria > Pseudomonadota > Alphaproteobacteria > Rhodobacterales > Rhodobacteraceae > JANNAT01. The sequence continues at coordinate 4,842 of JANPLZ010000038.1, read as the reverse complement.
ACGCTCTGCCCCCAGAATATCCGACAAATCATTCAATAATTGGTTAACCCGCTTGGGCGATTCATAGAGGATCAGCGTCGCTTGCACCTGCACCAGATCGCGCAAAAATGTCGCCCGCGCGGCTTTGGTCGGGGGCGCAAACCCGGCGAACAGAAATCTGTCACTGGGCAGGCCCGACACCGTCAGCGCACATAACACCGCCGACGCCCCGGGGGCCGACAACACGGTCTGGCCTTGGGCAATCACCGCCCGGCCCAGTTGAAACCCCGGATCCGAGATCAGCGGCGTGCCAGCCTCTGACGCATAGACCACCGATTTGCCCTCGGTGATGGCGCGCAGCAGTTTGGGCAGTGCTGTGTCATTGTTATGCTCGTGGTAGGCCACAAGCGGGCGATCGGCCAAGCCCACCCCGTGTATTTCCATCAAATGTCGCAACGTGCGGGTATCTTCGGCCGCCAGAACATCGGCCGAGGCCAGAATATCCAACGCCCGCAGGGTTATATCCCGGGCCGCCCCGATCGGGGTTGCGATAAAGTAAAGGCCCGGCGCAAGGCGGCTGCGAACGGGCGTCGGATTGCCGATGGTCACGCCAAACACCTCTTGGATAAGTTTACATCCCGGACCGGACCGCTTAGGCTGCCTGCGATAAGACGTGCCATTAGTGGGGGAAGTCTATGTTGTCCGTTTTGATGCGGGCCCGCAAGTCGCTGGGCCAAATTGTTGGTGTTGCCTTCGCAGTCTTGCTGGCCGCCTGCGTGCCTTCGGCTGGCCCCTCGGTGGGCGGATCAGGCGGCGGATCGGTGCAGGTCGCGTTGCTGGTGCCCGGCGGATCGGGCCAAGCCAGTGATGAGTTGCTGGCAAGATCCCTGCAAAACGCGGCCCGGTTGGCGATTGCCGATCTTGGCGGCACGCAGGTCGATTTGCGGGTTTACAACACCGCAGGTCAGCCCGCCCAAGCCGCCGCGATGGCGCTGCAAGCCGTGCAAGACGGCGCGCAAATCATTCTGGGCCCGGTTTTTGCCCAGGAAGCCAATGCCGCAGGGGTGGCCGTGGCCGCGCAAGGCATCAATGTTCTGGCATTTTCCAACAACCCTGACATCGCGGGCAACAACGTCTTTGTGCTGGGGCCAACCTTTGATAACACCGCCGCCCGGCTGGCGTCTTATTCCGTCCGGCAAGGTAAATCCCAGATCATGATCGTGCATGACCGCAACACCGCGGGCGATCTGGGCCGGGCCGCCATTCAACGCGGCGTGGCAGCGGCGGGCGGATCGGTTGTGGCCACCGGCAGTTACGAGTTTTCGCAAAACGGCGTCACATCCGCAGCACCGGGCATCGCGGCAGATGCCAAATCTGCGGGCGCACAAGCGGTGTTTTTGACCGCCGATACCGCAGGTGCCTTGCCTTTGGTCAGCCAGTTGCTGGCCGACAATGGCCTGTCATCGGCGTCGATCCAGTTCGTTGGCCTGACGCGTTGGGATATTCCGACCGCCACTCTGGCTTTGCCGGGGGTTCAGGGCGGCTGGTTTGCGCTGCCCGACCCCGCGCTTTATGCGCAATATCAATCGCGCTATCAGGCCGCATTTGCCGAAGCCCCGCATCCGATTTCGGGGCTGGCCTATGACGGCATTGCCGCGATTGGGGCGTTGATCAAGCAAAATTCGGCTGGTGTGGTGTCAAAGGCGTCGCTGACCCAAGGGTCGGGGTTTGTTGGCGTCAACGGCATTTTCCGGCTGCGCGGTGATGGCACGAATGAGCGTGGCTTGGCCGTGGCGCAAATCCGTGGCGGTCAGTTGGTGGTGGTTGATGCAGCCCCGCGCAGCTTTGGCGGCGCAGGTTTTTAAGTCACACGCAGGCCGCGCGGCATGAAAGATACAAAATTTCCGCCGCCTGCAAGCGATCTGTTGGTTCCGGCAGGAACGCTGATTGATGGGGCCGCCCTTGTGGCCGCCATCGCCGCCGAGTTGGACCCCAAAGCCGATGCGCGGGCGTCCCGCGCCATCGCGGTGCGCCATCTGGCGGCGGCGCGCACGCGTGGCAATCAATTGCTGGGCGATGCGTTTCTTGCAAAGCCCACGGCGTCGCGGGCGCTGGTGTCGGCTCAGGCACATTTGACGGATGTGCTGGTGACGGTCGCGATGAGTGTGGCGCGCAGCCATCTGCACCCGGCCCCCAACCCGACCGAGGCCGAACGGTTGGCGGTTCTGGCAGTGGGAGGCTACGGGCGCGGCGAAATGGCGCCGCATTCGGATGTGGATCTGCTGTTTCTGACGCCGTGGAAAATCACCCCCTGGGCCGAAAGCGTCATCGAATCGATGCTGTATATGTTGTGGGATCTGAAGCTGAAAGTCGGCCATGCCAGCCGCACTGTGGCCGATTGCATCCGTTTGGGCCGCGAAGACATCACCATCCGCACCGCATTGCTGGAGCACCGCTTTGTCGCAGGCCACGCCCCCTTGGCGACGGAATTGAATGACCGCCTGTGGGCCGAGTTGTTTCGCGCCACCGGACCGCAGTTCATCGAGGCCAAATTGGCCGAACGGGCCGAGCGGCACAAACGTCAGGGCGGCCAGCGCTATGTGCTGGAACCCAACGTCAAAGAGGCCAAAGGCGGGTTGCGCGATTTGCAAACGCTGTATTGGATCGGCAAATATCTGCACCGGGTGCCATCTGCGCCGGGGTTGGTGGCGGCGGGCCTTTTAAGTCAGGACGAATATCAAAGTTTTGAGCGGGCCGAGAATTTTCTCTGGGCCGCGCGCTGTCATCTGCACTATGTCACCGGCCGCGCCACAGATCAGTTGACCTTTGATCTGCAAGTCGAAGTGGCCGACCGGATGCAGTATCGCGACACCGGCGGGCGCCGCGCGGTTGAACATTTTATGCAAGACTATTTCCGCCATGCCACCCGCGTGGGCGAATTGACGCGGATTTTCTTGACCGAACTGGAGGCCCGCCACGCCAAACCCGAAGCCCGCCTTTTGGGCTTTTTCAGCCGCAAAAAGGTTCTTGACGGCTACAAGCTGGTGCAAGGCCGCATTGATCTGATAAACCCGGTGGCGTTTCTGGCCGACCCGATCAACCTGTTGCGGGTGTTTGAAGAGGCGCTGCGGTCGCAATACCTGCTGCATCCCAATGTGATGCGCCTGATCGCCGCCAACTTGCATCTGATTGACGATACGGTGCGCGACAACCCCGAAGCCGTGCGGATTTTCACCGATTTGTTGCTGGAACACGGCAACCCCGAACGCGCGCTGCGCAGGATGAACGAATTGGGCATGCTGGCGGCGTTCATTCCAGACTTTGAAAACATCGTCGCCATGATGCAGTTCAACGTCTACCACCACTATACCGTTGACGAGCATATCATTCAGACCATCAGCGTTCTGGCCCAGATCGAACGCGGCGAGTTGATCGAGGAATTGCCGGTGGCAAGCGGCATCCTGCAGGCCGGGGTCAACCGCAAGGTCATGTTCGTCGCGTTGTTGCTGCATGATATCGGCAAGGGTCGTCCCGAGGATCATTCGATCATCGGGGCACAGATTGCGCGGCGCATTTGCCCGCGGTTGGGGCTTTCGCCCGAGGAAAGCGAAACCGTCGAATGGCTGGTGCGCTATCATTTGCTGATGTCTGACATGGCGCAAAAACGTGATATCGGCGATCCGCGCACGGTTCGGGACTTCGCAAAGGCAGTAAAGACGCGCAAGCGGCTGGATTTGCTGACCGTGCTGACGGTCTGCGATATTCGCGGCGTCGGGCCGAACACGTGGAACAACTGGAAAGCGATGCTGCTGCGCCAGCTTTATGGCCAGACCGCAGATGCGCTGGAAGGCGGGCTGGAGGTCGTCAACCGCGACAAGCGCGAGGACGAGGCCAAGGCCGCCTTGCGCGACCGGCTGGCGGGCTGGGACCCAGAGGCCCTGCGCCTTGAAACCAACCGCCATTACGCGCCCTATTGGCAGGGGCTTTCGACAGACACCCAAGAGATTTTCGCCACGTTGCTGCAAGGTCTTGGTGAAGATGAAATTCGCATCGATCTGCACCCCGAACCCGCGCGGGATGCCACCCGCGCCTGCTTTGCGCTGGGGGATCATCCGGGCATTTTTTCACGGCTGGCGGGGGCTTTGGCGCTGGTCGGGGCCAATGTGGTGGACGCGCGCACCTATACGTCAAAAGATGGCTATGCGACGCCGGTGTTCTGGATTCAAGACGCCGATGGCAAGCCATATGAAGGCTCGCGCCTGCCCCGCCTGCGCGGCATGATCGAAAAAACCCTGCGCGGCGAAGTGCTGCCCCGCGAAGCCTTGGCGGGCCGTGACAAAGTCAAAAAGCGCGACCGCGAGTTCCGCTTTCCGACCCATATCACCTTTGATAACGACGGGTCCGAGATTTACACCATCATCGAGGTCGACACCCGCGACCGCCCCGGCCTTTTGTATGATCTGACCCGCACTTTGGCCGCCAACAATATCTATATCGCCAGTGCCGTGATCGCGACCTATGGCGCGCAAGTGGTGGATGCGTTCTATGTCAAAGACATGTTCGGCTTGAAATTGCATGCCAAACACCGCCAAGACGCGCTGGACAAGAAACTGCGGCAGGCGATTGTCGATGGCGCGGAAAGGGCTCAGGCGTGAAACCGATCAGCTTGATGCGCTCTATCTTTACCGTCGGCGGCTGGACCTTGCTGTCGCGCGGGGCCGGGTTTGCCCGCGATATGATGATGGCGGCCTACTTGGGGGCAGGCCCTGTGGCCGATGCCTTCAACGTGGCCTTTTCCTTGCCCAACATGTTCCGCCGTTTCTTTGCCGAAGGGGCCTTCAACATGGCCTTCGTGCCGATGTT
>JANPLZ010000037.1:0-40674 GCA_031422555.1 Cypionkella sp. | reverse complement strand
GGCACGGTCTTGATCACCGGCATGGTGTAAATCGCCACGAACCCGCGCAGCGCCGAGGCTCCGGCGATGATACGGCCGAAAAACCCCGCCACGCCGCCGCGTTTCGTGGCCACCTCCATCGCGGCGAAAGCGTCACGCATCCGCCGCAGGTTCGGCAACCAGCGCGGATGGTCGATGTCGATCTCGATCGGGAACACCTGCCGGGCGATGGCGCTGGTTTTGCGGAACACCTCCTGGTCATACCATTCTATATCGACGCCAAGCGCCTTGTGAAACTCGGGGCGGGCGTGATCGCGCACGAACATGGTGGAATAAACGGCGGTCAGGAAAAACCGGATCCAGAGCTTGTTGAGGAAGCTGGAGGTCAGTTTCGGATCGGTGCGCATGATCAGGGCGAAGGCCTCGCCATGGCTGAACTCGTCGTTGCACCATTCGCGGAACCATTTGAAAATCGGGTGAAAGCGCTTGTCGGGGTTGGCCTCCAGGTGCCGATAGATGGTGATGTAGCGGGCATAGCCGATCTTTTCCGAAAGATAGGTGGCGTAGTAGATGAATTTCGGCTGGAAATAGGTGTATTTCTTGGCGCGTGTCAGAAAACCAAGGTTTACCGCCACCCCGGCCTCGCGCAGGGCATCGTTGATGAAACCGGCGTGGCGGGCCTCGTCGCGGCTCATGTAGCTGAACAACTCGCAGATATCGGGGTTGGAGCCGCGGCGTTTCATTTCCTTGTAAAGCACGCAGCCGGAAAATTCGGCGGTGCAGGAGGACACCAGAAAATCAATGAATTCGCGCTTCAGTTTGGGTTCCATGCCGTCCCAGTTGGCATCCCATTCCGTCCATTCGACGGTTTTCTTGAAATGGCCCTTGTTGGGATCGGATTTCATCTGGGCGATCAGCCGGTCCCATTCGGCCCGCACCGGGGTGACATCGACGCGGTCCATCGCCTCGAAATCGGTGGTGTAAAACCGCGGGTTCAGCAGGGTGGTCTCGGTCGCCATCGCGGTGGTGTCGGTATGGTCCTGCGAGGCCGCAAGTTCGGCATATTCGGCGTCAAGGCCTTTGGGCGTGGCGTTCACAGCGTCACCTCATCGGAAAAGGAAAACTCGCACAGCTCCATGAAGCCGAAACTGCCGGTCATCCGGGTCCAGAGGCGTTCAAGGGCGGTGGCGCGGGTGATGGTGGCCTGACGGTCTTCGGTGATCAACTCGCCGAAAGCCGCCACGATGGGTTTGCCATGCACCAGAACCTCGTCGCCCGGATGGATCACCGCACCATTGTTGAAGCGGACATGCGCATAGAGGCTTTCGAAGCGGTGGCTGACCTCGACGGTGCAGGGGACCATTTCCGATGACCTTGTGAAAATTCCCATGATTTCGTTCCCGTTATTGTTGTTTTACTGCGACATCAGCCGTTTGAACGCCGCTTTGTTTCCGCCGCCGAAAGCCCCAAGTTCGGCGGACCAGCCGGAATGATCGTCCAGCACGGTCAGGCGGCCATTGGCGTATTCCACGATCCGCACCGGCAGCATCTTGTCAACACCGGCCTTCAGGCGGGCGCGTTCCAGCCCGTTCTGAATGACGGTGATAAAGCCGCCATGCGGCAGGTCCATCAGCAAGCTGCCGTCGGTGGCCAGCACCCTGACCGCCTGCGCGCCGCCACCCTGCAAGATGATGCTGCGTTCGGCGATGATCGCGGCGGCTTTGGGCTGGCCGACATGATCACGGCCGCTGAGCACCGAATAGCCCACCAGCACCACGGTTGCCACCACCAGCGACAGCATGGCGCGCAGCAGGTTGGCGGGGATCATCTCGGCCTTCGCCGCAGGTTTTGCCGGGCTTTGCATGGTTGCACCTTGCGCTTTCATTCTGCGGCAACCGGCAGGCCGGCGGCCAGGCGGCTGACCACCGGCTGGCTGATCCGGGTTTCGGCGGCTTCGGACAGCAGTTGCGCCACCCGCGCGGCATCCGGGATGCAGCGCAACGCCGGTTGGGTTCTGGACATGTGCCAGGGCCGGACATGCGGCCAGCACATCAGATAGGAAAGCCGCGTCTCGCCCAGTGTCGCCAGCGCAATGGTGCCGGTGCCGCGCCGCTTCAGATCCAGACTGGCGGTGCCGATCTGGGTGTAGGGCAGGTTCAGCGTGACGGTCAGCGCCGCCCCGATCCGCATCGCGACGCGGGCGGTGGTCAGGGTATAGACGGTGCCGCGCGCCTGCACCGCCGCCACGGCCAGAATGATGCCGCAAGCCACCAGACCGATGGCGATATAGGGCAGCATCACCGCCACCACCGACATCAGGCTGGCCTCGGCCACCACCCAGGCCCGCCAGACCGCCAGCGCCACAAAGTACGCCGCAACCCAAGCCAGCCCCATCGCCTCGACCGCAAGGGCAAGGGTATCGGGGCGGCCCTGCCACAGCACAACCTCGCCCTTGGGGGGCATCGCGGGCAGGCCCGGCAGCGGCTCGATGGCGAAATCATCATGGTCGGACATCGTGGTTTCCCTTCCGGCTTCGCTTAAAAGCCGCGCTTGCGTTTTGCGGCGGCATAAAGGGTGCCGCCCGCATAATATGCACCGATCTTTTCCTCTTCCAAGAGTGTCACCTCGGTGGCCGAGCGGGTTTGTGGCACCCCGCCAAAAAGATCGGACGGGATCGAGGCAATGCGCACCCGGTCGGCCCAGATCTTGGCCATCGGCATCGGCACCAGCCGTTTGCCGCCCTCGTTCAGGTCGATCTCAAGATAGCGCACCAGTTGTTCGGGCGCATCGACCCACATGTCGGAAACCCGGCCCACCACCTCCAGATCCGAGGCCTGCACCGGCAGGCCGCGCGGGTCGCGCCCGGCCGAGACGCCAAAGCCCGCCGCCGCCGCCATCGGCACGATCTTGTTATGGCCGTGGCCATCCAGTTCGGGAATATCGCGGCGCGGTGCCCAGGACGCGGGCCCCACCCCATCCACCATCGGATCACCCGTGGGCGCATGGGGAAAGCCTTCGGAAACTGCGGTGCGCGCCAGCGCCAGATCGCGGTTTTCACGCGCGCCGTCGGGCAAGGCCACCGAACCCCTGCCATGCGGCAGCAGAAAGGTCTTTACCTTCGGCAACCCGAACGGCCCCTGATTGGGGGCGGGCATGCCGTCTTCGGTTTCCAGCGGATAACCTTCGCGCATGTTCTCGGTTTGCAGATAATAGACCAGAACGGCAAAAAAGCCCCAGAACAGCCAGATCGCAAGGCTTGCCAGATCGAAATTGCCAAAGAATGTAACGCCAACCATGTCTTGGTCCTCCGAAGGGTCAGGTGGGAAATTCCGCGATGCCCGGTCGGGCCGCGTCGGAATCGGGTTGCAGGGTGTAGGGATTGGCCCGAACCAGCGGGCCAAGCACGACAAGTGACACAAAAAGCACAATGATTTCAGTGTGGTACACAAAGGAATAGCCGAAGGCGGGGGTGGCCAGCGCGCTTCCCAGATGCCCCGCCATCGCATAGTCGCCAACCCCGTCGCGCAGCGCGCCACCGACGGCGATGGACAGGCCTGCCGCCGTGGCCTGCGCCGCACCCCAGGCCCCAAGCGCCAGCCCCCGGCCCGAACGCGCGCGCTCGGGCAGCGCCATCGCGGCGGTCAGGGTGGCGACGGCAAACAGGCCGGCCCCAAAGCCGATACAGACAGCCCCCGCATAAAACAGCACCGTCGAGCCGGTCAGCCCCGCCAGGATCACGGTGGTAAAGGCCAGCACCCCCACCAATATGCCGCGCGCCGCCATGCGAAACACGTCATAGCCCCGGCTCATCCAGCGCCCGGCAAGCACAAACCCCACCAGCGCACCGATCGCATTGGCGGCGGTCAGCCAGGTGGTGGCCCCCACCGAAAGGCCCAGGATTTCACCGCCATAAGGCTCCAGCAGCACATCCTGCATCTGAAAGCCCATGGTGCCGATCACCACCACCAGCAAAAGGCGGGCGGCGTGGCTGCCGTCGATGAAATCGCGCCAGGATTCGAGGAACACCGGCGGCGTCGCGGCCATCTCGTCGGCCGACATCGGGCGGACCTTTTCCTGCTTCCACAGGGCTGTCAGGTTCAGCACCATCGTCACCACGGCACAACCCTGCACCACCCGGATCAACTGGATCTGATCGAAATCGCGCAACAGCCAACCGATGATCACCGAAGACAGCGCCATCCCCAGCAGGAACATCACATACAAAAGCGCCACCACCTTTGGGCGCGTCGCATCCGTGGCGCGGTCGGACGCCAGCGCAAGCCCTGCGGTCTGCGTCATGTGCAGCCCCAGCCCGGTCATCAGGAACGCCAGCCCCGCCAGCGCCTGCCCCGCCCATTCCGGGCCGTTGATCTGATCCCCCGACAGCACGATCAGGGCAAACGGCATGATCGCCAGCCCCCCCATCTGCCAGAGCGAGCCGAACCACAGATAGGGAATACGCTTCCAGCCGATATACGAGCGGTGATGGTCGCTGCGGTGGCCCAGCATGGCGCGAAAGGGTGCCGACAGCACCGGCAGTGCTATCATGAACGCCACTACCGTGGTGGGCACCGACAGTTCCACGATCATCACCCGGTTCAGCGTGCCCAGCAGCAAAACCGTGGCCATGCCTACCGATACCTGAAACAGCCCCAACCGCAGCAATTGCCGCATCGGCAAGCCCTCGGACGCGGCATCCGCAAAGGGCAGCCACGCGCCCGACAGTTGCTGGATATGTTTCTTGCGAAAGATCACGCGCGATACTCCAGACATTCGGAAATGTAGAAACCGCGCGACACCCGGCCGACTTTGGCCACCTTGCCGACCGTCGCCGCCTGCAGCGTCGCCAAGGCATGCGGCACCATGATGGGGGATCGGTCAGCCCTTGGGAACACCTTGCCCAGCGTCCAGAATGTCATCAAAAACGGGGTTTTTGGGGCAACGGTGAACACCACGGCCCCTGATGTGCGCGCACCCAGCCGGGCCAACGCCTGTGTGATGTCGGTGGTGTCGTAATAAATAAGGCTGTCCATCGCCAGAACATAGTCAAACGCGCCATAATCCGCCGTCATGTCGCCCGCGGCAAAAGTAACGCGATCCGCATGTTCAGCGGGCAAACGTGACGCCGCAATTTTCACCAGCTCGGGCGAGATATCAACGGCCACCACCGCAGCCCCGCGCGCCGCCAGTTCCGCCGTCATCTGCCCCGCGCCACAGCCCGCATCCAACACCCGCAATCCTGTCAGATCGGCTGGCAACCGCCCCAACATCAGCGCGCGCATTTTATCGCGGCCTTCGCGGACGGTTTGCCGGATGCGGCTGACCGGGGCGTCAGAGGTCAAACGCTCCCACACTTTGGTGGCAGAGCGGTCAAAATAGGTTTCTACCCGGTCACGCGTCGCAGAATAGCTCATCTTCTTGGCCAATCTTAATCAAAGCCCAGCAGTTCAAAAATTTCCCGGTCGGGCAGGGGGGCAGGGGTCATGCCGGGCACTTGCACCGACCGCCACAGCATATCGGCCAGCCGCATGTATTCGGCCCGCGCCATCACGATATCTTCGTCCGCGTCCATTTCGAACAGGGTCTTTTTCTTCAGGCGCGACCGCCGGATCGCGTCAATATCTGGCATATGCGCCAGCCGGTTAAAGCCGACACGGGCGCAATAGCGGTCAACCTCGTTGGTTTCCTTGGACCGGTTCGCCACACAGCCTGCCAGTTGCACTTTGTAGTTGGCCGATTTCGCCTGCACCGCCGCGATGATGCGGTTCATCGCATAGATGCTGTCAAAGTCGTTGGCGGTGACGATCAGCGCACGATCGGCGTGCTGTAAGGGGGCCGCAAACCCGCCGCACACCACATCGCCCAGCACGTCAAAGATCACGATATCGGTTTCTTCCAGCATGTGATGCTGTTTCAACAGCTTGACCGTTTGGCCCACCACATAGCCACCACAGCCGGTGCCCGCGGGGGGGCCACCAGCCTCGATGCATTTCACGCCGTTAAATCCGGTGACCACATAATCTTCGGGACGCAGTTCTTCAGCGTGAAAATCGACGTCTTTCAGGATGTCGATCACCGTTGGCTGCAAACGTCCGGTCAGGGTAAAGGTGCTGTCGTGTTTGGGGTCGCAGCCGATCTGCAACACCCGTTTGCCCATCATTGAAAACGCCGCCGACAAGTTGGACGAGGTGGTCGATTTGCCGATCCCGCCTTTGCCGTAAACCGAAAACACCTTGGCGCCTTCGATTTTGGTGTCGGCATCCTGATGCACCTGCACCGAGCCGTCGCCATCAAGGCCACGCAGGTTTGGAATTGTGTCTAGCGGGCTCATATCAGGGCTCTTTCTGTAATGGGTTGGGTTGGCGCGGTCATTCGGCGGCAATCCCTTCCAAACGATCTTCAAGTTCATCGGCAGCGTTTTGCAGCGCCGCCAGCGTGGCCGCATCGGGGGTCCAGTAAGACCGCTCTGATGCCTCAATCAAACGGTTCGCCATGCGGGCCGAGGCTTGCGGGTTCAGCGCCGCCAACCGCTTGCGCATGGCGTCGTCCAGCACAAAGGTTTCCGACATACGCTGATAAACCCATGGCTCCACGGCTTGGGTGGTCGCCGACCAGCCCAGCGTGTTGGTCACGTGCGCCTCTATTTGGCGCACGCCCTCGCCGCCATGCGCCAGCAGGCTTTCGTAGAACTTTGGGTTCAGCGTGCGCGAGCGGGATTCAAGGGCGATCTGGTCGCGCAGGGTGCGCACTTTGCCGGTGCCGCGGGTTTGATCGCTGATGTAAACGGGCGTATCGATGCCGCGCTGTCGTTTCACCGCGCGGGCAATGCCACCCAGCGTATCAAAATAGTGATCCACCGAGGTGACGCCCAGTTCGACAGATTCCAGATTCTGATAGGCCAGATCGACATCTTTCAGCGCGTTTTGCAGTAAGGCCGCGTTTTTGACCGCTTTGCCATTGCGTCCATAGGCGAAAGATTTGCGCGCCTCATAGGCGTCGGCCAACTCATCCTCTTCGCCAAACGCCGATTGATCGACCAGCGTGTTGACGTTCGATCCATAAGCCCCTTCGGCATTGGAAAACACCCGCAGCGCCGCGGTTTCCATATCGACGCCCATTTTCTCGGCATAGGCCAAGCTGTGCGCGCGGATGAAATTTTGCGCCAACGGCTCATCCGCCACGGCACATTTCCACGCAGCCTCGGCCAGCATTTTGGTCTGCAATGGCAACAGATCACGGAAAATCCCCGACAGGGTCATCAGCACATCAATGCGGGGGCGCGACAATTCTGCCAGCGGTATCAGATCGGCCCCGCACAAACGGCCATAGGCGTCAAACCGCGGCTTTGCCCCCATCAACGCCAAGGCTTGGGCAATCGGTCCGCCGTCTGATTTGATATTGTCAGACCCCCAAAGCACCAGCGCCACTGTGCGCGGCAGGGTGGGGTGGGCATCCAGCAGTTTTGCCGCCTGCGCCGCACCATCGCGCAGGGCAAATTCGGTGGGCATGCGGAACGGATCAAAGGCGTGGATATTGCGGCCTGTGGGCAGGATTTGGGGCGAACGGATCAGATCGCCGCCCGGCACCGGTTCAATGAACCGCCCGCCAAGGGCGCGCAGCAGCGCCGGAATTTCGGTATCAACCTGCAACTGCGCGTCGATGCGGGCGCGCTCGGCTGCGTCCATTGGCGGCAGCAGATCAAGGTATTCGGCGCGCGATGCCGCATTCATCGGGCGGCCAACCACGTGCAGACCGTCGGTGATCAGCGCCGATTCCGCCTCTAGCAATTTCAGCCACAGTTTGGCGGGGGTGGAGCCATCCATGTCAACGCCCGCCGCCTGTTCGGCGATAAGGCGTTCCAGATCGGCGCGTTCCACGGCCAAGGGTGGCAGCGCCCGCCAGCGCGATAGGCTGTCTTTCAACTCGATCAGACCCTTATACAGGCCCGCTTGCGCCAAAGGCGGCGTCAGATGCGTGATGGTGATCGCATTGCTGCGCCGTTTGGCCAGCGAAGCCTCTGATGGGTTGTTGGCGGCGTAAAGATACACATTGGGCAAGCCCCCGATCAAGCGATCTGGCCAGCAGTTGCCCGACGCGCCCGCCTGTTTGCCGGGCATGAATTCCAAAGCGCCGTGCATGCCGAAATGCAGCAACACATCTGCGCCAAAATCTTGCCGAAGATAGCGGTAAAAGGTGGTGAAGGCGTGTGTGGGCGCAAAGCCGCCTTCGAACAACAGGCGCATCGGATCGCCTTCATAGCCGAACACGGGCTGAATGCCGACAAAAACATTGCCAAACTGATGCCCCAACACAAACACGCCACGCCCATCAGATTGCGACCGCCCCGGTGCCGGGCCCCAGACGGATTCAATCTCGGCCAGCCAAGGCGTATCGCGCACAATAGCATCGGCGCTGACATGGGCGGCCACATTGGCAGGCTGACCATAGCGCGCGGCGTTGCCCTTTAGCACCATGTCGCGCAGATCATCAACCGATGCGGGCGGGGTCAGATCATGGCCCGCAGCCTTCATTGCGTGCAAGGTGTTGAACAGGGATTCAAACACCGACAGATAGGCGGCAGTGCCCACGGCACCCGCGTTTGGTGGAAAGCCATATAGCACGATGGCCACCTTGCGGCTGGCCACTTCCGACCGGCGCAAGGCGGCCAGACGCAGCACTTTGTCGGCCAGAACGCCCACGCGTTCGTGGCAAGCGGCCATCGCCTTTGCCTCAGAGTTGCCCCGGCATTTGACGGCGCAGCCGTTGCAGCCATCCACCCCATGACGGCCCGCAAACACCGTTGGATTGGTCGCCCCATCAATTTCAGGCAGGGCGATCAGCATGGTGGTTTCAATCGGGCCCAAGCCGGATTTGGTATTGGCCCACTGGCCAAGCGTTTGAAATTCCAACGGATGCGCACCGATATAGGGCACGTCCAATGCCTTCAGCGCCGCAACCGCGGCAGGGCTGTCATTATAGGCGGGGCCACCAACAAGGCTGAACCCGGTCAAGGATACCATGGCATCCACCCGCGGGGTTTGGCCGTTCTGGAAATAACCGTTGATCGCGGGGCGGCCATCAAGGCCACCGGCAAAGGCGGGAATGCAGGCGATGCCGCGCGCCTCGAACGCGCGGATGACGGCGTCGTAATGCGCGGTATCGCCCGCCAGAACATACGACCGCAACATCAACAAGCCCACGGTAACCTTTGCCGCAACAGGACGCGGCAGATCGGCCAGATTGGTGGTGATGCGGGCGGCCAGATCGGGATGGTAAAGCCCGCAATCGGGGTAATCAATCGGCGCTTTTGATACTGTGCCGCGCCATTCGCGGCGGTTGGCATAACGGCCCAGCAAGAACCGAACCATTTGTTCGATATTGTCGTCCGACCCGCCCAGCCAGTATTGCATGGCCAGAAACCACGCCCGCAAATCCTGCGCCTTGCCGGGGATAAAGCGCAGAATTTTGGGCAAACGGCGCAGCATCGCCATCTGCTTTTCACCGGAATTGGCAGATGTTTTGGCGGTGGGCTTCAGCTTTTTCAACAGCGCCATCGCGGCAGACGCCGGTTTGGACATGTCCAGATCACCCATCTTCGTCAGTTTGACGATCTGGGCATCGGCGATAACGCCGATAAACGCATCTGCGCGGGCGCGGGCGGCGGTCAGTTCGGGCAGAATGGCATTGATGTGTTCTTCGATGAAAATCAGGTTTGCGATAACGATATCGGCAGTTTCCAGCGCAGTTTTGCACCGCACCAGCGAGGCCGGATTTTCGGCCCATTCGGCGGCGGCATGCACAGTTACCGACAGGCCGGGGAAATCTTTGGCCAGTCGCGGTGTGATGCGCGCGGCGGGGCCAGCGGCGTGCTGATCCAGCGTGACCACCACGATGTTATAGCCGACCCGGGTGCCGGAAAGGGGGGTGTCAGCGCGCATAATGGGCCTTTGCCTCATACAGGGTTTCGACGCTGATCCGGGCAATGCCGCGACCACTTGCATATTTCTCCGTGTTGCGACGGGCCTTGCCACGCACGAAAAACGGAATCTTTTTCAGCTCATTTTCCGCATCCGACAGCCAGACGATGTCGGCAGATTCCACCACAGGGGCGTTCAATGGCGGCGTCGAGCCCCCCACAACCGCTGCCGCAGGGGCGGCTGCCAACTCAGCCTCACGCGGTTTGTGCGCACCACCATGATGCGACGCCCCGGCATCATCGTGAAATTCAAAATCATCGCGGAACATGTGCAAAAGATGTTCTTCCAGACCCATCACCAAAGGATGCACCCAGGTATCAAAGATCACATTCGCGCCTTCCCAACCCATCTGGGGGGAATAGCGGGCGGGGAAATCCTGCACATGCACGGGCGCGGAAATGACGGCGCAAGGAATGCCCAGACGCTTGCCGATATGGCGTTCCATCTGGGTGCCAAGGATCATTTCGGGCTGCAGCGCCTCTATTGCGGCCTCAACCTCAAGATAATCATCCGAAATCAATGCTTCCAGCCCGTAGTCCTTGGCCAAGGCGCGGATTGGCCGGGCCATTTCACGGTTAAAGCAACCCAGGCCGCAAACTTCGAACCCCATCTCATCGCGGGCGATGCGGGCAGCGGCGGCGACATGGGTGCCGTCGCCGAATATGAACACGCGCTTGCCGGTCAGATAAGTGCTATCAACCGACCGCGTCCACCAAGGCAGGCGCAACCGGCTGGTGTCGGATTTCACGGGCAGGCCGGTGATCACCGACACTTCGGCCAGAAAATCACGGGTGGCCCCAACGCCGATCGGCACGATTTTGGTATAGGGTTGTTTGTGGTTGGACTCGAGCCACCGCGCAGCGGATTCGGCGTGTTCGGGATACATCAGCACGTTGAAATGCGCGGCCCCCAGCCGGGCAATATCGGACGGGCGCGAGCCCATCGGCCCCACCACGTTCACGCCAATGCCCATATCGGCCAGCAACCGGGTGACTTCGACGATATCATCGCGGTGCCGAAAGCCCAAGGCCGTGGGGCCAATCAGGTTGGCGGTGATTTTGTCGCTGCGGGCGCAAGGTTTGGCCAGATGCCGCACGATTTGCAAGAAAGTCTCGTCAGTGCCAAAACCCTCTTTGCGCTGATAGCTGGGCAGATCAAGGGCGATGACCGGAATGCCAAGATCCATGCTGGCGGCCAGTCCCGCCGGGTCGTCCTGAATCAATTCGGCGGTGCAGGATGCACCGACAATCAGCGCCTCGGGCTTGAAACGGGTCACTGCATCCTGGCAGGCGGTTTTGAACAAACCGGCCGTGTCGCCGCCCAGATCGCGGGCTTGGAAAGTTGTATAGGTGACTGGCGGACGATGATCGCGGCGTTCGATCATGGTGAACAACAGGTCGGCATAGGTATCGCCTTGCGGGGCGTGCAGCACATAGTGCAGACCCTTCATGCCGGTGGCGACACGCATTGCCCCCACATGCGGCGGGCCTTCATATGTCCACAAAGTCAGCTTCATTCGGCGGCCTCAAGATTTGGGGCCAAAGGTGCCAGCAGGGCGCGGCGGCGCAAAGGTTTGGCAAACAACGCCGCCAGATCGCCCGCCTGTTCGTAAAAATGCACGGGCGTAAAGACCAACTCAATCGCCCATTTGGTGGCCAGACCTTCGGCTTCCAAAGGATTGGCAAGGCCAAGGCCGCACACAGTCAAATCGGCGCGGGCCGCACGGGCACGGGCCAGTTGCAGATCAACGTCTTGGCCTTCGGACAAAGTTGGCCCTTCGGCCAGCAGTTCCAGATCGGGGGCCATCAGATCGCGGTGCAGAAACGGCGTGCCAACCTCAATCGCGGTCATACCACATTCGCGGGTCAGGAACCGTGCCAGTGGAATTTCGAGTTGGCTGTCGGGGAAAAAGAACACCGACTTGCCGGCCAAAGTGGCCGCCGATGCAGCAATCGCCTTTTCAGCACGGGCGCGCGGCGCAGCGGTAACCGCGTCAAACAGCGCTTGCGGCACGTCGAATTCAGTGGCAATCGCCTGCAACCAGGCGGTGGTGCCCGCCGCGCCGAACGGAAACGGCGCCGGAATATGGCGCGCGCCACGTCCGGTTAAGGCCGCATAAGTATCGCCCAGAAACGGTTGCAACAGCGCAAACACAGTATTCGCGCCAACCGACGGCAAATCGCTGGAACGGCGCGCGGGCAAGCAACGCACATTGGATATGCCCATCGCCGCCAGCAATGCCAGCGCCTGATCTTCGACCACATCGGGCAGGGCCCCCACGATCAGCAATTGCCGGGCATCAGATGCCGGCAGCACTGGAACCATCGACGCAAGACAGGCATCCTCGCCTTGGGTAAAGGTGGTCTCAATGCCCGAGCCGGAATAATTCAGCACCCGCACATGTGGCGCGTGGGCGACCGACATGCGTTCGGCAGCGCGGTGCAGATCAAGTTTGATCACTTCGGACGGGCAGGAGCCCACCAGAAACAACTGCCGGATATCGGGGCGACGGGCCAGCAGACGGGCCACTTCGCGGTCAAGTTCGGTCTGCGCATCCACCAATCCGGCCAGATCTTTTTCTTCCAGAATCGCGGTGCCAAAGCGCGGCTCGGCAAAAATCATAACTCCCGCCGCTGACTGTAACAAATGCGCACATGTGCGGCTGCCAACGACCAGAAAAAACGCATCCTGCATTTTGCGGTGCAGCCAAATGATTCCCGTCAAACCGCAAAAGACTTCGCGTTGGCCGCGCTCTTTCAAGACGGGGGTGTTGGCGCAACCGCGGGCTGGCAAAGCGGCGTTCATGGCTGTGCCGCCATATCCAGCCGCGCCATCCGCAACTTAAGGATGAATTGCCCGGCGTTGATCACATAGGCCGCATAAGCCATCAACGCCAAGGTCATCAAACCCGTTGGCGACAGAATACCAACCCATAACGCCACAAGATAGGCAGTGTGCAAAGCGATGACGGCAAAGCTGAACACGTCTTCCCAGAAAAATGCCGGGGCCAGAAGATATTGACCAAAAACGACTTTTTCCCAGATTGCTCCGGTAATCATGATTATGTAAAGGAATATTGTCTTTACGATCACAGATAGGGTCGCAACCTCATAGCCTGCGCCAGTTGCCAGATAACGCAGCACCAAAACCAGCGACACCGTAAAGACCAGAAATTGCACTGGCGCCAGAACGCCCTGAACGAATGTCCATCTGGTTGAATCACGGCGAACACGCTCCTCCGCTGTGTAAAGCGGGCGACGAAGGGTAGAATCGCGGCGGATCAGGGGCATCAGCGGACTTTCAAACTTATGGTCTTAAACCAAAGACTAGAGGTTATATTCGGGAAGTGTCAACTAAAACTTACATAATTTTAGTTTACATATGCTGCATTTCAGGGCCTGTTCCCCAGACAGCACCCCACCCCAATTTGTGCTAAAAATGGTAATAAAACAGCCGTTTACAGCCGTTTCCCAACTTTGTTACATTTCAGAGTGTCAATTTTCTTTGACATTCTTGTGCAGCTAAGAGAAAGTCATATTCATAAAGAGATTCCGATCGCGCTGACCGTTTCAGTTGCCGGTTTTGCGGGTCTTTTTGCGGAGCTGCGTGGATGCAGGATTTTCAACAACCAGACTTGGGGCGTGGCGCGGCACAAGATTCGGCCGGGGTGAATTATTTCGCCTCGCAAGTCGTGTCGCTGCTTGCGGAACGCTCGACCCGGTCAACCACTGAACCGGTTGAAAGTTTGGTTGACGGTCTGATCCGCGCGTCGCAGTCCGGCACGAAAGAAGTGTTCGCCGAATTGCTGAATGACATGCGCAAAGCGCGCGTTTCGGTGGCCGCCTTGGCCGATATCTACATTCCGCTGGCCGCCCGCCGCATGGGCACCGCCTGGCATGAAGACGAGATGAGCTGGCTGGACGTGTCCATTGGCGTGGGGCGGCTGCAAAGTTTGCTGCGCGAAATAGGCACGGCTTGGGCTGCCGATCAGGCAGGCGATGCCGGTCACGGCACGATTTTGATGATCATCCCCGACCGCGAACAGCATACGCTGGGGCCGATGGTGGCAATGGGCCAGATGCGGCGCTATGGCGTTTCGGTCTGTCTGCGGATCGCCCCCAGTGTAGAAGAATTGCGCGGGTTGATCACATCGCGGGCGTTTGACGGCGTGATGATTTCGGTGGCCACGCTGGACAAGCTGGAATCCGTGCGCAAAACCGTGAAATTCTTGAAATCCATCGCGCCTAAACCGATTCCCGTCGTTGTTGGCGGGGCCGTGATGTTCAAGATAGATGACGCCACCACCAGCACTGGTGCTGATTTCTCGACCAACGACATCGGGGCGGCGTTGGAAGTGATTGGCCTGAAATTTGACTCTTTTTGCATCTTAAAACGAGCGTAACAAACCGCTGTCCCAAGTCTGTTGGGTAAGTGGCAAGGTAAGCGAATAACCCGTGAACACTGATTCCAAGCTTAAACTTGCTGGCATGTCCGTGCCCCTTATCGACCCAGAGCTGCTGGCCGAGATCATTGCGACCGCCGCAGATATTTCCATGTCAATCGCCGCGGATTCGCGCGTGACCTCAGTTTTGGTCAATCCGCACCATCAGGCGTTTGGGCAATTGTCACATTGGGTTGGCCGTCATGCCCGCGAGATCATGACCACCGAAAGCTATGAAAAGCTGGCCCGCCGGTTGGATGCCATGGGCAAGCCCGGCGCAAAAACCTTGGCGGTAGAGCTGAACCATTCTGACCAGACCGTTCTGGAGTTTCCGATCCGCTATTCGATGCACCGGGTGGCACCAGATAATTCCGTCTTGATGCTGGGCCGTGATCTGCGCCCGATTGCCGAAATGCAGCAGCAGTTGGTGATGGCGCAAATAGCGCTAGAGCGTGACTATGAAACCCAGCGCGAGATGGACACCCGATACCGGGTGTTGATGGAAGCCACGCGCGACGCGGTTGTGCTGGTGGCGATGACCAACGGCCGGATTGCCGATCTGAACGCCGCTGCCGCCGCCTTGCTGGGCGGATCGCGGCAAGATTTGGTCGGGGCCGCGATTGCGCAGGAATTCGAAGGCCGCCGCCGTGGTGAATTCCTTGAAAGCCTGTCGAACATTGCCTCGGCTGACGCGATCAACCCGGTCGAATTGCAGGCGCGCCGGTCGCAGCGCAAAGTGCGGGTCGTGCCAACGATGTTTCGCGCGGCGGGGGAACGGTTGATGCTGTGCCGGCTGGACGCAGCCGATCTGTTATCTGCGATGCCGCATGACAGTTCCGCCAATCTTGAGCGGCTGTTTAACGAAGGTGCCGACGGCATTGTGTTCCTTGACGGCGAAGGCATGATCACCGGCGCGAACGACGCGTTCCTGAAATTGGCCGACATCACCACGCTGGCCAATGTGCGGGGCCGCTCGATGGCGGATTTCTTGTCACGCGGGTCGGTGGATTTGCGGGTGCTGTTGGATAACGCCCGCCGTGCGCGGCAGTTGCGGCTGTATGCCACTAAGATCACCAATGATTTTGACGGGCAGGTTGCGGTTGAAATCTCGGCCACTTTCCTGACTGAACGCCCCAAGCCCACCTTTGGTCTGGTGATCCGCGATGCCAGCCGCACCGAAATGCTGCGCCGCCCCGGATTTTCCGCCTCTGATGATGGGATGCGGTCGGTGTTGGAACTGGTGGGGTCATCGTCGCTAAAGGCGATCGTCACCGAAACCACCGATGTGGTGGAAAAGATGTGCATCCAGACGGCGGTAGACCTGACCCGCAACAATCGGGTGGCGGCGGCTGAAATGCTGGGCCTGTCGCGGCAATCGCTGTATGTAAAACTGCGCAAGTTCGGACTGCTGAGCAAAGACGACGAATAGCCACCCTGCCCGATCTTAAATTTGCAAAGCGCCCCTTACCCGGGCGCTTTTTCAATTTCTGCATTCCGCGGGCGTTGCGGCAATTCAGACCTTACCAAAATTCAGACCTTGTCAAAATTCAGACCTTGCCAAAATTCAGACCTTGATCGACTCAAATATGTAATGTTAAGTTGACACATGACCGTAACGCAAACCTTACACAATTCCCGCTACCCAAATCCCAAAGCCATGTTAGAGCTGATAAAGCCAATCACATGGTTTCCGCCGATGTGGGCCTATTTATGCGGCATTGTGTCGGTTGGAAACTCGCCGTGGCAAGCGTGGCCGATGGTTGTGTTGGGCGTGGTTTTGGCCGGTCCGGTGGTCTGCGGCATGTCGCAGGCTGCGAATGATTGGTGTGATCGCCATGTCGATGCGGTGAACGAGCCGCTGCGCCCGATTCCATCCGGGCGTATTCCGGGCCGCTGGGGGCTGTGGATTGCGCTTGCGATGAGTGTGGTTTCTCTGGCCTTGGGGTGGTTGCTGGGGCCGTGGGGGTTTGCGGCCACTGTCGTTGGCGTCATCGCTGCCTGGGCCTATTCCGCCGAGCCGGTGCGGCTGAAACGGTCGGGCTGGTGGGGGCCGGGGCTGGTGGGTCTGTGCTACGAAGGTCTGCCTTGGTTCACCGGCGCTGCGGTTTTGTCGCAAGGCCTGCCGTCGTTTCAGGTGATCACCATGGCCCTGCTTTATGCGTTTGGCGCGCATGGCATTATGACATTGAATGATTTCAAGGCTTTGGAAGGTGATCGCCAGCATGGGGTGCGGTCGCTGCCCGTCACGCTGGGCCCCGATGTGGCCGCGCGGGTGGCCTGCACCGTGATGGGCATGGCGCAGGTTCTGGTGATTGCGCTGCTGGTAATCTGGGGCAAACCCATTCATGCCGGATTGGTGACCTTGCTGTTGCTTGGCCAGTTTTGGGCGATGGCGACCCTGCTGAAAGACCCCAAAGCCAAGGCACCGTGGTACAATGCCACCGGCGTTGCGATGTATGTCAGCGGCATGATGATCACCGCCGTTGCCCTGCGCGGCCTGCAGGGGATGCCGTGATGCTGTCGTGGGTGTCCATCGCGCGGCTGGGTTTGGTGCAACTGTGTCTGGGCGCGATAGTGGTGCTGACCACCTCGACGCTGAACCGCCTGATGGTGGTGGAACTGGCGATGCCTGCGGTATTGCCCGGCCTGTTGGTGGCACTGCACTATGGCATTCAGATGACCCGGCCAAGCTGGGGGTATCGATCTGACACAGGCGGCAAACGCACACGCTATATTATTTTGGGCATGGCCTGTCTTGGCGCGGGCGGGTTTCTGGCAGCTTTTGGCATGGTGGTGATGCAGTCCAGCTTTGCGATAGGGCTGGGTCTTTCCATTGCCGCCTATGCGATGATCGGCCTTGGTGTCGGCGCGTCAGGCACCTCGCTGTTGGCGCTGCTTGCGACCACAACACACCCGCGCCGCCGGGCAGCTGCCGCGACAATCACTTGGCTGATGATGATTTTTGGCATTGCGGTGACGGCCACGGTGGTGGGCAGCTATCTGGACCCCTATTCGCCTGAACTGCTGTTAAAACTGGTGGCAATTGTTTGTGCGGGGGCTTTTGCATTGACATGCGTGGCGATTGCCGGGGTCGAGGCGCGGCACTTGCACGTCGCGCCGGCGCAACCCCACCCGCAGCCATTTCGCATCGGTCTGGCCGAGGTTTGGGCAGAATCCCGCGCGCGCAATTTCACCGTGTTCATCTTTTTGTCGATGACCGCCTATTTTATGCAAGAGCTGATCCTTGAACCCTATGCCGGTTTGGCCTTTGCCTTTACGCCGGGCCAATCGACGCAGCTTTCGGGCGCGCAGAATGGCGGGGTTTTTGTGGGCATGCTGTTGGTCGGCATTGCCGCCACAGGGCTGCGGATCGGGTCATTGCGCACATGGGTGACGGCAGGATGTATCGGATCGGCGGCGGCACTGGTTACCATTGCGGTGGCGGGGCAATTGCCTGCGGGCGCGCAGATATTGCTGCCGGCAACGGTGGCTTTGGGCCTGTTCAACGGCATGTTTGCGGTGGCTGCAATCGGGTCGATGATGGCGCTGGCAGGTCAGGGGCGCGCCTCCCGCGAGGGCACCCGCATGGGCCTTTGGGGCGCATCCCAAGCGATTGCCGCCGGGTTTGGCGGGCTGACGGGTGCGGCAGCCGTTGATCTGATGCGCCTGTTTGCCGATGCGCCAACAGCGTTTGGCATTGTTTTCATTGCAGAAGCTGCCCTGTTCGGGGTGGCCGCCGTCTTGGCGTTGCAGGTTATCGAAGGGGCGGCAGATGCGCCGCACAGCAACTTGGTTCCGGGGGAATAAAGATGAGTTTTGATGTTGTGGTGATCGGTGGCGGTCCGTGTGGGGCCACGGCGGCGGATGATCTGGCCCGCGCCGGACGCCGCGTGGCCATGTTGGACCGGGCCGGGCGGATCAAGCCTTGTGGCGGGGCCATTCCGCCGCGCCTGATTGCCGATTTTGATATTCCCAAAGCCCAGATCGTTGCGCAAATCTTCACGGCCCGGATGATTTCTCCTACCCAACGCGCTGTTGATATTCCGATTGAAAACGGCTTTGTCGGCATGGTGGACCGCGAACATTTTGACGAATTCCTGCGCCTGCGCGCTGTTGGCAACGGCGTAAAACGGGTGACCGGCACCTATCTGCGCATCGAGCGCGACAGCGACGGCACCCATGTGGTTTACCGCAACAAAGTCAGCGGCGCCGAAGAACGTCTGACCACAAAACTGGTGATCGGGGCTGATGGCGCGCGGTCAAACGTGGCCAAAACCGAAGTGCCGGGCGGCGATAAAATTCCCTATGTCATTGCCTACCATGAGATCGTCAAAGCACCGCCAGCGAATGCGCTTTATGATCCCAAACGCTGTGATGTGATCTATGACGGCAAGATCAGCCCGGATTTTTATGGTTGGGTGTTTCCGCATGGCACGTCCGTTTCGGTTGGCATGGGCACCGGAATTGATGGGGTAGATTTGAAGAAAGCCACCGCCGATCTGCGCGCCACTGCCGGGCTTGCGGGTTGCGAAACCATCCGCCGCGAAGGCGCGCCAATTCCGCTGCGCCCGATGGATCGCTGGGACAATGGCCGAGATGTGGTGCTGGCAGGCGATGCCGCGGGGGTGGTGGCCCCATCGTCGGGTGAGGGCATATATTACGCCATGGTCGGCGGGCGGGTGGCGGCAACAGCCACGCAGGCCATGCTGGCCTCTGGCCGCGTCAAAGACCTGAAATTGGCGCGCAAACTGTTCATGAAAGAACACGGCACAGTGTTTCGCGTGTTGCGCACCATGCAAGACGCCTATTACAAGTCGGATGAACGCCGCGAACGCTTTGTCAGCCTGTGCCACGACGTTGATGTGCAAAAGCTGACGTTTGAGGCCTATATGAACAAGAAACTGGTGTCGGCCCGCCCCTTAGCGCATTTGAAAATTGGCCTGAAAAACGTGGCCCATCTGTTGCGGCTGGTAAAGCCTTCCTACGTATGACCGAATATGTGCCCGCTTGGGTTGATGGCACGCTGACACCGGTTGAAAAGCTGGCGGTTCATCAGCGCGGGCTGCGGCACATGGCAATATCGGTGTTTGTCATGGATGGGCCACGGGTGTTGATCCAGCGCCGCGCATTGTCAAAATACCACACGCCGGGGCTGTGGGCCAATACCTGCTGCACCCATCCGCGTTGGGGCGAAGACCCTGCCGCCTGTGCCGCCCGGCGCTTGGCTGAAGAGTTGGGGATCACCGGGCTTGATCTGCTGCGCGCGGGCGGCGTTGAATACCGCGCCGATGTGGGCGGCGGGCTGACAGAACACGAGGTTGTCGATATCTTTACCGCCCAAGCGACGGCTGATCTGGCAATCAAGCTGAATCCCGATGAGGTAATGGCAACCCGGTGGATTGATTTGGCCGAACTAAGCCGGGAAACCACGGCGCAGCCTGACCATTTTACCCCATGGCTGCGGATTTATCTGGCCGAACATCAGGGCAGCATCTTTGGGTCGGTGCAAAAGGCCTAACGGCTGCTGTGGCGCACGATCAGATCAGCGGGCACCGCAATAACCGCGGGACCGGTTTGCTTGCCGTCCAGCACATCCAAAATCAGGGCGGCGGTGCGCGCACCAATGCCGCGCGGGTCAGGGTTGATCGTGGTCAGGCCGGGCACGCAAATCGCGCCGATTTCATAATTGCCAAAGCCCCCGATGGCCATTTGGCCCGGCACCGCAATACCGCGTCGTTGGCATTCGGTCAGCGCGCCAAACGCCGACAGGTCGGACACGCAAATCACCGCCTCGGTGTCGGGCAAATGGGCCAGCAAATGCGCCATCGCGTCCGCACCTTCGCGCATCGAAATCGGCGGCACCCCGGCCGCAATCAACCGGGTGGCATCGAGGCCATGCGCCTGCATCGCCGCGATAAATCCCAACCGCCGATCGGTGCCGCGCGTGTCACGATCGGCATCGCCGCCGATAAAGGCAATGCGGCGGTACCCCATCGCCACGAAATGATCGACCATCCCGCGCACCGCCGCCGCATTGGAAAAGCCAACCACATGGCCGATGGGCGCGCGCGGCAAATCCCAGGTTTCAATCACAGGAATCGCCGCATTGCCCAGCAACCGGCGGGCGCGCTCGGTATGTTTGCCGCCTGTGACCACAATGGCCTCGGGGCGGCGGCGCAAAAGCTGCTCGATCAGGCGTTCTTCCTCGATGATGTCGTAATTCGTGTAGCCCAGCAAAATCTGCAAGCCGCGCTCTTTCAACCCATCCGACAAACCGCCCACGGTATCGGCAAAGTTGGCGTTGTTGATCGACGGGATGGTCACGGCGACAAAACTGGTCTTTTGCGACCGCAGCGTCGATGCAGTGGCATCAAACACATAGCCCAGACCCTCGGCGGCCTGCAAAATGGCGTCGCGCGTGGCATCAGATACCGATGCATCACGCTTGAACGCCCGGCTGACCGTCATCGGTGACACGCCGGTTGCAAGGGCGACATCGGCCATCGTCGGCGGTTTGCGCGGCGGCAAGCGATTTGTCATCGCAGCGCCAGCTTTGCCAACACATCCGCCACCACATCGGCCAACGGCTGATCAATCTGCACGGTGATGGCGTTTTCATCAGGGTCCGGCGGTTCAAGTGCGGCGAATTGACTGTCCAGCAAGGTGGGCGGCATGAAATGGCCTTGGCGCGCCCGCATCCGGGCCTCAATCACCGCACGATTGCCAGCCAGATGCACAAACGTCACCGGCGCGCCCGCCTTTTGGGTGATAAACTCACGGTAGCCGCGTTTCAGCGCCGAACAGCCGATGATCAGCGCGCCCGGTGCCAACGCCTGCCCCACCAAAGCCAGCCACGGCCAGCGGTCTGTATCGGTCAACGGCTGACCCATGCGCATCTTGGCGATGTTTTCAGGCGGATGCAGATCGTCGCCATCGCGGAACGGCACAGCCATCGCCACTGCCAGCGCCGCCCCCACCGCCGATTTGCCGCAGCCCGCCACGCCCATCACCACCAACCGGGTCATAGCGATGCCGTGATGCCACCATCAACATAAAGGATGTGGCCGTTGACGAACGTTGACGCCGCCGAGGCCAAAAAGATGCACGCCCCCACCAATTCATCCACCGTGCCCCAGCGCCCGGCGGGGGTGCGCTTTTCCAGCCAGGCGGTAAAGGCCGGATCGGCGACAAGGGCCGCGTTCAGCGGCGTGTCAAAATAGCCCGGCGCGATGGCGTTGCATTGCAGCCCGTGTTTGGCCCAATCGGTTGCCATGCCTTTGGTCAGATTGCCCACAGCCCCCTTGGTGGCGGTATAGGGCGCAATGCCTGGCCGGGCCAAAGCCGTTTGCACCGAGGCTATGTTGACGATCTTGCCCGCACCGCGCGCAATCATATGACGCGCGCAGGCTTGCCCCACGTTGAAAACCGACGCGATATTTGTCTGCAACAGCCGTTGAAACGCGTCTTCGGGAAAGTCTTCCAACGGACCGCGATGCTGCATACCGGCGTTGTTGACCAAAATATCTATCGCGCCATGGGCCGCTTCAAACCCATCAATCGCGGCGCGCACCGCGGCGTGATCGGTGGCATCAAACGGCAGCAGGGCTGCCCCCGGAATGGTTGCGGCCGCTTGGGCCAATTTGGCGATATCGCGCCCGTTCAGCACCACTTGCGCCCCCGCCTGCGCCAAGCCTTGTGCCAGCGCCAGTCCAATGCCTTGCGATGACCCGGTGATCAACGCGCGCTTGCCCGTCAGATCAAACAACCCCAAACCCATATGATTTCCCCTCGACAAGCCGCGTTTGGCTCGTTTATGTTATCGTTAACATTTCCTGTCAACCCATGAGGCCCCGATGACCAAACCCCACGTTTTGCAGGTTGGCCCCTACCCCGACTGGGATCAAGGGCCTTTGGAACAGGCCTTCGCGATACATCGCTATTTTGACGTCCCCGACAAGGCCGCGTTTCTGGCCGAAGTTGGCCCAAAGGTGCAGGCCATTGCCACCAAGGGCGAGTTGGGCGCGTCAGCCGCCATCATGGCGGCCTGCCCTAACCTGAAACTGATCTCGGTTTACGGTGTGGGCTATGATGCGGTGGATCTGGTGGCCACCCGCGCGCGCGGCATTCACGTCACTAACACGCCCGATGTGCTGAACGATGATTGCGCCGATTTGGCCGTGGCCATGATGTTGTGCCATTCGCGCGGCATGATCGGCGCGGCAACCTGGGCGCGCGACGGGTCTTGGGTGGCCAAGGGCGGCTATCCGTTACAGCGCAGGGTTTGGGGCCAACGGGCCGGTATTTTGGGCATGGGCCGCATTGGCGCTGCCGTGGCCCGCAGGCTTGAAGGCTTTGGCATGGATATCGCCTATTCTGCCCGCAGCGCCAAAGATGTGGCCTATGCCTACATCGCTGATCCGGTTGCCTTGGCGGCGCGGTCGGATTTCTTGTTTGTCACAGCGCTGGCCAATGCCGAAACCCGCCATATCGTCAGCGCCGCGGTGATCGCCGCACTGGGGCCAAAGGGCATGCTGATCAACATTTCCCGCGCCGGAAATATTGACGAGGCCGCCTTGCTGGACGCCTTGGAAACCAACGCTTTGGGGGCGGCGGCACTGGATGTGTTTGAAGGCGAACCCGCGCTGAACCCGCGGTTTCTGGCGCTGAACAATGTGCTGTTGCAACCGCATCATGCGTCCGGCACCTATGAAACAAGGGTGGCCATGGGCAAGCTGGTGCGGGATAATTTGTTGGCATATTTCGCCGGTCAACCGTTGCTGACACCGGTGATCTGATGACCTCGGAACTGACCAAAGCCATCGTCATCCACGCCGCCCATGATCTGCGCATCGAAAATCACCCCGTCGATCCCCCCGGCCCCGGTCAGGTGCGGTTGCGGCTGGCCACCGGCGGGATTTGCGGGTCTGATCTGCATTATTACAACCACGGCGGTTTTGGCGCGATCCGCCTGAAACAGCCGATGATCCTTGGGCACGAAGTGTCGGCCCATGTGCTCGATGTGGGCGCTGGCGTCACCGGTTTGGCGGCGGGGCAATTGGTTGCGGTTTCGCCCTCACGGCCCTGCGGGCAATGCCAATTTTGTGGGCAAGGTTTGCAAAATCACTGCCTGAACATGCGGTTTTATGGATCGGCGATGCCGTTTCCCCATATTCAGGGCGCGTTTCGGCAGGTTCTGGTCGCCGATGCCAGCCAGTGCGTGGCGGCAGACGGCCTGACCGCCGGAGAGGCCGCGATGGCCGAACCGCTGGCGGTGGCCTTGCATGCCACCGCGCGTGCCGGTCAAATTCTGGGCAAACGCGTTTTGGTCACGGGCTGTGGGCCGATCGGTATGCTGGCCATTCTTGCCGCCCGCCGCGCCGGGGCCGCCGAGATTGTGGCAACCGATTTGTCAGATTTCACCCTTGGTCTTGCGCGCGGGGTCGGGGCGGATCGCACGATCAATATGGCGGCCGATCCCGCGGCTTTGGCAGGTTTTACCGCCGACAAGGGCTATTTCGATATCCTTTACGAATGCTCGGGGGCAGCCCCTGCCCTGACGGCGGGCATCCACGCCCTGCGCCCGCGCGGGATTATCCTGCAACTGGGGTTGGGCGGCGACATGGCGCTGCCCATGATGGCGATCACCGCCAAAGAGCTGGAATTGCGCGGATCATTCCGGTTTCACGGCGAATTCGCGACCGGAGTCGGCCTGATGCAAAAGGGGCTGATCGACGTCAAACCCCTGATCACCCACACGCTGCCTTTGGCCGACGCCGAGGCCGCGTTCAAACGCGCATCGGACCGCTCAAGCGCCATGAAAGTGCAGATCGCCTTTGTCTGACGTCAACCGGACTACTGCAAGACAACCCGGTTTGGGGGTATTCGGTGGCCGTTGCTGCTTATCCAATCGCAATCAGATGATTGTCCCACGCCGGGCCACCCTTTGCCATCAGGGCAAGCCCATCGGTGCCACAGGTCCACAGCGCGCCCATGCCGTCGCTGGCCATCAGACCATCGCCCAAGGCTGCGACACCGCAAATCTCGGCCCGCGCATGGGAGGCCAGATGCGTGCCGTCTGCGCCGTGGATCATCACCACCCCACCGCGCGGCGAGGTCAGCGCAATTTTGCCGTCCCCCGCCATCGCGATTGATCCCGCATAGCCTTGCATCCGCAGCGCCTGATCTTGCGGCACCCCGCACAGCCGCGCCGCTTTGCCCGGTTGCCACAAACCCAGCAACGGCACCGGATCGGAAAGATCGCCCTCCCATTGCAGCGCAAAGGCAATGGTGCCGTCGGGGCCGACCGCCAGATGGCGGATCGAATTTTGCGCATATTCGGGCGCCAGTTCGGCACCGTCCAATGCAATCCCTTCGGACGACAGCCGGATCAGATTGGGCCGCATGGTGGCGATGTTCAGTTTGGTGCGGTCCGCCGGATCGGTGGCAATGCCGCCGTTGGCCACCACCAACGATCCGTCCGCCAAACGCTTGATGTCGTGCGGCCCGATGCCGCCCGACGCCCATTCGCCGATGCGACTAAAATCTGCGGTGTCCCACAACCCGATGCGGCCCAGCGATGTCGCGGCCACCACTTCGGATGTGTAAAGAACGCTGCCATCCGCCGAAAACGCGCCGTGGCCGTTGAATTGGCGGCCAACCGGCGGGGTGATCTGGTGGCGCACCGCCCCCGTGCTGCAGTCGATCACCAGCGCAAACGTGCCCGGCCTGCGGGCAAAGGCCACGGCCAGCGGGCGGGTGGGATGTGCAGCAGCCGCGTGGCCCCGACCGGGCAAATCAATCTGGAACAGGCTGTCGCCCACCGCCGATAACCCGTGCAGCACATAGCCTTCGCCGCGCTTGCCCGCAGACAGGCATGCCGGGCTGCCGACGTCGGCCCATGTTGGTTTCGGCAGGGCGGCGGCCATCAGTCCCGCCAGAAACGCGCGCCGGGTTGCCATCAGTCGCCGTCCTGCGAGTTGAAGCCGATGCCCACATCCAACGCCGGGGCCAGTTCGGCAATCGCGGTATCGCGGGTGAACCTGACGGATTGCTGCAAAATCTCTACCTTCAGGCGGGATTGCGGAAGGGTCACACCCGCAAACACCGGGTCTTGCACCTGATCGGCCAAAGCGATGGCATGATCAAAAGCGGCAAGGGTTTGCGGGCAATCGGGTGACAGCGCCACGGCCAGTGACCGCAAGGCCCGCAATGACAGCACCACATTGCGCAAACTGCGCCCCGAGGCGCGCGCTTCGGCCCGTTCGGGATAGGGGCGGTCAAAATCGCCCAAGGGCCGGCCCAGCCGCTGATCGGCCAACGCTTCAAGCCCCGTGGCCAGTTGGGTAAACAGGGCCTGACGCGCTTCGGTCATGGTCAGAAATTGGGAATTGCCCGCCTGCCCCGCCAGAACCAGCGTATCGCCGTAACCGCCCGCCCAATCAGCCGCCACGTCGCCCGCCATCCGCGCCAGATCGGTGGCGGTGGCGCGGATAAGGGGACACGCATCGGCAGGCAGGGCATCGGCAGGGTAAAGCAACCGCTCCAGCCCCATCAGGCCCCGCGCCGCAACCGACTGTTCGGCAAAGGCGTCGGGCGCCAGTTTGGCCGCATCGCCGATCAACAGCGCGCGCTGCGCTTTGGCCCCCAACGCCTTGGGATCCGGCCAAAACGCAATCGCAAGGCCACGACCATCATCTTCGACCGGACCCAGCCGGAGGTGCTGCACTGCCATCCACGCATCAAACGCTGCGTGAAACGCCGGTTTTACAATGTCGGTGTCGCACGAGCCTGCAGCCGTTTTGGCCAGATCGGCGGTGGCCTTGGCAAAAGCCGCATATCCCGGCTGGATATGGCCCGTTACAACTTCGGCCACATCGGCCCCGGCAGGGGTGGCACAGGCCAGACAGACGGCGATACGGGCAAACAGCATTCAAAGGCTCCCAAGAAAGGCCAGCAGCGCGTCACGATCAGAGGTTGGCAAGGCGATGACGCCATCGCGCGACGCCTGCGCCTCGCCCCCATGCCACAAAATCGCCTCAAGCAAGGAGCGCGCCCGCCCATCATGCAGAAATTGCGTATGGCCGCTGACGGCTTGGGTCAATCCGATCCCCCACAGCGGCGGTGTGCGCCATTCGCTACCGGTGGCGCGGCCTTCGGGGCGGTTATCGGCAAGGCCCGCGCCCATGTCATGCAGCAAAAGATCGGTGTAGGGCCAGATCAGTTGGAAACTTTGCTCTGGCTGATCCATGAGCCGGTTGGTCACATGTTTTGGGCTGTGGCAGCCCGCGCAGTTCAGGGCGGCAAAGATCTGTTTGCCTTTCAACACAACTGGATCAGCCGCGCCGCGGCGCGCGGGCACGCCCAGATTGCGCGAATAGAAGGTCACCAGATCAAGGGTTTGCGCATCAACCTCTAACCCGTCGCGCTGACCGGGTTCTTGGCCGTGCGGTGCGGTCCGACAGTCGCTTTGCGCAACCGTGCAATCGCCCCACGGATCAGGATGCAGCGATGTTGACAGCCCCATGTCGCCCGAAAACGCCGCCGCCGTTTGTTCCCGCACCGAAGGCGCGCCACCTTTCAGACCAAAGCGGCCCAGCATTGGCACGCCAAATTCTACCGATGGCACGATCTGCACGCGGCCGGAAATCCCATCGCCATCCCCATCGTCCGGGTCTTGCAGCGCCAGAATATCGGCGGCAGGAATCGCTTCCAGCAGCCCAAGACCGATCATCTGCGGTGCGATGCGCGGCGATAGCAGGGTGTCAGGGTGCAACGGCCCCTGCCCCGGATTGCCGATGGAATAGGTCGGATTACGCAAGGAAACCACCGTGCCATCGGCCAAGATCACCGGCACTTCGGCATAGGCAATGTCGATCTGACCTTCCTCGGTCTGACCTTTGGCTGCAAAATCCTGCAACTGGCCGCCATAGGTTGGCTCGTTTTGTGTGGCCAGCCAGTCGGCAATCTCGGTTGGTGCTGATCCGCCCGGAACCGACAGTCGCATCAACAGCGAAATGCGGTTGTCAAAGGGGCCATCCGGCGTATGGCCGCGACCGTCTTTCAAATGACAATCCTGACAGGCCCGTGCGTTGTAAAGTGGTCCCAGCCCATCAGAGGCCAAGGTTGACGCCGGCGAGGCGACCCAGGTTTTGCGAAACAACGCATTGCCCAGCTTGAAATCCATCTCGCGCGCGAAGGGCATATTGGCCGAATGTTGGCTGAACACATCCGCCGTCCCGCCCGCCCGCACCGTGGCGGCCCCGGCGGATTTGGCCTCAAACATCTCGGGTTTGGTGGGGTCATCCGGTGTGGCAAGGATGGCTGCAATCTTGGCCAAATCCTTGGCCGACCGCGCAATAACCGGCAAATGCCGGTCATCAAGGGTCTGGGTTTCCAGTGCTTGGGCATCCAGTATCGGCGCGAAACCATACGGCAGCCCAAACGTCAGAAACACCACCGGCGCGGCGAACAACATCAGCACCGACAGACTTCGACCCATGATGCCACGCTCCTTTCACCTGACTTGCCGCAAGTATCCGACTATTTCAATCGGAATATAACCCTGCGACCTTGTGTCCCGGCAGGAGTATTCAGCATTGCGGGTGGAATAATCGGCAGCCCGCGTTCAGTTTATCGCCACCCCAACAAAGGGGCGACAGACTGAATAAGGGCGATTGCAAACCTACTGAAAAACCGCGTTGGGGTTATCAAGGCTGTCAGAGCCTTCAAAATCAACTTTCGAAAGCCCAAGCGCCGCAACCGCGCGTTCAATCGACGCGGTCTGGGTCACCAGCGCATCGACCGCGCCCATGATCAGCGCTTCGCCTTCCTTGTCGCCGGCCTCCAGCATCTGATCATAGGCAAAACCACCTTCGGCTGCCGATTTGATCGCCGTCAGTGCCGCAACCGTCGCGTCAAGTTCACCCCGCAACTGCGCATCGACGCCCGTATCGGCGACAGCCACCAGTTCCGACAAAGACGGCCCGGTCAACACGGTGCCATCGACGCGGGTGTATTGGCCGACATATACGTTCCGGATGCCAAGCCCATCATAATAGTGGCTGTTATGGGTGTTGTCGGAAAAGCAGTCATGCTCTTCCTCGGGATCGTTCAGCATCAGGCCCAGCTTCATTCGCTCGCCCGCCTGTTCCCCGTAAGACAGGCTGCCCATGCCGGTCAGAATGGTCAAAAGCCCGGCTTGCGGATCGGCTGTTACCGCGGCGCGCGCGCTACCTTTGGTGGCCCAAGCGGCGGACATGAATTCCAGATCGCTGACCAGCAAATCCGTCGCAGCTTTCAGATAAGCCGCCCGGCGGTCACAATTGCCGTTGGTGCAAGCGTTGGCCAAGGCATAATCGGTGAACGAACGGTTGCCGGCCCCCGGCCCGGTGCCATTCAAATCCTGACCCCACAACATGAATTCAATGGCGTGATATCCCGACGCCACGTTTGATTCGACACCATCCGCCTCGTGCAGGGTGGTGGAAATCAGTGCGGGCGTGATCAGGGTCGCGTCAATTTCGGTGCCAGACAGGGTAAACTTGGCGGTGGCCACCACGTTCAGCGCGGCAAACTGGTTTTCTTCGTTGGTGCCCTGCCCCGCGGCGACATAGTCGATCAATCCTTCATCCAGCGGCCACGCGTTCACCCGGCCTTCCCAATCATCAACGATGGGATTGCCAAAGCGGAATACTTCGGACTGCTGATAGGGCACCCGGGCGGCCAACCAGGCGGTTTTCGCCGCGGCCAGCGTCGCCTCGGACGGGGCTGCGATCAGCGCATTTACCGCCACCTGCAACACCTTTGCCGTGGTCAGGCTGTCGCCGTAGGTGGCCGCGGCAATATCGGAATAATGGCTGACCACGCTTGCCGGATCACTGGCAAGCAGCGGGGTGGCTGCAAAAGTAGAGCATAGCAGGCTGGCAATGATCACACGCTTCATCAACGTTCTCCGGATAAATCACACAAAAGGCTTGGCCCGGGACGCCGTCCTGAACGCCCCATTATTTCCGACAAAAACACTTTGATGTAAAGCCTGATTCTTTTAGTAAGGCACCACGGGCAACGGTTGATCTTGGCTATGGGGCCACCGGTGAACGGCGATTCCCCGATTTTAGCGGCAAACCGGACTGGCCGCCTGCCCGTAAAAAGACCACCGCAAGAATCCAAGCACCCGATTTTTCAGACATCGCCTGACCCGCCCACCGACACAGGCTTAGTTTGCGTTGTGTGCGCCTATGCCATCGCGTAGCGTTCCGGTCAGCGGTGCTTGATTTTACACTCATCCCGCACCGACCCGAAAGGACACCCTGCCCGATGGCGTTTTTCGAAACCTTTGATCCGCGCTTTGGCAGCTACGTCATGGGCAATGCGCCCGTAAAACAATTGGCCACCGGGTTTGATTGGGTTGAAGGCCCGGTCTGGTTCGGCGATGCGGGCTGTTTGTTGTTTTCCGACATCCCGAACAATCGCATCTTGCGCTACACGCCAGGCGCGGGGATCAGCACTTACCGCGCGCCGTCGAATTATTCCAACGGCCACACCCGCGATCTGCAAGGCCGCCTGATCTCATGCGAACATGGCACCCGGCGCGTGACCCGCACCGAACTGAATGGCGAGATCACCGTTATTGCCGACCGCTATCTGGGTAAGCCGTTGAATTCGCCCAATGATGTTGTAGTGCATTCCGATGGTGCGATCTGGTTCACGGATCCGCACTACGGCATCTTGACCAATTACGAAGGATTTCAATCGGCGCAGGAACTGCCCTGCAACGTCTACCGGGTTGATCCCGATGGCAGCCTTCAGGCGGTGCTGACCGATTTTGCCTGCCCCAATGGCCTCGCGTTTTCCCCGGACGAACAAACGCTGTATGTCGCCGATACCGGGCGGATGTTTTCAACAGATCCTCAGCATATCCGCAGCTTTTCGATGGCCTCTGGCCGCCCGGTTGGCGGGGCGGTTTTTCATGTGGTGCAGCCGGGCTGTGCCGATGGCATCCGCTGTGACAGCGATGGCAACCTGTGGACATCGGCGGCGGATGGCGTGCATTGCATCGCCCCTGACGGCCATTTGATGGGAAAAATCCTGATCCCGGAAGGCGTGTCCAACCTGTGCTTTGGCGGGCGGGCCAAGCATCAGCTGTTCATCACCGCCACCACCAGTCTTTATGCCATCACCCTGAACCGTGCCGGAGCGCAAAAACCATGACCGAACCTGTCGCCCAAATTGGCCTGATCGGCCTTGGCACCATGGGGGCGATGCTGGCCCTGAACATCGCTGAAAAGGGTTTTGCGATTGCAGTCTGGAACCGCACCACGGCGGTGACGCATGATTTCAAGGCCAATGCCGGATCGCTTGCGCCGATGATAACGCCAACAGAAACGCTGGCCGAACTTGTGGCCGCGATCAGACCTCCCCGCGCGATTATTCTGATGGTGCCTGCAGGGCCCGCAGTTGATGAACAAATCGCGGCATTGCGGCCATATCTTGGGGCCGATGATCTGATCATCGACGCGGGCAATGCCGAATTTCACGACACCAACCGGCGGTCAAAAGACGCGGCAAACGGGCCGCGATTTATGGGCATGGGGGTGTCGGGCGGCGAAGAGGGGGCGCGGCACGGCCCAGCCATCATGGGTGGCGGGCGCAAACAGGATTGGGACCGTATCTCGCCGATTCTGAACGCCATCGCCGCGAAATACCACGGCCAGCCCTGTGCCGACTACATGGGGCCAGACGGCGCGGGGCATTTTGTCAAAGCGGTTCACAACGGCATCGAATACGCCGATATGCAAATGATCGCCGAGGTTTACGGCGTGATGCGCGATGGCATGGGCCTGTCCGCCGCACAGATTTCCACCACGCTGCAGGGCTGGAACAAAGGCGCGTTGCAGTCATATCTGATAGAAATATCCGCCGAAGTGGCCGCCGCCACCGATACCCATACCGGCAAGCCGATGCTTGACATGATCCTTGATCGGGCGGGCCAAAAGGGCACCGGGCGCTGGACGGTGATCGAGGCGCAACATCTGGCCGCACCCGTGCCCGCAATAGAGGCTGCGGTGATGGCGCGCAACCTGTCGTCCCGGCTGGAAGAACGGCTGGCGGGGCAAGCCGCCTTTGGCGCCGCGCCGCAACCGCTGGCGGCGGGGGTGCTGACGCTGGATCAGTTGGAACAGGCGCTGATTGCCGGAAAAATCCTGTGCTATGCCCAAGGATTTGCGTTAATTTCGGCGGCCGCCGCCGCGTTTGGCTGGGCGATGCCCCTGCCCCAGATTGCTCAAGTCTGGCGCGAAGGCTGCATCATCCGGTCGGGCATGCTGAACGACATGGCGCAGGCGCTGACCGAAGACCCAAGCCGCAACCTGATGCTTGCGCCGTTCTTTGCCGATCATTTGCGCGCCAGCCACATCGCATTGCGGCAAACCATCGCGGCGGGGGCGCTGCACGGGTTGCCGTTGCCGGCGCTGGCGTCGGGGCTGGCATGGTTTGATATGATGCGCACGGGTCGGTCCACCGCCAACATGATTCAGGCACAGCGTGATTTCTTTGGCGCGCATGGGTTCGACCGGGTTGATGGTCTGGCCGACAAGCACGGGCCATGGGTCGGGCATGGGGTGTAAAGCCGGGCACAAGGTGTAGGGCGGCGTTTTTCAGCCGGTTTCGCCGGGCACCAACCGCGTTGGGATCACTACAATATCTTCGCAATGCTCACCCTTCAGCCGGGCCACCAAACCTTCGGCGGCGGCTTTGCCGATGGCTGTTGTAGGCACAACGGTGGTGGTCAGCCGGCGCGGCAACACCGATGCGGCCTCCATTCCACCCCAGCCGACAATGCCCAGATCGCCGGGCACCGACAGGCCATGCGCCGCCGCATAGGCCAACCCGCCAATCGCCATTTCATCATTGTGGAAATACACCACGTCAAGGCTTGGTTGCCGGGCCAGCAAGGTTTCCAACCCGTAATAGCCTGCGTAAAAACCGGGGCTGTCCAACAACACCTCGCGGTCAACCAGCGGAAAGCCCGCCCGTGCCATGGCAGCCGAAAACCCGTCCAGCCGAGCGGTGCCCATCACATCCGACCGCGACAGTGCGCCGACAAATCCAGCCTTGCGGCGGCCTTTGCGGATCAAAAACTGGCCCATCTCGACGCCACAATCGAAATGCGAAAAGCCCACGGCCATGTCGATCGGACTGGTGGTCAAATCCCATATCTCGACCACCGGCATGCCCGCGCGGCGCAGCAAATCAACCGTGGCCGCCGTGTGAACCCGGCCCGACAGGATCACCCCAGCCGGACGCCACGCCACCAGTTGACGCAGCCATGCCTCTTCTTCCGCGATGGAATGATTGTGGCTGCCGATCATCGTCTGATAGCCCAACCGCGACAGCGCGCGATCAACGCCTTCCAGCACATGACCAAACAGCCCCGAAGTCAGGCGCGGCACGCAAATTCCCACCAAAGTTGACGCGGTATCCGACCCAAACGCTTGGGCCAGCCGATTCGGCACATAGTCCAGCCGTTCAGCTTCGCGCAGCACTTTGGCTTTGGTTTCATCCGAAAACCCGGTCGCCCCGCGCAAAACCCGGCTGACCGTCATCTTTGATACGCCGGTAGCGCGGGCGATATCCGTCAGATTTGCTTTGGTTTTCCGATCCATTCGTCGGTTTTGTTCTTTCCGTGTTGACGCCGCGCCTTCACGCCGCGCGAGATCCGCTATGTTATCGATAACTATTGTCTTGACAGCAGACCCCGCTCGATAGCACCGTTAAATCACGTTACCGGTAAACCTGTCAAAAGAACAGCGCGCCGTTCAGGGAGGATGCTGCTATGCCGGCCAGCGACGGCCTGTTTTTTGACCGTATCGTCAAATCCTTTGGCGGCACGTTGGCGTTGCGTGGCGTGTCTTTACACGTGGGCCGGGGAGAGATTGTGGCCCTGCTGGGCGAAAATGGTGCCGGA
Organism: Cypionkella sp.; assembly: GCA_031422555.1. Classification (GTDB taxonomy): domain Bacteria; phylum Pseudomonadota; class Alphaproteobacteria; order Rhodobacterales; family Rhodobacteraceae; genus JANNAT01. The sequence continues at coordinate 7,313 of JANPLZ010000037.1, read as the reverse complement.
AAATCAACCCTGATCAAAGTGCTGGGCGGCATCCACCGCGCTGATCAAGGCCAAGTTTCCATTGATGGCACGGCCTATGCCCATGTGGCGGGCAAAGTCGGCGGTCAAGCCGTGGCCTTTATCCATCAGGATCTTGGGCTGATCGAATGGATGACCGTGGCCGAAAACATCGCGCTGGCACTGGGGTATTGCAAAAAAGGCCGTCGCATTGACTGGCCCGCCACCGAGGCCCGTGCCGATGCCGCGCTAAAGTTGGTCGAAGCAGAATTTCCGGCGTCAACCCGGGTTTCAAACCTGACGCGCACGCAGAAATCACTGGTGGCAATTGCACGGGCACTGGCTGCGGATTGCGATTTTCTGGTGCTGGATGAACCCACCGCCAGCCTGCCTGCGGACGAGGTTGAACGCCTGTTCAACGCCTTGCGTCCGCTAAAGGCGCGCGGTGTCGGGATGATCTATGTCAGCCACCGCTTGGACGAGATTTTCAAGATCGCTGACCGGGTTGCGGTGCTGCGCGATGGGCAAATGGTGGGCATGCGCCCGATAGATCACACCACGCCCGAAGAACTGGTCAGCCTGATCGTTGGTCGCAAAGCCCGTGAAATCAACCGCCCGGCCCTGCACGCGGGGCCTGAAATTCTGCGGGTCGAACATCTGGCAACCCCGCGCGTCGGCCCGGTGTCGTTCCGGATCGCCCAAGGCGAGGTGCTGGGTCTGGCGGGTTTGCGCGGTGCGGGGCACGAAGACATTGGCCGCAGCCTGTTTGGCACCATGGCGCATCGCGGCACAATCACGCTTGACGGGCAGTGCCCCGATCTGCGCAGCCCCCAGACCGCCATGCAGTCGGGCATTGGCTTTGTGGCGCGCGACCGGGTGCATGAAAGCATCGCGCCCGGCCTGACAATACGCGAAAACGCCTACATCAATCCGTCGGCCACCGGGCGTGGTCTGATGTCGTTCCTGCGGCCTGCGCGCGAAGACGCGATGGCACGAACCATCGGCGCGCGCGTGGGCCTGTCGCCAAATGATCCCACACTGACGATCGAAGCCTTGTCGGGTGGCAATCAGCAAAAGGTGGTGGTCGGCCGCTGGCTGGGCGCAAATCGCCGCTTGCTGATCACCGAAGACCCAACGGCAGGGGTGGATGTTGGCGCCAAAGCTGAGATTTACCATCTGCTGTTTGCCGCCTTGGCGTCGGGCATGGGGGTGCTGGTGGTTTCCACCGACTTTGAGGAAATCGCCAATATCTGTCACCGCGCCATCGTGTTCAGCCGGGGTCTGCCGGTGGCGGAACTGACGGGCGTAGAGCTGTCCACCGAATCCCTGATCCAGGCCGCCTCGGCTGGTGAAACTGTTTAAGGAACCGTCATGCCGTCGATTGAGTCAAACGCGCTTGAACCCACCAAGGATGAGATCGCCCATCTGTCAACCGGGGCAAAACTGATCCGTCTGGTGCCGGTTTACGGTCTGGTCATCTTGATGTTCGCGCTGATTTTGATCTTTTCGATCCTGCTGCCCACGACATTCCCCACAGTTTTGAACCTGCGGGCGATTTTGTCTGACAAAGCCATCATCGCCATGCTGTCTTTGGCCGCCATGATCCCTATGGTTGCAGGACGTATCGACCTGACTGTCGGCTATGGTATTGTTTTGTGGCACATTTTAGCTATTTCGCTGCAAACACTTTATGGCCTGCCCTTTCCTGTGGCGGTGGCCATTGTGTTGGTGCTGGGGGCGATTGTCGGGGCGTTGAATGGCTTTTTGGTAGAGGTTGCCCGCATCGACAGCTTTATCGCCACGCTTGGCACCGGCACGGTTTTGTATTCGCTGGCGCTTTGGCATACCGGCGGGCGGCAAATGGTGGGCGTGCTGCCGGACGGGTTTTATGCACTGTCGGGCACCTTTGTGTTCGGCCTTCCGATCACCGCCTATTACGTTGTCACCGTCACCTTCGCACTGTGGATCATTTTGGAATACACGCCGGTCGGGCGGTATCTGTATGCCATTGGCGCGAACCAACGCGCGGCCGAGTTGAACGGCATTCCCACCCGAAAATTTGTTGTGGGTGCCTTTGTTACCTCGGGCCTTTTGACGGCACTTACCGGCGTGCTGCTAGCATCAAAGCTGCGGATCGGTCAGGCCTCGGTCGGGCTTGAATTTCTGCTGCCCGCTTTGGTGGGCGCGTTTCTTGGATCCACCACCATAAAGCCGGGACGTGTCAACGTTTGGGGCACCATCGTTGGCGTGATGATTTTGGCGGTCGGAATCTCTGGCATCCAGCAATTCGGCGGATCCTTTTGGGTCGAGCCGATGTTCAACGGCCTGACATTGCTGATCGCCATCGGCATCGCAGGCTATGCGCAGCGCAAGAAAGGTGCTGCGAAGAAATAACCAAAGACAACCAACTGGGAGGACTACCTATGTTTAAGCGTGACTTTATGAAAGTGTTGCTTGCCACCACCGTGATCGCGGGCTTTGCACTGCCGTCGTATGCGCAAGACGCGGCGTTTGATGGCCCGACAACCGGTCCGATAGCTGCCGAAGGCAAAACCATCGTGGTTCTGGCAGGCGATCTGAAAAACGGCGGCATTCTGGGCGTGACCACCGGTGTTGAAGAAGCCGCGGCTAAAATCGGTTGGACGGTGCGGGTTCTGGATGGTGCCGGTTCTGTGCAAAGTCGCACGGCGGCCTTTGGTCAGGCGATGGCCTTGCAGCCGAACGGCATCATCATCAACGGCTTTGACGCGGTAGAGCAGCAAGTCGCCATCGAGGCCGTGGTTGCAGCAGGCATTCCGATGGTGTCATGGCATTCGGGGCCAAAGATTGGCTGCGATGCGCCGGGCGGGATTTTTGCCAACGTGTCGACCGATGCCATGACGGTGTCCGAGACGGCGGCGAAATGGGCAATGGGCGATGGCGGGGCCGGTGTTGGTGCGATCATCTTCACCGATTCCACTTATCAAATCGCGATCGACAAGGCGGATCGGATCAAGAAAACCATCGAAGATATGGGCGGCACGGTGTTGGAATATGTCGACACGCCTATTGCCGAAACCTCTACCCGGATGGGGCCACTGACCACCGCCCTGCTGCAGAAGTATGGGGAAAAGTGGACGCATTCGCTGGCGATCAACGATCTGTATTTTGATTTCATGGGCCCGGCCCTTGCGGCGGCAGGCGTTGATGGCAAAGCCAACCCCAAGGCCGGGTCTGCGGGTGATGGGTCGGAAGCGGCGTTTCAGCGCATTCGTTCCGGCCAATATCAGGCGATCACGGTGGCAGAGCCGCTGAACTTGCAAGGCTGGCAGTTGGTGGATGAGTTGAACCGCGCCATTTCCGGCGAAGCCTGTTCCGGCTATGTCACCGCTCCCGCCTTGGTGACCGAGGCAGGTCTGGCAGCTGCGGGCGACAGCAACGCCTTTGATCCGCAAAATGGCTATCGCGATGCTTATGCGAAAATCTGGGGTAAGATGTAATCTTTCCATCACATCTGACGAACAGACGCCCGGGAGACCGGGCGTTTTCTTTTGCGTTACCGCGGTAACAGAATACTTCGTAACCATCCCGCACGCCCTGTTACCGCGGTAACAATCTTGTTCAGAATGATAAAACCCCATTGTCAGACCCCTGCCCCAACCATCGCACGTTGCGCCAGCACAGATTTGATCAGCGCAGCGCAGGAAAACCCGCCGGCATCTGCGCGCTTGCTTAGGCCCCGCAAATACGCGCTTGCTGAACGCACCCGGTCGCCCATTTGAAGGATACACATCACCGCCACCGCCACCGCTGCGGCCCCCATTGATTGGCGAGCCACAGCCATCGCGGAACGGTCGATTTGCAGCATCGGGGCCAATACATCAACAAAACGGATCAATTCTGGCCAAGTTCGCAGCGGTTCTGCGGCAAAAACACAGCTCTCCGGGCAAGCCTCCAGAATAGTGGTTAAATGCGGCAGCGGTTCTGTATCATGCTGCTGTGTCGGTTCGGCATTTTTTGGCGCCGGCACTTTTGTTTCTAGGCAGCTTTTTTTTATATCTAAATCTTTTAATGATTTCTGTTTGTGCCGGACAATTTGACTGTCATTGCCGGACAATTCCGGTGGACCAACGGCGATATCCATGGCCGATATCCGGGTTTTAACCGCGTTGATCATGATCCGCATGGCATCCGTGGTCAGATTGCGGCGCAGGGCTTTGCGCATGATTTCCGCAAGTTCTGCGTCAAAGGTCAGAATGCTGTTGCGCAGTAACGACAGCTCTTCGCGCAACACGGCGATCTGGTCGGCGTGGATAGTCGCGGCCGCTGCTTGGGCCGCAATAGCGGTGTGCTGGGCAAATAGCGGTGCCAGGTCAAAGCCAAACGCATGCGCTGCAGCACCCGCATTGTTGCGCCGGACATAGCGTTTGCCGTTTGGGCTGTTGTGCCGCGTGATCAGTCCGGCGGCAATCAGTCTGGCCAGATGACGCCGCAACGTGCGTTCGTGCATGCCGTCGGTTCGGTTTGACAACGTGACGTTGGACGCAAAGACAAATGTGTGGCCCAAATCAGCCTTGGGCAGGCAACTGATCAGGCCGCGTAAAACCGTAAGATCGCGGTCATTCAGGCCAAACGCTTTGCGGCACTTCACCAGATCAACCAAAACCGCCCAGCGGGTGTCTGGTAGTGGCGAGGGCGGCACAGCAGTTTTGGCCCCATAAATGGGGTGGGTCATTAACATGATCATCATCACGGGAACCCCTGCCCCGCGAAAAATCGACAATTTCCTGTCAAAACCAGAAATTGGACATGATTTTTCAGCCAACCGAATCGGTTGGAATTGACTTGTCCGGGCAAGGTGATACATCTGGAGTGCGAGTACAGATGAGGGCCTTCCGGGATTTATCTCGGGGGGCTTTCTGTTTTCTGGGGTCCGGTCGTGCCTCCTTTCAGGGTTTCAGGGCGTCATCAGGTTACGCAATGGGGCCTTTGGGCCAGTGTTGCGCGGTAAACTCGTCATGCAGTCGCCGCAGCGTGGCATCGCCGTTGGCCAGCAGCCAAGCCGCAAAGGCGGCGTTGTTTTTGGTATCCACGACAATCCGCAGCCGGGCAGGGTCAGTCAGCAATTCGGCAATGGTTTTGCCATCGCTGGATTGCACCACATGCTTGGCGGCGGGCGGCGTTGGCAGGGCAGGGCGCAAATGCGCCTTCACCGCCCGGTCAACCTGATCAAACCGCGTGTCCGTCGCCGCGGTGTCGTCCAGATCATGCGGGATCAGCCGCAGCGCGTCACCCTCCACGGCCTTGACATTGTTGGTCAAATCCATCCAGCGCCGACGGCCGATGCCATCCGCCGCCCCAATGGCATAAATCATCTCTGCGGGAACGGTGGCCGTCACCGTATCCATCTGCGACAAGATTGCCCGGTTAAGGTTCAGCGCATCCAGTATCAGCGGCGCTTCATAGCCCGACGCCCGCAGCGCCTGCGCAAACAGGGCCTTTTCAATAAAAGACGGGTCTTTGCGAACCGAGTTTTCCTGCCCCTGCGCCAGAACCGCCTCGCGGTCGGACATGCTGCGCACCATCGCCTTGACGGTCACCCCCATGCCGGTGATGGCAGCCAAGCGTCTGCGGCCATAAACCACCTGATACCGGCCACTTAGCCGGGGGTGGGGGCGCACCAGAATGGGCACTTGCTGACCATAGGCGGCGATGCTGGCCCGCAAATCCGCCACATCATCATCGGTAATTATGATCCGGTCGCGGTGGCCGGTGTCTTCGATCAACTCGGGGTCCAGATCCTGGATCGAGCGCGCGCCGATTTCACGCAAATTGTTGCGCATTGCCCCAACCGGGCCATACTGAAACGCCTCGGGCAGGGCGGCCGATTTCTGCGGCTCGGGCACAGGGTCTGGCGCTGCAGTGTCAAAGATATTCTTGCGGCCCATCAGTTTCGCCCCCATGCGCGTTGGATCGAAAATTCCAGCTCGTTCGCGACTTTGTTCACCGATTCCACGGCGCGGTCATAGGTGTTGCGGTGAAAATCACTGCGGTTGACCTCGTATAGGGTCTGCTGTGTCAGACCTGCATCCGACACAGCGGTGCTTTTCAAGAACGGTTCGGTCATCACCCGTTTGCCAAATTGCACCCGCAAAAACCCAGCCATCTGGGTTTGCGGGGTGTCAGACGGCTCGTATCGGCAGATCAGATAGCGCATGAAATCATAGTCAAGCGAATGACCCGACTCGCGCACCACTTCCAAAAGCGATGTCGACATTTTCAAAAACTGTGCCAAAGACGCGACGTCGATCATATTGGGGATCACGGTGATCAACAGGGCGGTCGAGGCAACCATCGCCGACAGGGTCAAAAAGCCCAGCTGCGGGGGGCAGTCGATGAACACCAGATCATACTGATCCTGCACCTGATCAATGGCATCGCGCAGGCGCAGATAGAAAGGCGGCTGCACGTTCTGGCGAATGGCGCGCGGGGTTTCAGTTTCATATTCCGACAAGATCAACCCGCCCGGCGCAATATCCAGATTGTGGAAATAGCTTTTACGGACCACGTCTTGCATCGGCAGCGGCGCGTCATAGCGGATGGCATCATAAATCGTGCCGCGTTCGGTCAGATCAATTTCGGGCCGCAGCCCCATCATCGACGATAGTGACGCCTGCGGATCCATATCTATCACCAGAACGCGGTAGCCCTTCATCGCAAAACGTTGGGCCAGATGCGCACAACTGGTCGATTTGCCCGACCCGCCCTTGAACGTGCAAGTCGCGATCACCTGCACCTGATCAGAGCCTATACGGCCCGGTAGATACTGAATCGGGTCCTTTGCGCTGCGTGCCAAGGCCAGCCGGACCGCAAAAATATCGCGGGCGCGATACATTTTGCGCCCACGTTCATCCAGCGGCACATCAGGGATTTTGCCATCATGGTGCAGCTTGCGCAGGTTGGTCTGGCTGACCCCCAGCAGTTCGGCCACTTCGCCCGAAGAAAACAGCCGCAGATGTTTCAGGGCATCGGGCGCAAAACTTTTCTGCATATGGCTGTCCAAAGACTTGGCCAGCGTAAACGCATCGGCCTGCAAGTCTTCGAACACCTGGTCTTGTGCGGCCATCTGATCTAGGCGATCAACCATCTTATCTTCCTCACCAACGCCCCTCTTGTGGGGGCTTTCGTAACGGGTCTGCCCATTTAGGGAAGCAATACCGTTACAACCGATAGGAATGTCATTCAAAGCCCCATTTGGCAAGAGTTTTCCACAGGGCAGGCTTTGTGGGCAATTGTGTTGACGCTACCAGATAGGGTGTGCGGCGCAAGATGCACGG
>JANPLZ010000036.1:0-1746 GCA_031422555.1 Cypionkella sp. | reverse complement strand
CAAGGCGCTGCGTGCGTTGCGCGCCGAACGCATCGGCATGGTGTTTCAGCATATGGCCCTGTTGCCGCACCGGTCGGTGGAAGACAATGTCGCCTATCCTCTGGAACTGCGCGGCACGCCCAAGGCGATGCGGTGGCAGGTCGCTGCCGAAAAGCTGGCTCTGGTGGGCTTGCAAGGCTACGCCGACCGGTTGCCCAAGGAATTGTCGGGCGGCATGCAGCAGCGCGTCGGGCTGGCGCGCGCACTTGCCGCAGACCCCGCGATTTTGTTGATGGACGAGCCGTTTTCAGCGCTGGACCCGTTGATCCGCCGCCAATTGCAAGATCAGTTTCTGGCGCTGTCGCAACGCTTGGGCAAAACCACCTTGTTTATCACCCATGATCTGGATGAGGCGATCCGCGTTGGCAGCCGCATTGCGATCATGAAGGACGGTCGCATCGTACAAACCGGCACACCCGAAGACATCGTGACCAAGCCCGCCGATGATTATGTGCGGGCGTTTGTGCAAAACATCTCAAAGCTGGGCCTGATCACCGCCCGCACCATTATGGAGCCGCTGGCCGTGACGCAGGCAAACTGCGCGTTTGATCCGGCGGCTGCACCGCGTGCGGCCCCCGGGGCAAATCTGGATGCGTTGATCGGGTTGGTTGCGGGCAGCGACCTGCCGGTAGTGATCGACGATGGCGGCACCAGTCTGGGCGCCGTGACCAAAGACCGGCTATTGCTGGCCATCCGTGAGGGTCGATGATGATGACCAAGACCGATCTGATTGCGCGCTTTGCGGGCCGCAACGCTGGCTATTACGCCCGCACCTTTGATAGGCTGCAGGCCTGCCGCGGTCCGGTGGTCAGCTTCAACCCGGCCGCCGCGCTGTTTGGCCCGCTGTGGGCCGGGATGCGCGGGCTGTCGTTTCTGTTCCTTCTGTTGTGCTTTCTGGATCTTGTGGCGCTAACGCAGATTACGTCGGGCGTCTGGGGCAACACTGACGGGGCGGCGAACGCCCGGGTGGCGCAACTGCAGGCCACCATCGCCAGCCGCCGGACGGAGGCGACCGAGGCTTTGGCGGCGGGTAACAGCGCGGGGGCGGCAACAGCCACCAAACTGGCGGATAATTTGCAAAAAGCGGTTGATGCCGCTGGGGCCGCGGCGGCACAAAGCGCTAAGGGGGCCGGCGCGCGCCTCTGGGCCGGTGTCGGTCTGCTGCTGCTAATCCGACTGGTAACCGGGCTTTGTGCCAACTTTCTTTACGAGCGCCGCTTTTCCGCGTGGCGTGGCAACCAACACATGGCCCATGGTGCGCCCGCCTTGCGGTTGGCGGTCACCGCGGGCCTGATCACCGCGATTTACGGCATCACACTATATGCCGTGGTCGCCACCGCCCCCCCCGCATGGTTGACCACATTTCCGGCGGACAAAGCGCTGTTCGCGGCGGTTGAGGCTTGGCTTGATGCCGGGTTCGTTGCCACCTATGACGCGGGGCGCGGCGTGTTTGACGGCATTCGCAACGCAATCCGGATTTTGGTTGAGGCGTTCGAGGTGGTGTTGGTCGGCACCCCCTGGCCAGTGGTGATGCTGGTGATCTGCACGCTGGGCTGGCAGTTGGCGGGCCCGCGCGTGGCGATCTTTACTGCTGCAGCACTGGCCTATCTTGGGTTGTTCGGCTTTTGGGAATTGTCGATGCTGACAGTGGCGCTGCTGGGGGCGGCGTCGATCTTGTGCATTCTGATCGGCATCCCGCTGGGCATC
>JANPLZ010000035.1:0-1996 GCA_031422555.1 Cypionkella sp. | reverse complement strand
CCGCAATCAGGCTGAAAGCCTGTTGCATTCAACCAAAAAGTCGCTGGCCGAGCATTCCGACAAGGTTGATCCGTCAACAGTCGAAGTGATCGAGTTGGCGATGGCGGCGCTGGAAGACGTCTTGAAAACCGAAGAGGTTGGCAAGATCAAAGGCGGCATCCAGAACCTGACCGAAGCCGCGATGAAGCTGGGCGAGGCGATCTACAAAGCCTCGGCAGATGCCAATGATGGCAACGACCCGGACGAGCAGCGCGGCGTAGATGAAGACATCATCGACGCAGACTTCGAAGACCTCGGGAACAACAAGCGGAAGTAAGCCGCCAGGAACCAACACAGGGCGGCCCACACCAAGGGCCGCCCTGCTGCGTTCCCGTGAAAGGGTTTTGCGATGGCAAAGCGCGACTATTACGATCTTTTGGGCGCGTCAAAAGGCGCTTCTGCCGAAGAGTTGAAAAAGGCCTATCGGGCCAAGGCAAAAGAATTGCACCCCGACCGCAATGCCAGCAACCCCAACGCCGAAGCCCAGTTCAAAGAGATCAACGAAGCCTACGAAGTGCTGAAAGACGCTGATAAAAAGGCCGCCTACGACCGCTTTGGCCATGCCGCATTTGAAGGTGGCGGCGGGGCGCAACGCGGCGGTTATGCCGGTGGCAACGGCGATTTTGCCTCCGCTTTTTCAGACGTGTTCGAAGACTTGTTTGGCGATTTCATGGGCGGGCGCGGCGGCGGTGGCCAGCGGGCGCGCGCCCAGCGCGGATCAGATTTGCGCTATAACCTGCGGGTATCGCTGGAAGAAGCCTTTGCGGGTGTGCAAAAAACCATTTCCGTTCCCACATCGGTTGCCTGTGATACCTGTCGCGGGTCGGGTGCCGAAGGTGGCGCTGAACCTGTTACTTGCCCCACCTGTTCAGGCATGGGCAAAGTGCGTGCGCAGCAAGGCTTTTTCACCGTGGAACGCACCTGCCCCACGTGCAGTGGCGCAGGCCAGATTGTTAAAAACCCGTGCAAATCTTGCGCCGGGGCAGGGCGGCTGGAAAAAGAACGCGCGCTGTCGGTGAATATCCCGGCAGGGGTTGAAACCGGCACCCGGATCCGTCTGGCCAGTGAAGGCGAGGCGGGGATGCGCGGCGGCCCGTCGGGGGATTTGTATATCTTCATCGAGGTCAAGGATCACCCGATCTTTCAGCGCGATTCTGTGCATTTGTTCTGCCGCGTGCCGATCACCTTGGCCACCGCGGCGCTGGGCGGTGAGGTTGAAGTGCCCACCATTGATGGCGGTAAAAGCCGGGTCAAAGTGCCCGCAGGCAGCCAGACCGGCAAGCAGATGCGACTGCGCGCCAAGGGCATGCCCGCCCTGCGCGACGGCGGCGCGGGCGATATGCTGATCGAGTTGGCGGTGGAAACACCGGTCAATCTGACGGCACGGCAAAAAGAGATACTGCGCGAATTTGATACCCTGTCCGAAGACAACAACCCCGAAGGGTTTTCGTTCTTCTCCAAGGTCAAAGGCTTTTGGGACAGTATGAAGGGGTGAAAATCCCCAACAATTTGCCTAAAATTTGCGTTTCATTTTGGTGAAAATACTCCACGGGGGAAGCGGCATGTGCCGCTTGGGGGTGTGAAACCCCCATCCTTTCAGGCGCTGCCCGCACTGGTCAATTCGTCGCATCACAAATTCATCCCTGCATCGCCATATACTGGGTCAGGATGATCTGTGTCTGAAAGGACCATAGCGATGCCTCTTTCCCATCCCCACCAGACGACTTTGCAAATCGAAACCGCCTTGAACGTCACCCATTACAAGCCCATCGGCATTGGCGATCGGGTGGCTTTGGGAGCGGTGAAATTTCTGCGATTTTTTGCCGATTTGTTTTTCCGCCACCGCTATGGCCACCGCGCCGTGGTGCTGGAAACCGTGGCAGCGGTGCCGGGCATGGTTGGGGGTATGCTCACCCATCTGCGGGCGTTGCGCCGGTTTCAGGATGATCGCGGCTGG
>JANPLZ010000034.1:0-32998 GCA_031422555.1 Cypionkella sp. | reverse complement strand
ACCCGCACAGGCAAGTCAATGCGGGCCTTTGCCGATAACGAGGATCTGGCGCTGCTGTCGGGCATCAACCCCGACCGGGTGGTGCAGGTGGCGTGGATTTTGGCCGCAGGGTTGGCGGTGATTGCGGGCACGCTTTATGGTTTGGACAAATCCTTCCGCCCGTTTGTGTATTTCCAACTGCTGTTGCCGATTGCGGCGGCAGCAATTGTGGGCGGGCTGGGGTCACCCTTGGGCGCCATCGCGGGTGGCTTTGTCATCGCGTTTTCCGAAGTGTTCGTCACCTATGCGTGGAAAAAAGTGGTCACATATCTGGTGTCGGCCGATATGGCGCCCGACAGTCTGGTGCAGCTTTTGTCCACCGATTACAAATTTGCGGTCAGCTTTTCCATCCTGATCATCGTGTTGCTGTTCATGCCCACCGGCATTTTCAAAGGGAAATAACATGGCACAGCATCATCCGATTGCCAAAAGCAGCACCTCGCGCAATTTGCTTTTGTTTGCCGCCGTGGCCATGTTGTTCGTCGCCACCGGAGTTTTCCAAAGCTGGAACCTGTCGCTGTCGATCCTGAACATCGGCATTCTGTCGGCGATCATGGCGTTGGGCGTCAACATGCAATGGGGCTATGCCGGGCTGTTTTCGACCGGCATCATGGGATCGGTGGCGCTTGGCGGGCTGGCGGTTGTGCTGGTGTCGGGCCAACCGGTGCCCGAAGGCTGGGCGGCGGGTGGGCCGCGGCTGATGCTGGCGCTGGCCTTCGGGGTGGCGGTGATTGCGGCGGCGGTGCTGGCCTACAAACGGCTGCAGCCCGGGCGCGGGCGCAATGCGGCGGTGGCGGTGATATTGATCGGCGGTTTTTTTGCCTACCGCGCAATATTTGATCCCGCGTCCGAAGCGATTGAGGCCTTCAACCCCGCCACCGCCGGCAATATGGGCGGGCTGGGCCTGCCGTCGTTGCTGGCGTGGCCGGTGGGCGCGTTGATGGCGGCGGCAGCGGCTTGGGCGATTGGCAAGGTGGCCTTGGGGCTGCGGTCAGACTATCTGGCGATTGCGACGCTTGGTATTGCAGAAATCATCCTGTCGGTGATGAAGAATGAGGATTGGCTGGCGCGCGGGGTTAAAAACATCATCGCCCTGCCCCGGCCATGGCCCGTGCCCTACGAGGTTGATCTGCAAAAAGACGCAGGCTTTCTTAGCATCGTGCAAAACTGGGGGATGGACCCGATTGGTGCCTCGACCATTCTGGTCAAGCTGTTGTATCTGCTGATCTTTGGTGCGGTGTTGCTGGCGCTGATCTGGCTGTCGGAACGGGCGCTGAACAGCCCTTGGGGCCGCATGATGCGCGCGATCCGCGACAACGAGGTCGCCGCGGCAGCGATGGGCAAAGACGTCACCCGGCGGCATTTGCAGATTTTCATCATCGGCTCGGCGGTGGTGGGTCTGGCGGGTGCCATGCTGACCTCGATGGAGGGGCAGTTGACGCCGTCGAATTATTCGCCGCTGCGCTTTACCTTTCTGATCTGGGTGATGGTGATCGTGGGCGGATCGGGCAACAACTGGGGCTCGGTTTTGGGCGGGCTGTTGCTGGGCTGGCTGTGGCTGATCGTGGAAAACGCAGGTCCGGTGTTTATGGGGATTATCACCTCACCTATGGCGGACGGCGCGCTGAAGGCGCATCTGGTCGAAGGTGCGCCGCATTTGCGGCTGATCACCTTGGGCCTTGTGCTGTTGTTGGTGCTGCGGTTCAGCCCGCGCGGCTTGATCCCGGAAAAATAGCGCGGCACCCGCGCATGGCCGCACGCCACGCCGCCTGACGGGGCAACGCGGTCAAAGCGACATTTTTTGTCGCAAACCCGCATGACCAACGGCCAATACGCCGCCAGATTGCCCGGGAAGTCATCGCCCGGAGTCAGTCTATGAAAACCCATACCCGCGTTCTGGTCATCGGCGGCGGCGTTGTCGGCTGTTCGGTGCTGTATCACCTGACCAAGCTGGGCTGGTCTGACGTGATGCTTGTGGAACGCTCGGAATTGACCTCCGGGTCAACATGGCACGCGGCGGGTGGATTTCACACCCTTAACGGCGACACCAATATGGCGGCGCTGCAAGGCTATACCATCCGGCTGTATAAAGAACTTGAGGCGCTGACCGGCATGTCTTGCGGGTTGCACCATGTGGGTGGCATCACGCTGGCCGACAATGCCGAACGGTTCGATATGCTGAAAGCCGAGCGCGCCAAGCACCGCTATATGGGCCTTGATACCGCCATTCTGACGCCTGCCGAGGTAGAGCAGATGACCGATGGCATGGTCAACACCAAGGGCATTCTGGGCGCGCTTTATGATCCGCTGGATGGTCATCTTGATCCCTATGGCACCACGCATGCCTATGCCAAGGCCGCCAAAATGGGCGGGGCAGAGATTGTTTTGCACAACCGGGTGCTGGAAACCAACGCCCGGGCTGATGGGTCTTGGGAAGTGGTCACCGAAAAAGGCACCATCATTGCCGAACATTTGGTCAACGCGGGCGGGCTTTGGGCGCGCGAAGTAGGGGCGATGGCGGGGGTCTATCTGCCGCTGCTGCCGATGGCGCATCAATATCTGGTCACCGATGATATCCCGGAAATCGTCGCGCGGGGGGGGCGCGAATTTCCGCATGTGATGGATCCGGGCGGCGAATCTTACCTGCGGCAGGAAGGCCGGGGGTTCTGCATCGGCTTTTACGAAAAACCCTGTGAGGCGTGGTCGGTTGACGGCACCCCGTGGGATTTCGGTCAGGAATTGATGCAGGAACAATTCGACAAGATCGCGGATTCGGTGGAATTTGCCTATAAACGCTTTCCCGCGCTGGAACGCGCCGGCGTAAAACGGGTGATCCACGGCCCCTTTACCTTTGCCCCTGACGGCAATCCGCTGATCGGGCCGGTGCAGGGCTTGCGCAATTACTGGTCGGCGTGCGCGGTGATGGCGGGCTTCAGTCAAGGCGGCGGCATGGGGCTGTCACTGGCGCAATGGATCATTCACGGCGAAGTGGAACGCGATCCGCGCGGCTTTGATGTGTCGCGCTTTGGCACCTGGACCACGCCCGGCTATACCGTGCCCAAGGTGATCGAAAACTATCAGATGCGGTTTTCGGTCAGCTATCCGAACGAGGAACGCCCGGCGGCACGCCCCTTCCGCACCACGCCGATGTATGACACCTTCACCGAAATGCGCGCGGTCTGGGGCGCGCAATACGGGTTGGAAGTGCCGAATTATTACGCCCTGCCCGGCGAGCCAACCTATGAAAACCCCACCTTCAAACGCAGCAACGCGTGGGAGGCGACCCGCCAGGAGGTGATGGCGGTGCGGGGTGGCGTGGGCATCAATGAGGTGCAAAATTTCGGCAAATATCTGGTCAAAGGTCCCAACGCGCGCGCGTGGCTGGACCGCATCATGGCCGGGCTGATCCCCAAACCGGGGCGATTGTCACTGACACCGATGCTGGCACAGTCGGGCAAGATCATCGGTGATTTTACCGTATCCTGCCTGTCTGAAAACGTTTTTCAACTGACCGCCAGCTATGGCGCGCAAGGCTGGCATCAGCGCTGGTTTGAACAGAACCTGACCGACGGGGTGACGATTGAGAATGTCTCTGATGCGCGGTCGGGCTTTCAAATCGCGGGCCCGCGCGCGCGCGATCTGCTGGCGCGGGTGACGCGTGCCGATGTGTCGGCTGCGGCATTCAAGTTCATGGATGTGCGCCAGATGACCATCGGCATGGCCAATTGCACCGTGCAGCGCGTCAGTTATACCGCCGATCTGGGCTATGAGATTTACTGCGATCACATGTCGGTGCGGCATTTGTGGACCACCCTGATGGCGGCGGGCGCCGATCTGGGCATCCGCGCCTTTGGCATGCGCGCGATGATGTCTTTGCGTCTGGACAAGTGGTTCGGGTCTTGGGGGCGTGAATTTTCGCCCGACTACACCCCTTGCGAGACGGGTTTGGACCGTTTTATCCGCTGGAACAAAGACGCTGACTGGATCGGCCGCGCCGCGGCGACGGCGGAAAAAGCGGCCGGCCCTGCGCGCAAGCTGGTGTCCTTTATCGTCGATGCCGATGACGCCGATGTGGTGGCGTGGGAGCCGATCTGGCTGAACGATGCCGTGGTGGGCTTTTGCACCTCGGGCGGATTTTCGCATTATACCGGGCTATCGGTGGCGCAAGGCTTTCTTCCCGCCGACAAAGTGGTTGACGGTCTGGCGGTTGAGATCGAAATTCTGGGTCAGCGTCGCCCGGCCCGCGTGCATCTGGCCCCCTTGTTTGACGCAGATGGCGCAAGGATGCGGGGGTAAGCAGGATCCGGAAACGCTCCAGTGGAGCGTTTCCCCTGCGAACGCACCGCGCCGCCGCGCGGGGCCGGGTGGTTTTCGCGCACCAGCGCGGGGCCGGGTTGTTTTCGCGCCCCCGCGCGGGGCCGGGTTGTCTTCGCGCCCCCCGAGCGGGGCCGGGTAATTTGGTTTTCTCGACCCGGCTTCAAACCGGCGCCTTTTGGCACTGCAAACCAACCCCCCGCCACAGGCACCGGCCTGCGCCGGGGCGAAAGGCGGAGAGGATGATGCACGCGCCCCTGACCATCGTGATCCCCGCGGCAGGGGCATCGTCGCGGATGCGGGGCCGTGACAAATTGCTGGAACTGGTGGATGGCACCCCGCTGCTGCGCCGTGCAGCCACCATGGCGGGTGCGGTTTGCCCTGCGGTGATCGTCACGTTGCGCCCCGACGATGCGGCGCGCAGCACAGTTTTGGCGGATCTGGAGGTCACCATTCTGATCATCCCTGATGCCGCAACCGGCATGGCAGCGTCGATCCGCGCCGGGGCGGTTGCGGCTACACCCGGCGGTCTGATGATCTTGCCGGCTGACATGCCGGATTTGACATCGCCCGATTTGCAAATTTTGATCGACGCGTTCGATCAGTCAACCAGCCGGATCATCCGCGCCACTGCCTGTGATGGCACTCCGGGGCATCCGGTTATTTTTCCCGCCGATTGTCGGGCTGATCTGGCAATGATCACGGGGGACACCGGCGCGCGCGCGGTCTTGCAGGCGCATCAGGCGCGCATCACCTTGATCGCCCTGCCCGATCAGCACGCCACAACGGATCTGGACAGCCCCGAAGACTGGGCTGCATGGCGCGCGATCAAACGCTAAG
The DNA here is from genome assembly GCA_031422555.1 of Cypionkella sp. Lineage (GTDB taxonomy): Bacteria > Pseudomonadota > Alphaproteobacteria > Rhodobacterales > Rhodobacteraceae > JANNAT01. The sequence goes on along the minus strand of JANPLZ010000034.1, from coordinate 27,805 downwards.
CAGCACCCGCGCCTCATGCGCCTTCAGCGACAGGCGGGCCGATTGATAGTCGGCACAATCGACCACCAACTCGGGGAAAAGCATTGCAATTTCAGCCCGTTGCGCGTGGTCCATCGCCCCCAGCGTGCGGTCCGCAGGTTGGAAACTTTCGGTCCATGACCCGTTGGCGCGGATGATTTCGTGGCGATCAAGCAGCACATGGATATAGCAAACCCCCGGCGTCAGCCGCTGATCCACTCCGGCAAGCCCGGTCAGATGCAGGGCGGCGACCAGAACTTCGGCCTCGCCAAACAGCATTTCCGGCCCCGCCCCTTCGATCAGCATGCGGTGCTGCGGTGACACCAGCGTATCACGCCGCGGCAAGCCAGCGCCAAGCGCGCCCGCGGTGATCCTTACCGGGCGCAGTTCGGGACGCACGATCAGATCGGCAAGGCCCAACTGGCGCTGGCCCACCCAGCGCACCGGCTGCAAGCCGCCATCGCGCGTCACCACCAGATCGCCCGCGCGCAGATGTTCCACCGCCACCTCGCCGCGATCCGTAGCGATCATCACCCCGGGGGTAAAGCAGGGGATGACCTGTTCGATGTTGAAGAAATCCATCGTGCCGATCACGGCACCTGCACCATCCAGAAATTCGACAGTGCCATTTTCCGGGTCCATCGGATCGTAGACTATGTTGGTCAGCGCCCAACCCCAGGCGGTCAGGTCCAGCACATCATTGTCAACGCTGCCGCCGCCGCCGCCATAGACCACATCGCCGATGGCATTCAGGTCCTGAACGAACCGATCTTCATCATCGCCGCCATACAGACTGTCGACGCCGATGTCGCCAAAAAGCGTGTCATTGCCTGCGCCACCGTCAAGGGAATCGTCACCCGCACCACCGGTCAGCGCATCATTGCCCGCATCCCCCGTCAGGGTATCGTTGCCGGTCCCGCCCTCAAGACTGTCATCGCCGGCGCCGCCGGCCAGCGTGTCGGAATTGCCGCCGCCGGTCAGCGTGTCGTTGCCGTCGCCGCCCGACAGGCTGTCGTTGTCGGCGCCGCCGTCCAGCAAGTCATTGCCAAGACCGCCGATCAGGGTGTCGTTGCCAGCCTCCCCCGCCAGCGTGTCGTCATCGGCACCGCCATCAAGGCTGTCATTGCCTGCGCCACCGGCGGCGCTGTCGTTGCCGCTGCCGCCGAACACATCGTCATTGCCAAGGCCCGCGCTGATGGTGTCATTGCCGTCACCGGCCTGAATGATGTCGTCATTGCCGGTCTCGCCGATCAGGATGGCGTCGTTACCGTCCACCATGTCGCCTTGGGCATCGGTGTAACCTGCGTTGATCAGATCACCGGCAGCGGTGCCGTTGACGATGCCATCGCGGCCACCAAACACCAGATTTTCAATATTGCTGAACGCCAGCGTCGTGGAATCGTTGAAGGTCACGGTGCCAGATTCGTTGTTGCCGCCGCCGTAGACCACGTTCAGCACGTTGCCAAGAATCAGCGTATCATTGTCACCGCCGCCCTCGCCGCCATCGACCAGATCGCCACTGCCGCCAAAGAGTGTATCCTGATCATCGCCGCCTTGCAGCGTATCGGCCCCCAGCCCGCCGGTCAGCACATCGGCACCACTGCCACCGGCCAGCGTGTCCGCACCGTCGCCACCATCCAGCGTGTCGGCATCAGCGCCGCCACTCAGGTTGTCGTTGCCGGTGCCGCCCGACAAAGTGTCGGCCCCCGCATCGCCGGTCAGCACATCGTTGTCGGCACCGCCGCTTAGGCTGTCATTGCCGGTGCCACCGGTCAGCGTGTCATTGCCGCCGTCACCTGCCAGCAGGTCATTGTCGGCCCCGCCGTCCAGATTGTCATTGCCCGCACCACCGGTCAGGGTGTCGTTGCCGCCGTCGCCTGCCAGCACATCATTGTCTGTGCCGCCATCCAGACTGTCAGCGCCGTCGCCGCCCGCCATGGTATCGTCGCCCGCACCACCAAAAAGAGCGTCAGCATCAAGGCCGCCAAACAACCGATCGGCCCCGTCGCCACCTGCCAAAGTGTCATTGCCCGCGTCGCCGACAAGGCTGTCATTGCCGGTATCGCCTTGCAGATCGTCGGCCCCCGCGCCGCCCGCCAGCGTGTCATTGTCTGCGCCGCCATACAGGCTGTCGGCCGCCGAACCGCCCGTCAACACATCCGATCCGGCATTGCCGGACAGTTGGTTTGACGACGTGGTGACGGCGGCGTTGATCGTGTCGGCGAACTGCGTGCCCGTTACGGACTCGATCTGTGAAAAACTTCCCGTCGCATCGCCAGCGCCGTTGTAATCATAAAGGCCCGCTTCATTGGTGGTAAAGGTTGCGGTGACGCCGACGGTGCCCAGAAAGATGTTGAACGACAAAACGTCCAGATCGGCCGCGTTTTCGCCACCGGTGATGGTATCGTTCTGGTGGTCTTCGGTGACCACGAACGTATCGCTGCCCAGACCGCCAAAAACGCTGTCGGTGCCAAAGCCCCCCGACAAGGTGTCGTTGCCATCATCGCCGTGGACCTGATCATCGCCCATGCCGCCGTAGACGATGTCATTGCCCAGACCGCCAAACAGCGTGTCGTCGCCACCCTCAAACGACCAACTTCCCATGGAATCGTCGCCGTCGCCGCCATAAGCGATATCGTTGCCGTCGCCGCCGATCAGGGTGTCATTGCCCGTGTCGCCCTGCAGCAGGTCATTGCCCGCGTCGCCGTTGATCAGATCGTCATTGCCGCCGCCATAAAGGCTGTCATTGCCGGTCCCGCCCGCCAGCGTGTCATTGCCCGCGTCGCCTTGGGCGCTGTCATTGCCCGCACCGCCGCTGATGCTGTCATTGCCGATGCCGCCAAACAGCAGATCATTGTCATCGCCGCCGTCCAGCGTATCGTTGCCGTCTTCGCCCAGCAAACTGTCATTGCCGGTGCCGCCGGTGATCAGATCATTGCCCAGCCCGCCAAACAGCGTGTCATCGCCCCCGGCGGCGGCGGCGATATTTTGCGGGTTGGTGTTGGTGTAGTATTCGTAATAAAGCCCGGCCGCACCGCCACTGGTGGCCCCATTCACCGCCAGCGTCACCGACGTATAAGGCACGTTGATCGTCAGCGTGCCAACGGTGGTCACGTTGCTGCCACTGCCGATGCGGATGATCTGACCCGTGCCATTGATCGCATAGGTCGCATTGCCGTTGAACGTCACGATGCCCGCGGCCACCGCCGTGGTGATGTTGATCACCGTGCCGTCGATGCTGATCGTCAGCGTCTCGGTCGAGTTGATGGCGTTGAACAATATCTGGCCGCCCGCGATTTGCGAGCTGGCGGTATGGGTATGGCTTTCAACCGAATCGTTGTTGCCAAGGCGAAACCCGGTGACCGCGCCATTGTTGCCTGCCGTCAGATCATTGTCCGACGAGGTTGAGGTGACGTTGAAATTGGGCCGGCCATTGGTGCCGGTGACGGTCTGGTTCGCCGCCGTCACCTCGGTGTAGGCGGGCGTATAGGTGGTGGCGGTCGAGGCCGCCCCCCCGGCCAGCGTATTGTCGCCGCTGCCGCCATAGATCAGATCATTGCCCGACCCGCCGTCGATACTGTCGTTGTCGGCCTCACCGTAGACCGTATCATTGCCGTTGCCTGCGGTGATGACGTCGTTGCCGCTGCCGCCGTAGACCTGATCATTGCCCAGCCCCGAGGCCACGGTATCATTGCCCGCCCCCGCCAGCACATAATCGTCATGCCCGGTGCCACCGGCAAAGCCCGTGGCATCATTGGCATCGATGCGGTCGCCGTCCGGATCACCGACATAGGCGGTGGTGATGTTGTCATCGCCCGCCGTGCCATCGACAACGCCGTCGCCGGCAAAAGGCACTCCGGCTTCGAATTGCATGGAATAGACGCCAATCGGATCATTGGTGTCAAAATCATTGCTGGCATAGGTCGACAGCAGCGCCGGATCGCCAGACCCTTCGGCCAGGGTTTGCGAGTTGGTGCCATTCGACACCCCGACCATCGCCTGACCGTTGTTGCCGTTGGTAAAGCCGATGGATTGATAGATGAACTCGACACCGAAATCACCGCCGCCCAGATTGGTCATCACCATCTGAAAGCTGTTGGTCCCCGGCCCGTTGAACGCCGCCACATTCAGCCAGGTGACGGTGAATTTGCCCGATACCGGATCAAGATCCCAGTAGATCTCGCCACCCTTGCGGATATCAATATCGGTCCAAAACGGCGCAATCGACGGCTGGCCCAGCGTCGTCAGGTTGGCGGGGGTAAAATTTGGCTCGGCGCTGGCAAAGGTCAGCAGCCCGTTGGTGTTGACGAACAACGACGTGTAATTGGTGCCATAAAGGTTGACGCCCGCGCCGCCAAATACCGAACTGACGTTGACGTTGATGGATCCGTCGTCAAGGTTTCCGGTAAAGGCCGAGGTCGAGAACACATTCTCGCCATATCCCGCCGGACCGCCCAGACCTGAAATCAGCGTGGCCATGGATCAGCCCACCCGATGCAGAATCACCGCGCAAGACCCCATGACTTTGCGGGTAAAAGCGGCTGAAATCATGGTCTTTGCACAGGTCATAGCTTTGCCAACGGGTTCGGTTGACAGCAGAAATACCTGCCGCTCGTGGTTTAATATGGACCAGACTGTGTTTTGTTTCCGGCATCGCAACAGTGGTTAACACCCGGTGACGGGTCTGGCTTGAGGTGGCGCGGTGAAAGGTTGACTACCGTTGCAACAACACCTGCGCCTCACGCGCTTTCAGCTTCAGCCGGGCCGACGGATAGGCCGCCCCAGCGCGCAGATGCGGAAACAGCGCCAGCACCTCGTCGCGCTGTGCATCGTCCAGACCCGACAGGGTTTGCGCGCCGGGCTGAAAACTTTCAGACCAGGTGCCATCGGCACACACGATCTGGTGTTGGTCAAACAAGATATGCACGTACGAGATGCCACGCGGATAGACCCTTTGCACGCCGGTCATGCCTACCATATGGGTGGCGGCCACCAACACTTCGGCATCGCCAAACAGCAGCTCCGCCCGTGGCCCCGACACCAACATGCGGTGTTGCGGGCTGACCATCATGTCGCGAGCAGGCAGGTTCGACCCCAGCGCGCCCATCTCGATCCGGATCGGGCTGAACCGCGGCTCGCGGGCCAGATCGGTTTGCGACAGATCGCGCCGCCCCACCCAGCGCAGCGGCTGCAAGCCATGATCGCGGGTCAGCACGCGGTCACCTGCCTGCAACTCTTCGACCGCCACTTCGCCGCGTTCGGTCTGGATCATCGCGCCCAAGGTAAAACACGCCACCACTTTTTCCATGTTCGAGAACACCATCTCGCTGGTGACCGCGCCCGATGCGTCGAGAAACTGCACCGTGCCCGCTTCCAGATCGTCCGGGGTGTAAAGAATATTGGTGCCGGCATGGCCATAGGCCGACAGATCCAGCACGTCATAGTCATCGCCGCCTTCGCCACCATCGGCCACATCATTTGCGCCGCCAAACAGGCGGTCGCGGTCATCGCCCCCCAGCAGCGTGTCATTGCCCGCATCGCCGTGAAGGGTGTCATCGCCCGCATCGCCCGCGATCTGATCATCGCCCGCGCCGCCAAAAACCAGATCAGTGCCCAGCCCGGCCAGAACGCTGTCATTGCCCGCATAGCCATAGACCGTATCGGCAAGCCCGTCCGCGCCGTCGATGATATCGCCGTGGATATCTGTATAACCGGGCGCCATTGCGTCGCTGCCACCGGTGCCATCGACCACCAGATCGGGCGCGGGCGGAATGCCGATTGCGACCAAAGCCGCAGGCGACGCCAGCGCGGCAGGGGTGATGCCAAACAACGTCACCGCTTCGCCATTGGGGAAGGTCAACACGGCGTTGCCCGCGCCGTCATCTGTGACGATTACATCGGCGGTGTTCACCGGCGCGCCGCTGGCATCGGTCAGATCGGACACATCCAACCGATCGCGACCGGTATAGGTGCCGTCGCCGTTGTCTATGGGCGATTCAAAGGCGGTGACGCTGTCCTGATCATCGCCGTCCGCCAACACAACAGTATCGGCAACGCTGTCGGCTGCCCCAAGGTCAATTGCATCGCGGTCCTCGCCGCCGCTCAGCGTGTCGGCCCCATAGCCGCCCAGCAACGTGTCGCGGCCGTCGCCGCCCGCAAGGTAATCGGCACCATCAGGGTCTTTGTCAGGCCCACCGATGATCAGATCATCATCCGCGCCGCCATACAAACTGTCGCTTTGCAAGCCGCCCGAAAGCGTATCATTGCCCGCCGCACCATACAGCACGTCATTGCCATCGGACCCGTTGACGCCGCCGCCGTTCAGATCATCGTCGCCGCCATCGCCAAACAACGTGTCATTGCCAACGCCGCCCGCCACAACATCATTGCCGGTGCCGCCATAGGCGCGGTCGTCGCCCACGCCCGCAATGACAGAATCGTCACCCGTGCCTGCGTAGACCAGATCATTGCCCGCGCCAGATAGCACCGTGTCAGCGCCCGCGCCCGCCAGCACCACGTCGTCATTGTTACCCAACTGATTGTCATTGGCATCAATCCGGTCGCCCTGACCATCGACATAAGCCGCATCAATCAGATCCGCGCTTGCGGTGCCATCAACGATAAAGTTCGGAGGGAAAATCTGCACGCCGTCCACAAAGACGTTTTCGATGTTGTAAAACGGCACGCTGCCGCCTGCGGCAAAATTTACAACGCCGTTTTCAGGGAAATAGGCATCAAACACCACCGACGCCGGACCGGTGACATAAAGGCTGTCATTGTCGGTGCCGGTGGTGAAGGTTTCGCTGCCGTCTACAGCATCGCCCGCGGCGGCATAAAAGTCATCGGCGTCGTCTTCGCCCACCATCGTGTCATTGCCGGCACCGCCAAACAGCGTGTCGCGGCCAGTGCCACCTTGCAGCGAATCCTCGCCATCGCCGCCATAAACCTGATCGTTTTCACCCGATCCGGTGATGGTGTCATTGCCGGTGCCGCCATAAACCGTGTCATCGCCAAAGCCGCCGAACACCTGATCATTGCCCGCGCCGCCAAACACCTGATCCGTGCCTGCGCCGCCATAGGTGGTGTCATCGCCAATCCCGCCACCGACTACATCATTGCCCGCATCGCCGCGCAGAAAGTCGTGGCCCTCGCCGCCCTCCAGCGTGTCATCGCCTTCGTCGCCCTGCATATAGTCGTTGTCAGCGCCGCCATTCAGGCTGTCATTGCCCGCGCCGCCATAAATGAAATCATCGCCCAGCAACCCCAGAACAGTGTCATCGCCGGTGCCTGCGTAAACCTCGTCGCCGTTGGTGCCCTGGGGGTTGGTCTGGATAGAATCATTGTTATCAATGACATCCCCATTGGCATCGACATAGCCCGCCCCGATGACATCATTGCCCGCGGTGCCGTAAATGATCCCTTCCGGATTGCCGCCGTTAAGTTGCAGCTTTTCGATCTGGCTGAAGGTCAGGGTGCGGCCATCGGCAAAGGTTAGCGTGCCCGCCTCATTGGTGCCACCGCCAAAGATCAGATTGACAACACCGCTGGCGGCAAGCGTGTCGTTGTCATTGCCGCCCTCGCCGCCGACCACAACATCGCCCGCATCACCAATCAGCCGGTCGGCATCGTCACCGCCGTATAGCGCGTCATTGCCAAGACCGCCTTGCAAACTGTCATTGCCGGTGCCGCCATAGACCTGATCATTGCCATCGCCGGTCAGCACCGCGTCATTGCCCGCCTCGGCCATCACGGTATCGTTGCCCGCAAGCGCGGGATCGTTGGTCAGGTAGGTGTCATTGCCCGCCCCCAGTTCGGCCCGGTCACTGCCCGCGCCACCATCGACGGTGTCATTGCCGGTGCCCGCCTCGATGATATCATTGCCCAAACCGGCCAGCACATAGTCATTGCCGGTGCCCGCCTGAATGACATCGCTGCTGCCCGTAGTGCCCTGAACGCCGGTGGCATCATTGTTATCAACCCGGTCGCCGTCACTATCGCCGGTGTAGAACGCGTCGATGAAATCATCGCCGGTGGTGCCCGACACAATCCCGTCCAGCGCCCCCGCAGCCGACGTGATGATCGACACATAGCCCACATCGGTGACGCCGTTGTCGCTGACCGTATAGCTGAAATTCTCGGTGCCAAGCGTGCTGGTGGCGAACACCGTGATGGTGCCATCGGCGTTCAGCCGCACTTGTTGGCCGGTGGCAAGGGTGATGGTCTGCCCCGGCACCACGTTCACACCTTGTATCTGGGTGATCGTCAGACTGCCTTCGGAATTGGTGTCATTGGCCAGAATATCAAAGGTGCGGCTGCCATTGGCCACGACATTGGCATCATCATCAAAGGCCAGCGTTACGGTCTGAATGCTGTCGCCCATGATCAGCAGATTGCTGTCATAGATCGCGTCGCCCCCATCGGCGATACCGATCTTGATGGTGTTGATCTGACCGATATTCACCGGTGCCTTAAGTGACAAGGTATAGGTAAAGCCGTCCATTTCGGTGTTGAACTGATCGGCGGTGTTGTCGTGATAGAAATTCTGGTTTTCCATCGAGTTGATTTCGTCGATGGCGACATTGCCTGCGATGGTGATGGTCACCGGCACAAAAGTGCCGTTGATCCAGACCCCGAAAGCATCGTTGACGTTGGCGTTGATATATTCGGGATATTCTTCCGACGAAAACACGAACTGCATCGTCAGAAAATCACCATCGGGAATAAAGCTGGCCTGCAAGATCGCGCCGTCAAAGGTGGCCATGCCCGCAACCGCGTTCAGTTGTGCATCGCCGTCCACCGATCCGGTGGTATCGGTGCTGCGGTTGGCAACGGTATTGGTGTTGGTGGTGCCAGAACTGTTGGTGAAATCGACCACATTGCCGGTCGACAGGATCACCCCGGTATCACTGGGCGAGATGCCCGGAATGGTTGATGACGCACCCGAGTAAATGCCAGACGACATCGTGGATCCGGTGAACGTGGCCCCGGTAACCGTGATCCCCGGCCCGAAGATCGCGTTGGCCATATCCATCGCAGAGGCTGCGGTATTGATGGTAAGTTCGGTCGCGGTTGCCATGGTGTTACTCTTTCACTTGCGCTGACGGCGTTGTGTCCCCTTGCACCCCAGGCAACAATTGGTCGCAAAACCGGCGCAGCAGATGCCGCGCAGTTCTGTGAATACCCAAGCATTCCAACGGGGTGTCAGGTTCAACGGCACAGCATTCTTCCACAACCAAGTCCGCAATCGCGGCCCGGCCCTTGTTCACACTGTCGTGATTTAATGGGAAAAGGCGGTGTTTTCAGGGCGATGGTAATCGTAAACGCGCGGTTTCCATGGTGATAATGCGGCGCGAAATACTGCTGCGGTTGTGCTGGCAGCGGCTTTTCGCGCCAAAGCCTTTGGGCAGGAACCGCGAAAAGCCTGCGCAATTGCAAAATCAAAAAGGGGCCTCGATTGAGACCCCTTTTCGTTTCAACCCGGTATCACAAGCACCGGGCTGCGCTGCATAACCCTAATTCAACGCACCAGCAAAAGCGCCTCGTGACGTTTCAACGTGCGGCGCGCGGCCTGATAATCCTGCAAGCCGGCCTCGGATTTCAAATCCGGGAACAGATCAAAGATTTCAGTGCGCTGCGCATTGCCCATGCCCTTCAGCGTATAGTCGCCGGGCTGGAAACTTTCGGTCCACGCCCCGTTGGACAGCACCACTTCGTGGCGGTCAAACATGAAATGGATGTAGGTAGTGCCAACACTGTCCACGGCCGCGATCCCGGCGCTGGACACCAGATGCTTGGCGGCCACCAACACTTCGTGTTCGTCGAAATACAGCGCCGTGCGGTCATTGGCGACCAGAACGCGGTGGTTGGGCGATACCAGCATATCGCGTTCTGGCAGGCCATTGCCAAGGCTGCCCTGACGGATCAGCACCGGCTTCAGATGCGGATTGACGTGCAGATCGCGCCAGCCCATCGCCTTTTGCCCCACCCAACGGATTTCCTGAATGCCGTTGTCGCGGGTGATGATCTTGTCACCGGCTTTCAGATATTGCGCCGCGACCTCGCCCTTGGGCGTGGCAATCATCGTGCCCGGCGTAAAGCAGGGGATAACATTTTCGATATTGGTAAAGGCCAGCGTGCCGGTGGCGGCCCCCGTGGTCGGATCACGGAAGGTGATCACGCCATTTTCGGGATTGTCAGCTGCATAAACAATGCGGAACGGACCAGAGCCACGCAGATCAAGCGTGTCATAATCATCGCCGCCCTCGTTGCCGTTGATCACATCGCCGATGGCAGTCACGCCAGAGCCCACAAGGAACGTATCGCGGTCATTGCCGCCCGACAGCGTGTCAGTGCCCTGCCCGCCGGTGATGGTGTCGTTGCCGACATTGCCGCGGATCAGGTCATCGTCCACGCCGCCGTCGATCAGGTCATTGCCTTGGCCGCCGTCAATGGTGTCATCGTCGTCCAGACCAAAGATCGTGTCATTGCCCATACCGCCAAAGATATCGTCGCGGCCATTGCCGGGCACCAGATCGCCATCGGTGTCGGGAATGTTGATGCTGTCGGGGAAGGTCGGACCTAAGCCGCCATAAACCAGATCGTCGCCCTGCCCGGCCGCGATAACATCCGAACCCTCGCCACCGATGATGGTGTCGTTGCCTTGATTGCCATCAATGGTGTCATCATCAAAGCCGCCGTTGATGCTGTCATTGCCAAAGCCGCCGTAGATCAGATCGGCATCATCGCCTGTGGTGATGGTGTCATTGCCGGTGCCGCCGTAAACGGTATCCAGATCATTGGTCGGGTTGGTATCGGCGGGGTAAAGGCCGGGATAGCCGCGATCAGGCAAGGGGCTGACGCTGCCCGAGGTGTCGATCACATCATCGCCGGTGCCGCCGAAGCCGCGGTCATTGCCGTCGCCGCCGATCAGGCTGTCATTGCCCGCCTCACCGCGCAGCGTGTCATTGCCCGCCTGCCCAAAGAGAGTGTCATCGCCCTGATTGCCGCGCAGCGAATCATTGCCATCGCCGCCTTCGATGCTGTCGTCTCCCAGACCGGCCAGCACGGTATCATTGCCCGCACCCGCCAGAATACGGTCGTCATTGGGCGCATCAGCCCCAAGAAACGCATCGCCCGCATCGACCCGGTCGGTGTCAAACGGATCAATATAGCTGCGGTCAATCAGGTTATCGCCCGCCGTGCCGCGCACGATACCATCGGGGGCAACGGGCGCAGGGGTGACGATAACCGTCACCGTTGACGTATCGGTCAGCCCGGTCGGATCGGTGATGGTATAGTCAATCGTCGCGGTGCCGACAAAACCCGGCGTTGGCGTGAACACGATGGTGCCGTTCGGGTTGACTGTGACCGTGCCGTTGGCCGAAGTGGGCGTGCCCAGTATTGTGGGCAGCGTGCCATCGGCATCGGTATCATTGGCCAGCACCGGAATCGTCACAGGTGTGCCCTGCGCGGTGGTCGCATTATCGGGGTTCGCCACGGGCGCATCCGGACCACCGCCGTTATCAACGGTATCCGACAGCGAGAACACCTCGACCGAGCCTGCAAAATGTTGGTTGATATTGTTCAAGACATTGGGGGTCGAGGTGGATTGACCGGCGCCGATGATCCAGGGTTGGTTGACGCCGCCCATATCCATGGTCAGCGTGTTCGGCACTGCCTGACTGAACCCTGCATCACTGGTCAGGTTGTTGATCACCAAAGCACCGCCGGTGCCGCCCTGATCCCACGAATACGACAGCTTGATCTCATCACCGGGCTGGGCAAAGCCCGGCTCGGTGCCAAAGCTGGTCGTGCCGGCGGGGGTTTCATGGCGGATCACGACCGCGCCGTTTTGCAGCACATCAATGTGATAACCGCCGGCAGTCTGGCCCGCACTGTCGCGTGACACCACGGTCTGCGTGCAGGTCTGCGGATCGTCCGACAGGCTGAACTGAATATCCAGCGTGCCGCGGGTCATCTGAAACGCCGGGTCTTGATAAATCTTGATCAGATCGTTGTCACCGTCAAGCCGGGCCTGCCCACCGCCCGCAACCGCGCCGTTGATATAGACGCCGTTCTGCGCCCCATTGCCCAACGCACTGTCAGCCGCGGTCGTGCCCGTGTCATTGAAATTATACAGTGCGAAAACCGGCATTTATCATTCCCTCATTACAACAGCGACCCGGTTGCCCGAACCTGTTCCACCCCAAGTTCCGTGCCCCTCGGTATGAGGTGGCGGCGGTTTGCAGCGCCGCCCGAGGTGATCGGACGCCCGCGCATTGGCCTGCCGTTCAGCGATATGTGACTAAAAAGCCGCGCAAGGAATCGACATTCCTTGGTCAAACCCGTTTTTTGGGGTGACAAATCGGATCGTCAGACCCGGGATTTGGCAGCACTTCCTTCACATATAAACGCGCCCGCAGACGCAAACCATTGAACGACCGCCCCCACGGTCACGATGTCTTACCCATCAAGACCCTGTCTGGATACCTTTCGATCAGGCTGGCGCAAAGGAAAAAAAGTCAGAAACATGGCAGATTCTCCCTGCGCTCCCCACAACCCCTTGAAATTATCCACAGAATCACTATACCTAAGGTTGCGTTTTATATCCGTTTTACGAACAGTCGAAATTTGAAAAACTGAATGATTTGGCCCCAAAATCAGGCTTTGCCGGGTTTGACCGCCCGTCCTAAAACCAGCGATTGTTTCCAATTCATCAACCAATTCAACCCACAGGCTTGCAGTCGCGATGCCGGGAAAATCTGCCTTGTTTGAAACACATTTGGGCGGCGTTGTTGCGCGAACCGGGTCAATGCCGCCAAAACGGGCAGATCACGTTGAATTTACCCCACGTTAACCTTACCCAGACCCGAATCAGTTACCGCAATTTTGACGCAATTCAGCGGCGACTTCAGGCCCGCGCCTGCACGCAGGATGGCAGCGCCCTGCCCGGCGCAAACGCGCCGTCATCTGCGGTTTTGAACCATCGTTCATCTTGCGGATAAGTGGTGCCCGAGGGGAGATTCGAACTCCCACACCTGTTAAGGCGGAGGATTTTGAATCCCCTGCGTCTACCGTTCCGCCACTCGGGCAACATCTGCGCGGGGTTTAGCCGCGCAGGCAGGCGTCGTCAACGGGCCTTGTGCGGTTTGTGCCGCAGATTACAGCCCCATCGCCGCAAAGGTGTTGCAATCGCGGATCTGACCCGAGTTCAGCCCGGTCGCAAACCAGCCGGACCGTTGCTCGGATGTGCCGTGGGTGAAGGATTCCGGCGTGGGCCTGCGACCGGCGTTGCGCTGCAACGTGTCATCGCCGATGCGCTTGGCGGCGTCAAACGCCTCTTGGAAATCGCCTTTCTCAATCGCGCCCAACTGGTCTTGCACGTTGCGCGCCCAGATGCCCGCCAGACAATCGGCCTGCAATTCGATGCCCACCGATATCGCATTGCTTTGTGCGGTGCCCGATTGCGCGCGCCGCGCGTTCATCTCGGTCAGGATCCCCAGATCATCCTGAATGTAATGCGCCACTTCATGCGCCACCACATAGGCCATGGCGAAATCACCTTTCGCGCCAAGGTCTTGTTGCATTGTGGTGAAAAAATCGGTGTCCAGATACACCCTCTTGTCGGCCGGACAGTAAAACGGCCCGGTCGCCGCCGAGGCCACACCGCAAGCCGAGTCAACCGATCCCTTGAACAAAAACAACGTGGCAGGGGTATAGGCGCGGTTGCCTTGTTCGGCGTAAATCCTGGCCCAGACCTCTTCGGTATAGCCCAGCGTGACACTGGCAAATTCGCCCGCTTCCTGATCGGCGGCGGTGATTTCAACGCTGCCTTGGGTCTGCACGCTGGCCGGGTTGTTCAGCAAAGGGCTGACGTCAATGCCCAGAAAGTAGCCGATGACCAAAACCGCCACCAGACCAATCCCGCCGATGCCCCCCGCCGAAGCGCGGCCACGACCTGCCCCTGCGGCCCGCCCGTCGATGACATTTTCACTGCGTTTGCGTCCACGCCATTCCATGACAACCACCTCACCATTGCACCAATTGTCAAAGCATAGCGCAGCCCCGCCCAAGTGCAATCGGCTTGGCCGTGCAGTGCCGCGTCTGCGCACCATCTTGACCGCGCGGGTAGAGCATGGCCAAAGAGCGCAGGAAACCAAACGGGGGCGCGATGTTTCGCAAGCTGTATGACTGGACGCTGCGATGGGCCGGATCGCGCCATGCGCCCGCGGCTTTGGGCACAGTGTCTTTTGTCGAAAGCTCGTTCTTTCCGATCCCTGCCGATGTGCTGTTTATCCCGATGTGCCTGTCGCGCCCCGACCGGGCGATGCGCTATGCGCTGATTGCCACGGTGATGTCGGTGCTGGGCGGAATTTTTGGCTGGGTCATCGGGCATTATGCCTTTGATCTGATCGCCCGCCCTATGCTGGAGATGTCGGGCAAGATGGCGGCGTTTGAACGCCTGAAAGCCTCGACCGGTGACGGCGCGATATTGTTGATGCTGGTCACCTCGGGGCTGACCCATCTGCCGCCGATGAAAGTGGTCACAATCCTGTCAGGGGTGGTGTCTTTTGATCTGAAATGGTTCATCCTATCGGCCATCGTCGCGCGCGGCGGGCGGTTTTACGGGCTGGCATGGCTGCTGGGCCGCTATGGCGCGCCGATGGTCGAATTCATCGCGCAGCGGATGATCTGGGTTGTCGGCGGGCTGGGGCTGTTGATCGCCGTGGTCTGGCTGATTTTAAGGACGATATAGGCACCATGACACCGCAATCACGATTGATCAGTCTGGCCACCGCAGGGTCAGCCGCGCTGCTGGCGGGGGCGTTTGCCTTTCAATACATCGGCGGGCTTGCGCCCTGCACGCTGTGCCTGTGGCAACGCTGGCCCCATGCGGCGGCGGTGATCATCGGCCTTGTGGCGTTGCGGTTCGGCGGGCGGATTTTGCCGCTGCTGGGGGCTGCGGCGGCGGCCACCACCGCCGGGATCGCGGCCTTTCATGTGGGCGTCGAGCAAAAATGGTGGGAAGGCCTGCGGTCCTGTTCGGCCGGGTCCATCGAAGGCATCAGCACCGCCGATTTGCTGAACCCCGCGGTGATCGTGGCCGCCCCGGTGCGCTGTGACGCGGTTGCCTGGGCCATGATGGGCGTGTCAATGGCGGGGTGGAACATGATCTTGTCGGCGATGCTGGTGGGCATCTGGCTGCTGGCGGCCAAGCGCCAGTAACGGTCAAGCGCCAATGACGGGCAAGCGCCAATGACGGGCAAGCGCCAGTGACGGGCAAGCGCCAGTGACGGGCAAGCGCGAAAATTTTTAGCTAAAAATTTTGCCTCCCGTCCCCAACAACCGCGCGCCTTCTTGCAGCGCAAAGCGGTCTGTCATCCCCGAGACGTAATCAGCCACCATCCGCGCCAGATCGGTCTGTGTCGTCGCACGGTTGATATCGGCGCTCCATTCGGCGGGCAGCAGGCTGGGGTCGCGCAAAAACAGCGGGAACAGCCCATTGACCACTTCGGTTACCCGCGCCCGTTCCACCATCACCGACGGCGCGCGATACATGCGGGTGAACAAAAAGCTGCGTATGGCTTTGAGATCCTGATAAAGCGGCTTGGAAAACCGGATTACTGTCATGCCCAGATCCCGCACCTCTTGCACCGATTGCGGCTGGGCGGCGTCCAATCGGTTTTTGGCCACCGCGATCACGTCTTCCACCATGCGGCCAAACACCCGGCGCAGCGCCTCATGCCGGCGGCGCATTTTCTCCAGCCCCGGATACAGCGCGTCCACCTCGGCAAAAGCCGGTCCGGTGACCGGAAGTTCCATAAGATCGGCTTCCGAAAACAACCCCGAGCGCAAGCCGTCATGCAAATCATGGTGGCTATAGGCAACGTCATCGGCAATGGCCGCGACTTGCGCCTCGGCAGATGCATGGGTGGCCAGTTCCAGATCCCACTGCGCGTTGACCTCTGCCAAAGCATAGGGCAACGGCCCGGCGTGTTTGGCATCGGCGTTGGGGCCTGTTACCGGGCCGTTGTGCTTGGCGATGCCTTCCAGACATTCCCACGTCAAATTCAGCCCGTCAAAATCAGCGTAATGGCGTTCAAGTGAGCTAACAATCCGCAGTGCCTGCGCGTTGTGATCAAAGCCGCCGTAAGGCGCCATCAAGGCGGCCAGCGCGTCTTCGCCGGTGTGGCCAAAGGGCGTATGGCCCAGATCATGCGCCAACGCGATCGCCTCGGCCAGATCGGTGTTCAGGCCCAGAACGCCGGCGATGGTGCGGGCCACTTGCGCCACCTCGATCGAATGGGTCAGCCGGGTGCGATAGTAATCGCCTTCATGTTCAACGAAAACCTGGGTCTTGTGCTTTAGCCGCCGAAACGCCGAGGAATGGATGATGCGGTCGCGGTCGCGCTGAAACGGCGATCGGAACGATGACATCCGTTCGGTGTGCAACCGTCCGCGCGACTGATCGGGCTGACAGGCGTAAAGTGCAAGCATGGGGATCGCCGTTCTTGTTCAGGGGCCTGTTCCATCCTATATTCAACATATGCCGCCCGATGAATAGGCCAAATGCCATGGATTTGATCCTGCCCCCTTCCGACTTGCCGCCCCAAGACCTGCCACCGCGGGTGACTGACCGCGCGTTTGCCCGGCTGGCCGAAATTGCCGAAATGACCGGCACATCCAAGGCGTTGCGCGTGGCCGTCGAAGGCGGTGGCTGCTCGGGGTTTCAATATGACATCCGGCTAGAAGATCAGGCGGCATCGGATGATCTGGTGTTGGAAAAATCTGGCCAGCGCGTGTTGGTCGATGCGGTATCGCTGCCGTTTCTGGCCAATGCGGTGATTGATTTCAGTGCCGAATTGATCGGCGCGCGCTTTGTGATCGAAAATCCCAACGCCAGCAGTTCGTGTGGTTGTGGCACCAGCTTTTCGGTCTGACTGCGCCGCTTTGCCCCACAGGCGCGGCCAATAGCCACGCTTTGACGCTGGCCTTTGCCGAAGATGGTCCTATTTGCCCTTCGTGATGAAGGAGACACCGGATGAGCTGTTTGTTGATGCTGGGGTCAGCCCCGATGGCCGTCGAAGCGCAGGGGTGGTCGCGCAAGGGCTTTGATGGCGTGATGGCGATCAACAACGCATGGAGCATCCGGCCCGACTGGGATGTGATGATCCACCCGTGGGATTTTCCTGAAAACCGCCGCCCGGTGGCGGGTGTGGGCCAGACCATTGTGACCGAAACCGATTTTGTGCCTGCGCAGAACGCCTTGGGTGGCTTTGTCTATGCAGGGGCTACCATGGCCTTTACCGCCGCCTATTGGGCGCTGCAGGCGCAGCGGCCATCGGTGATCGCGGCGTTTGGCTGTGACATGCACTATCCGGCGGCGGGCAAGACGCATTTTTATGGCACAGGCTCGCCCGACCCTTTGCGCCCCGATATCACCTTGCGCAGTCTTGAGGCCAAATCGGCGCGGCTGATGATACTGGCGGCGATGCAAGGCTGTGCGATGGTCAACCTGTCAACCGGCCCGTCGCGGCTGATCTTTCCGCGCGTCCATCGGGGCCGCGCCGCGCAAAGCCTGCCGCTTGCCTTTTGCCCGGTTGGGGCAGCCACCGCTTTGGCGCGCGAGGCAGAGTTGGGATATACGGTGGCATCAGGGCGCTATTGGGAAGAATTGCACCGCTTTGACCCCGCCGAGATTGACGCGCTGGATAGTCTTTGGCTGGCCGCCGCCGCCGTCGATGTGGATTGGCAGCAAAGCGCGTAAGCCTTGAGTTGCACAGGCGGGCGGCTTAGAACCGGCTCAGACCGGAGTGTGCCCCATGAAAATCGCCACCTTTAACATCAACGGCATCAAAGCCCGCATCGACGCCCTGCCCGCGTGGTTGGCCAGTGCGCAGCCCGATGTGACCTGCCTGCAGGAAATCAAATCGGTGGACGAAGGCTTTCCGCGCGAGATATTTGAATCCATGGGCTACCGCGTTGAAACCCATGGGCAAAAAGGCTTTAACGGCGTGGCAATCTTGTCAAAACTGCCGCTGCAAGATGTGGTGCGCGGTCTGCCGGGCGATGCCGATGATCTGCAATCGCGTTGGATCGAGGCCACCGTGCAAGGCCTGCGCGCCGTGCGGGTGTGCGGGTTGTATCTGCCCAACGGCAACCCGGCACCGGGGCCGAAATATGACTATAAACTGGCATGGATGGCGCGGATGCAGGCGCGGGTGACCGCGCTTTTGGCCGATGAGGAACCGCTGGTCTGTTGCGGAGATTACAACGTCATCCCCCAAGCGATGGACGCCGCCAAGCCCGAGTCCTGGACCGATGACGCGCTTTATCTGCCGCAATCGCGTGAGGCCTACCGGCGGCTGTGCGCGTTGGGCCTGACCGACGCGTTCCGCGCCCGCAACGATCAGCCCGGACACTATTCGTTCTGGGATTATCAACAGGGCGCTTGGGAGCGTAACAACGGCATCCGCATAGATCATCTGCTGTTGTCGCCGCAAGCCGCCGATCTGCTGCGCGATTGCCAGATCGACAAGGCGGTGCGGGCGGGCGACAAACCGTCAGACCATGTGCCGGTCTGGGTCGATCTGGACGCGTGATTGCTGGCGCAACCGCTGGCGGACAAACAGTCGCTGCGCGGCGCGTATTCAGACCAAAATGAAACGACGCGCCTCAGGGTTTGGTGACGTCGTGATCATAAAGCCAGTCAAAGCGGCGCAGCGCCAGATTGGGCGCCAATGCCCCTGCCATACGCAAGGCCGCATGTGCCACCACGCGGCGCGGGCCGGACAGATGATAGTTGCGCGCATTGGCACTTGCCGCCGCCACGATGCGCGCACAGCGCGGCGCGCGCCGGGCTAGGTAGGCCGCCAACGCCTGATCCGCGGGCAACCGCGCCAACAGATCGGCCAGCACAAAGGCGTCCTCCAACCCCATCGACGCCCCTTGCGCTAAAAACGGCAGGCTGGGATGGGCGGCGTCGCCCAGCAGCGCCACAGCACCTGAGGGCAGCGCCCGGCCCCAGACTTTGGCCACATCATGCCGAAACAGCCCCCAGAGATACGGCGTTTGCACTTGCGCCAGCCAGCCCCGCACGCGGGGGCCGAAACCTGCAAAGGCCGCGCGCAGATGGGCCGGATCATCGGCATGCGACCAGCCCTCGGCGGCCCAGCCATGGCGTTCCTCGACCGCGACGATGTTGCGCAAAGTGCCGCCCCGCAACGGATAGCTGACCAGATGGCGGCCTTTGCCCATATGCACTTCGGCCACGCCCGGATCGGCGGGCACGCCCGGGATCAACGCCCGCCACGCCACCTGATTGGTGAAATAGGGCGCGGTCATGCCGTTCAGCGCACTGCGGGTTTTAGACTGAATGCCGTCCGCGCCGATCAGAATATCGGGCGTCATCACCGCACCGTTGGCCAGTGTCAGATGCGGCTTCGCGCCGGTCAGATCAATGCCGGCAACAGTTTGGGCGGTTTTCACCACCACCCCCGCCGCCAGTGCCCCTTGGGCCAGAATACCAATCAAATCCGCGCGGTGGACAAAGCCATAGCTTTGATCGGGCCGCAGTCGCGCCATATCCAGCCGCGTCACCAGCCCGCCGCTGGCCCCATGGCGCAATTCCACCGCCAGCGCCCGCAAGGAGACCTCGGCTAACGTATCATCCAGACCCAATGACCGCAACACAACCGCACCATTGGGCGACACTTGCAGCCCCGCGCCAACCTCGGCAATCGCGCCCGCCTGTTCCAGCACGGTGACCATTGCCCCCTTCAGCGCCAGCGCCCGCGCCACCGCAAGCCCCGCGATACCCGCGCCGATCACCGTGATCTGGCGATCTTTAATCATCGACGGGGTCCCCCAAATACAAACCGCCGAACCCTGCGGCCCGGCGGTGATGTGATCTTGATCTACTGCGTGGCGCAAGGCCCGCGCGGGCGTTTAATCGTCGCGGTGCACTTTTTCACGCCGCTCATGCTTTTCCTGCGCTTCCAGCGTCATGGTGGCAATCGGGCGGGCGTCAAGCCGTTTCAGGCTGATCGGCTCTCCGGTCATTTCGCAATAGCCAAATTCGGCCTGATCAATCCGCCGCAGGGCGGCGTCGATTTTCGACACCAGCTTGCGTTGGCGGTCGCGCGTGCGCAACTCCAGCGCCCGGTCGGTTTCTTCGGATGCACGATCGGCAATATCCGGCACCGAGCGACCCGATTCTTGCAGATTGTCGATGGTTTCGGCCGATTGATCCAACAGTTCCTGCTTCCACACGATCAGTTTGCGGCGGAAATATTCCAACTGCCGATCATTCATGAAAGGTTCGGTTTCGGCGGGGCGATAATCTTCCGGCAGGAAGGTTTCGACTTTCATTCCAGCACTCTCCAGGTTCAAGGGGCGCTTCAGCGGGTGGGCATTTATGATGGCGCGCTCCTGCATGATGCGGCATGTAGCCGAACTGCGCGCGCTTGTCACTAGCGGTTGCGACAAATTTCAAGGAACGTTAGGCTTGATCCGACGCAACCGCACAACCTTGGAATGTTTATGAAATTCGCCTCGACCAGCCGTTATATAGTCGCCGATGATTTGCAAATCGCGGTAAACGCTGCCGTCACCTTGCAACGCCCCCTTTTGGTCAAGGGCGAGCCGGGGACCGGCAAAACCGAACTGGCCCGTCAGGTGGCGCTTGCCTTGGACATGCCGCTGATTGAATGGCATGTTAAATCGACTACCAAGGCGCAACAGGGCCTTTACGAATATGATGCCGTCAGCCGGTTGCGCGACAGTCAGTTGGGCGATGCGCGGGTGCAAGACGTCAAAAACTATATCCGGCGTGGCAAGCTGTGGACGGCGTTCGATGCCCCGGCCCGCGTGGTGCTGCTGATAGATGAAATCGACAAGGCCGACATCGAATTTCCCAACGATCTGTTGCAGGAACTGGACCGGATGGAATTTCACGTCTACGAAACCAATGAAACCATCGTCGCCCGGCAGCGCCCGGTCGTGATCATCACCTCGAACAATGAAAAAGAATTGCCCGATGCGTTTTTGCGGCGGTGTTTCTTTCACTACATCCGCTTTCCCGACGCCGATGTTTTGGCGTCAATCGTGCAGGTGCATTTCCCGGATATCAAACCGGCTTTGCTGACCGCAGCCCTTACCCAGTTTTTTGAAATTCGCGACACCCCCGGACTGCGCAAAAAGCCGTCAACCTCGGAAGTGCTGGATTGGCTGAAACTGCTGCTGGCCGAAGATCTGACCCCCGAAGATTTGCGCCGCGATGCAAAATCGGCGCTGCCACGCCTGCACGGGGCGCTGTTGAAGAACGAGCAGGACGTGCAGTTGTTTGAACGGCTGGCGTTTTTGAACCGGGCTGGCCGCTAGGCCTTTTTCCCGAATCGGACGTGATTGCCTAGGTTTGGCCATAGTCTTGCCATAATAGGATCACAAGTTTGGTAATTTATGAAATATAATGAAATATTCCGTGTATCCAGAATGGAAAATCTGGCGTTCCGGCTTTGGAAACCATCCATGGGTAGATTTGTGGATTGGGCGCAAAAATCCAAAGATTGACACAGGCGCGCCAATATCCTGACACTGATCCCCTGTTGTCTGACCGCCAAGAGCAAGCGTTTGGTTCATCGGGTTTCAGGGCGAACAATCGGGTGCAGCTTTGGTGCCACGCCCCCCTTCTGCGGGGGGGTGCGGCGCGGGGCGGCCTTGCAGGGCGGCTGGCAACACTTTGCCAGATTACCTTGCAAACCAGATTGTTACCCGCAGGCGTGCCGTTGTGGCGCGCCGGAACCTGCTGCGATCAAAGGTGAACTTTCAGGCGGTAAAGACGCGGTGGGACGCGTGCTTTGCGTGCTGAAATCGGGCCGGACCTGCGGCCATGACTGCCAGACTGCTTTGGTGGACATGGGCGCGGATCGGTTGCTGGTGCGGCAAGTGAACTCGGCAAGTCCCGGGTCAGAAAATACCCCCAGACCCGGTGCGGGGGCACCGGTTCTGGGGGATCTGATCCCGGATCATGCAGGGGGAAATTGCGGTGCATTTCTCACCTCAAGGGGGCCCCTACCCCTGCACATGTAAAGAGCTGCCAAGCCATGCGCCTATTGCCATTGATTGCCCTTGCCGGGCTGACCGCCTGCACAGCCGCGCCGCAGGCCGAAGTCACCAAAAGCTATGCGCAAGATGCCACGGCGGCGGCCTCCTTACCCGCGATGCAGGCGTTCAGCACCAGCACCTCTGCCAATTTCACCAAATCAAACCGCGACATCGCCCGCGATTTTCTGGATCTGGAATTCCGCATGGAAAGCGGTCGGGCCGTGCCATCATTTTCGCGCTTTGACGGCACCATCACTGTGGCATTTGTGGGCGATGTGCCAACCTCTGCCCCGGCCGAACTGACCGCCTTGCTGCAACGCTTTCGCGCCGAGGCGGGCCTGGATATCCGCAGGGCCGAACCGGGCGAAAACCCGGCGATCACGATAGATTTTCAACCCCGCGCCCAAATGCAGCGCGTGGTGCCGATGGCCGCCTGCTTCGTTGTGCCGCGCGTGCAGTCCTTTGCCGAATACAAGGCCAAACGCAATTCGGCCGATGTCGATTGGACCACGATGACATCGCGCGATCACGTCGCCATTTTCATCCCGTCCGACACCAGCCCGCAAGAAGTGCGCGACTGTCTGCACGAGGAATTGGCGCAATCCATCGGGCCGCTGAATGATCTCTATCATCTGCCAAATTCCGTGTTCAACGACGACAATTTCAACACAGTGCTGACCAGCTTTGACATGCTGATGCTACGGCTGCATTACGCGCCCGAGATGCGCAATGGCATGAACGAGGCCGAGGCCGCCAAAACCCTGCCCGCCATGTTGGCCCGGTTGAACCCCGGCGGCGAAGGTGGGGCGGGGCAAAGGTTGCAAATAGCGCCACGCTCTTGGGTGGCGGCGGTTGAAGGCGCGTTCGGGCCACGGGTGGGTGCGGGCGCGCGGGCGAAATCTGCCGACCGGATGCTGTCGATTGCGATGGCGCAGGGGTGGCGCGACAGCCGACTTGCCTTCAGTTTCTATGCCAAGGGCCGCGCGCTGACCGCCAGCCAACCCGACGCCGCGGTGCAAGCCTTTGCATCGGCTGCCAAAATCTACCGCGCCATTCCGGGTGCGGCGGTGAATGCCGCCCATGTCGATATGCAACTTGCGGCGATTGCGCTGTCATCGGGGCAAAACGATCAGGCGATTGCCTTTGCCGACCGTGCCATCCCGGTGGTCAGATCGGCGGAAAATGCCGCTTTGTTGGCCACGTTGATGCTGATCAAGGCCGAAGCGCTGCAGAATGCGGGCCAAGCGTCGCAGGCCGAGGCGCTGCGGCTCGACAGTCTGGCTTGGGCGCGCTATGGCTTTGGCGCAGAGCCGCAAGTGCGCGCACGCATGTCGGAAATCGCGGCATTGGGCGCGCGCGGGCAACGCGGATAAACACCAAGGCGCGGCAACTTCCGCTGCCTGCAGCGGCAAAGGGCAAGCCTTGTGATCGTAATTGGCGGATTTCTGTTTGGCGTGGTTCTGGGCGCGTCGATTGCGCTGCGGCGTGGCGGGCGCAAACTTGATGCGCTGCAATACGCGGCGGGGTTTGGCATCTTGTTCACCCTGATCGGGCTGTTTCTGACGATATTTCTGGAACGCATCCTGTAGGCCAAGCCGATGTTTTTGCGGTTTTTTGAAAATTTGCGCGGCGTGGGTGTGCCGGTATCGCTGCGCGAATATCTGGCCTTTCTAGAAGCTATGGCGGCGGGCATCGTCCGGTATGACGTCACCGGGTTTTACCATCTGGCCCGCACTTGCATGGTCAAGGACGAACGTCACCTTGACCGTTTTGACCGCGCCTTTGCCGCCAGTTTTCAAGGGCTTGAGGCGGTCACCCCGGATCAGGTGCTGAGGGCGGTTGATTTGCCGCGCGACTGGCTGGAAAAGCTGGCAGAGCGGCTTTTTACCGAACAAGAACGCGCCGAAATTGCCGCATCCGGCGGCTTTGACGCGCTGATGCAGCGGCTGCGTGACCGGTTGGCCGAACAGCAGGGCCGCCATCAGGGGGGTAACAAATGGATTGGCACTGCGGGCACCTCGCCTTTCGGGGCCTACGGCTTTAACCCCGAAGGCGTGCGGATCGGTCAGGATCAAAGCCGCCACCAACGCGCCGTCAAAGTCTGGGACAAGCGCGAATTTCGCAATTTGGATGACACGGTCGAGTTGGGCACCCGCAACATCAAAGTGGCGCTGCGCCGCTTGCGGCAGTGGGCGCGCAGTGGGGCGGCGGACGAGCTGGATCTGGACGGCACCATCCGCGCCACTGCCGAACAAGGCTGGCTGGATGTGCAAACCCGACCCGAACGGCGCAATGCGGTCAAAGTCTTGTTGTTTCTCGATATTGGCGGCTCGATGGACCCTTATGTCAAAGTGATGGAGGAATTGTTCAGCGCCGCGCGTGCCGAATTCAAGCATCTGGTGCCGTTTTACTTTCACAACTGCCTTTATGAGGGCGTGTGGCGTGACAATGCCCGCCGCTGGGACGCGCAAACCCCCACCGCCGAGGTATTGCGCAGCTATGGTGCGGATTACAAATGCATTTTTGTCGGCGACGCCAGTATGAGCCCCTATGAAATCTTGCAACCCGGCGGCGCGTCTGAACATTGGAACCCCGAGGCAGGGCAGGTTTGGCTGCAAAGAGCCTGCGCACAGTGGCCGCATCATCTGTGGATCAACCCGGTGCAGCAGGCGCATTGGGGCTATACCCAGTCGATCGGTCTGGTAAAATCCATCGTGCAGACAATGGTGCCGATGACGCTGGACGGCTTGTCGCGCGGCATCCGGGAATTGCGGTGATACGACGCGCCACGGCCCGGCTTGCATCCGCGCCGTTTGGGGCCATATCAGGGGTATGTTGAAATTCACCCCCATCTTGCTGGCCGTGGCGTATGCCTATCTGATGATGCGCTTTTCGGTGTGGCGCACCAAACAGATGCTGGACCGGCAAAGCCAACCGCTGACCGATCCGTCGATCATCCGCCTGGCTGACCAGATGGCAGCGGCACTGGATGTGCCGCAGATCAAGGTCAATGTCTTTGAAATTGACGCAGTCAACGGGTTGGCAGCACCAGATGGCCGGATTTTTCTGACCCGCGGATTTTTGAACCGCAAAGCCCGTGGCGAAGTGTCTGCCGAAGAGCTGGCCTCGGTGATCGCGCATGAATTGGGCCATGTGGCGCTGGGGCATACACGGCGGCGGATGATTGATTTTACCGGACAAAATGCGGTGTTCATGATGCTGTCGGCGTTGTTGAACCGCTTTATCCCGATTTTGGGGGTGTGGATCGCGCGGATGATTTCGGGGGTGTTGATGGCGCGGCTGTCGCGCCGCGATGAATTTGAGGCCGATGCCTATGCGGCTGCGTTGCTGGTCAAGGCGGGCATTGGCACCGGGCCACAGGTATCGCTGTTTCGCAAACTGTCCGCGCTGACCGGATCGGCCGGGGCCGGCACGCCCGCGTGGCTGTTAAGCCATCCCAAAACCGACGACCGCATTGCCGCGATTGAACAGATGGCGGCGCGCTGGGGGCAACTCTGATTGCGCCCGAACCGACGGGGCCCTTCAGGGGGCGGTTCGGGTGCGGTTCGGGGGCGGTCAGATTTGCTTGGGGCAAATCTTACAAAGCAAAGAAACCAACTTCACTTTACCCCGCCATCGCCTTGGCAAGTTTCGGCAATTGCGCGCGCTTCATCAAGGATTTCAGTGCGATATCCACCCCCGCCATCGCTTGGGCCGTGGCATGAACGCCGCGCACCACAGCACCCACCTGATCGGGATGATGCGACCATAATTCCCACAACAACCCATCGGGATCGCGCCGTTCAATGCCGTCCGCCGCCAGCACATGACGTGGAAAATCGACCGCGTTGAACGTCACGATGCAATCGGCGTGGCCCGCGATGGCCACCGCCAACACATGCAGATCGTTGGGGTCGGGCAACAGCAACCGCGCTTCGATGTCGCGGTTTTCGCGGATACCGCCGCGTGGGAAACGCGCGCGCAAGCTGGCCGCCTCGGCCTCGGCTTGCAGTAGGGCCAGCGGCCCCAGCTTGGCCGTGGCGCGCACCCATTCGCGCAAGATCCGCTCTGACCACAGCGGCTCATACAAACCCAGTGCCGCCACCCCCAACAAAATCTCGCGCAGCACGGTCGGATACAAAACACAGGCGTCCAGCACCGCCTTCATGGCAGGGTCAGCCATCCAGCCGGAAAAACAGCGCCTTCAGATAGGCCGATTCCGCCAGTTGCAGCAACATCGGATGGTCCGGCCCGGCAAATCCGGTGTGGATCAGTTGCGCGCGCCGCCCGCCCCGGCCGATACCGCGCGCACAGGCGTTGCGAAACACCGACAAATCCGCAGCATGGCTGCACGAACACAACACCAGATAGCCGCCGGGTGCCACCAAAGGGGCCGCCAGCCGGGCCAGCCGTTCATAGGCGCGAAGTCCCGCCTCCAGCGCCGGTTTGGCCGGGGCAAAGGCGGGTGGGTCGCAGATCACCAGATCAAACTGCGCGGCCTCGGCCCCCAGTTTTTCCAAGACGTCAAACGCATCGCCTTGGCGGGTGGCAAAGCGGTCGGCAAAGCCTGACGCTTTTGCCCCGGCGGTCGCCAACCCCAGCGCCGGGGCCGAAGAATCCACCGCCAGCGCGGATTGCGCCCCGCCCGCCAGTGCCGCCAAAGCAAAGCCGCCGACATGGCTGAACATATCCAGCACCCGCGCGCCACGTGCCAGTCGCGCGGTAAAGGCGTGGTTGGGGCGTTGGTCAAAGAACAACCCGGTCTTTTGCCCGCCCGTCACATCGGCCAGATAGGTGGCCCCGTTCATCAACACCGGCACCGGAGCGGTGACCGCACCCGCCAAGACCACGGTTTCTTCGGACAGGCCTTCCAGCACCCGCGACCGCCCCATGGCGTTTTTCACCACAACATGGCACCCGGTGACATCCGTCAGCGCCGCCACCAGCGCGTCAAGATGCGCCTCGGCCCAGGCCGCATTGGGCTGCACCACGGCGACGTCGCCAAAAAGGTCAATCACCACACCGGGCAGACCATCGGCTTCGGCATGCACCAGCCGGTAATAGGGCGCGTCATAAAGCCGCTTGCGCATATCTTGCGCCCGGGTCAGCCGGGCGGCAAACCACGCGCGATCAATCACCGTGTTCGGATCACGGTCCAGCATCCGGGCGATGATCTTGGATTTGGTGTTGACCGTCACCACACCCAAAGGGCGGCGCAGATCGTCTTCCAGCACCGCAAGTGCCCCGGGCGCAAGCCCTTGGGTGCGCCTGTCGGTGACCAGCTCATCCGCGTAAATCCACGGAAACCCATGCCGGATGGCGCGCGCCTCGGCTTTGGGTTTCAGGCGCACCACGGCGCGGCCAGCCAGATAGGCGGCGGTTTCGGGCAGACCCAGATCTGGGCCATCGTCATCGGGGGTATGGAAAATGGGGGCGCTCATCGCACCCCCATAATCTGTTCGCGTGTCCTAGGAAAGGCCCAAGGCCCGCGTGTTATTGGATAACCGAACTTGCAAACGCCACCGGCACGGCGATATCAACCGGCGATCCGTCAAAGCGGGTGATCAGCGCGCCGTCGGGGATGGCCGACACGGGGGCCGACAATTCACGGCGGATCACTTGTGCCAGCCGTTCTGTCACCACAACCATCTGGGTGCGCCCGGCGTAATCTTCGGCCAGGGCC
>JANPLZ010000033.1:0-136938 GCA_031422555.1 Cypionkella sp. | reverse complement strand
GCTTTTGCTCCGGTGGATGGGGTGCCGGGGGCGGTGATGGACCCGGTTCTGGCGGCGCAGATGGGTTTGGTGATTGGCGGGCGCTTTACGCTGGGGGTGCAGGCGTTTCGGCTGGGCGGGCTGCTTGCGCGCGAGCCGGATTCGGCGACGGGGGGATTTGCGCTGGCACCGCGCACGATTGTGCGCACCGTTGATCTGGCCGGTTCGGGGTTGCTGGGGGAGGGCACGCTGTTTGACAGTTCCTACCGGCTGATGTTGCCTGCGGGGGCGGATCTGGCGGTGCTGGAGGCCGAGGCCGAGCGGCAGTTTCGGGGTGCGGGCCTGCGGTGGAGCGACCGGCGGCAGGCGGCACCGGGGGTGGAGCGGTTCGTGGAGCGGATCGGCGCGTTTCTGGTGCTGGTGGGGCTGGCGGGGTTGACGGTGGGCGGGGTTGGGGTGGCGGCGGCGGTGCGCGCCTACCTTGACCGCAAGCTTGCGACCATTGCCACGCTGAAGGTCTTGGGGGCGGAAGGGCGGCTGATCTTCCGGGCGTATTTGTTGCAGATACTGGTGCTTTCGGGGCTTGGCGTCGGGTTGGGGCTGGCCTTGGGTGTGGGCTTGCCGTTGCTGTTTTCGGGGCTGATCGAGGCGGCTTTGCCGTTTCCGGCGCAGGTTTCGCTTTATCCGCGCCCGGTTATTGAAAGCGGCATCTACGGGTTGCTGACCGCGCTGTTGTTCGCGCTGTGGCCTTTGGCGCGCAGCGAGCGGGTGCGGGCGGCGGCACTTTATCGGGGCGGGTTGGGGCGTGGCGGGGTGCATCCACGGCATTTCATCAGCCTTGGCGTGGTGGCGGCTGCCCTGATCGGCGGGGCGGTGGTGTTTTCGGGCGCATGGCAGTTGGCGCTGGGCATGGCAGGGGGATTGGCGGCTGCGCTGGCGGTTCTGGCGGTTGCGGGCTGGGGGTTGGCGCGGCTGGC
Source organism: Cypionkella sp. (assembly GCA_031422555.1). Lineage (GTDB taxonomy): Bacteria > Pseudomonadota > Alphaproteobacteria > Rhodobacterales > Rhodobacteraceae > JANNAT01. Next base: position 135,982 of record JANPLZ010000033.1, on the reverse strand, counting down.
GCGGCGGCTTGCGGCATCGCGGCTGGTGCGGGGGCGGGTGGCATGGCGGCTGGCCTTTGCCGCCGTAGGCGCGCCGCGGGCCGAGACGATGCAGGTGGTGCTGGCGCTGGGCCTGGGGCTTTCGGTGCTGGCGGCGGTGGGGCAGATCGACGCCAATCTGCGGGCTTCGATAGAACGCGATTTGCCCGCGCGGGCGCCGTCGTATTTCTTCGTCGATATCCAGAATGATCAGATCGAGGGGTTTCGCGCGGCGCTGGCGGATAATCCGGGGGTCAGCCGGGTGGAATCCGCGCCGATGCTGCGCGGTGTGATCACAAAAATCAACGGGCGCGATGCGCGCGAGGTGGCGGGTGATCACTGGGTGGTGCGCGGCGACCGGGGCATCACCTATGCCGCCACGCCCGAGGGGGCCACGGTGACGGCGGGGGCATGGTGGCCTGCGGATTACACCGGCCCGGCGCAGATATCCTTTGCGGCAGAGGAGGCGGAAGAGATCGGGTTGAGCCTTGGCGATACGGTGACGGTGAACATTCTGGGCCGCGATATCGAGGCTGTGATCACCAGTTTCCGGCAGGTGGATTTCTCGAATGCCGGGATGGGTTTTGTGATGACGATGAATCCGGGCGCGCTTGAGGCTGCCCCCCATACGTTCATCGCCACGGTTTATGCTGATGAGGCGGCGGAGGCGGGGCTGTTGCGCGACCTGTCGAAAGCCTATCCGAATATCACCGCCATCGGGGTGAAAGCGGCCATCGGGCGGGTGACCGAGGCGCTGACGGCGATTGCCTCGGCCACCACATGGGCCGCGTCGGCGACGCTGCTGACAGGAGTGGTGGTGCTGATCGGGGCGGCGGCGGCGGGGGTGCCGGCGCGGGTCTATGAGGCGGCGGTGCTGCGGACGCTGGGGGCCTCGCGGGGGCGGATATTGGCCAGTTTTGCCCTGCGCGCCGCAATGATGGGGGCGGCGGCGGGCGTGGTGGCAACGCTTGCCGGTGCCTTGGCGGGCTGGGGGGTTTTGCGGTTTGTGATGGAGGCGGATTACGCCTTCGAGCCGCTCTCGGCGCTGGGGATCGTGCTGGGCGGGGTGCTGGCCACGCTGCTGGCGGGGCTGGTGTTTGCCTGGCGGCCGATGGCGGCGCGGCCCGCGCAGGTGTTGCGCAGTCAGGAGTAAGGCGTTGATATAGAATGATTGCTGCGCAGCATTTTTGCCAATGCTGCGCAGCAATTTCTCACTTGCCTTTGGTCAGCAGCAGCCATGCCCCGATGCCAAGGGCGGGATCAATCAGGCCGAAGGGCAGCAGCACCTTCGGAAACACCCCCATCAGCGCCAGCGGCAACAGCACCAGCGGCACCAGCGTTAGCCGGTCGATCACCGAGGCCGCCACGATCTGCCGCGCGCCGGTGCGGCCGCCGAACACGTAAAACCAGCCGATGATGGCCAGCGCCATGCCGATCACGCGGAACAGGGCGGCCTCGTCGCCGACGAAGGCGCGTTCCATGAACACGGTTTGCGCGACACCGGGCCAGACCAGCAGCAAAGCGCCGCCCGCGAGGTAGAGATAGCCGTTCAGCACCGTGTAGCGCGAGGCGGGTGACAGGACTGCGGGTTGTTCGAGAAGGTCGGCGATCAGGGACATCGGGGGGGCCTTTCTTTGGGGGGGTCTGGTTGGGCAAGCAGAGAGGGGCTAGTTGGTCAGCAGGAAATAGCTGTTGCGCCGCGTGCCGTTGTTCTGGACGGTCACGGTGAAATAGCCGTTCCAGGCGGGCACGAAATCGCAAAAGGCTTTGTCGGACCAACTGACATCAAAGCAGATGGTGTTGCCGTGCTCGTCGGCCACCAGCACATCAAGATTGGCGTCGCCGTCGCCCAGAACCGCGATCTCGGAGGAGCTGTCGGCGTAAAACGGTACTTCCCAGGTGTCGGTCTGGCCCGCCGCGAGGTGTGAAAGCGTGGCGTTGGCACCGCTGCGGCGGGCACGCGAGGCCTCCAGAACGGTGTTCTCGATCAGATCGGCAAGGCCTTCGTCTTCGGCGGCGAGGGCGCGCGCCGTTTCCATCATGGCGGCGGCATCGGGCGGGGCAGCGGCGCCGTTTTCTTGCCCGGCCAGCGCCGTGCCGCTGGTGGCTTTTTTCTGCTCGACCGGCTTCACCTCGATTTCGGCGGCCAGTTTGGCGGCGGCCAGCACGGTCATTGCGTCTTTGCGGGCCAGCCCAAGGGTGTAAAGATCATGTGCCAGCGCCATTTGCGCGACGCTGCCTTTGGAGCCTGGGGCGGCGGTGTTGACGTTGGGGGCCTTGTTTTCCTCGGCCATGGCGGGCAGGCAAAGCGCCAGAACGAGGGCGGCGGCGAGGCGGGTTTGCAGGCGCATGGCGGGGTGGTCCTTTTCGTGGCCACCCGGAGGCGGGGCGGTATCGGGCAACTCTGGCATTCTGGCGCGGGAATGGGAAGGCGCGCAAGGCGGGGGCTTTCAGGTGTGTGGCGAAGGCGCTAGATTTGCGGCAATCAAGGGAGAGGCGGCATGCAGGCGCGGGCGATATTCGAGGCATTGATGGGGTTTGATACGGTCAGCGCCAAGCCGAACATGGCGCTGATGCTGTATGTGCAGGGCGTGCTGGCGCAGGCGGGGGTGGCGGCGGTGCTGATCCCGGATGCGGCGGGCGGCAAGGCCAATCTTTATGCCACTGTCGGGCCGGAAGGGCAGGGGGGCGTGATGTTGTCGGGCCACACGGACGTGGTGCCGGTGGAGGGGCAGGCGTGGAGTTGCCCGCCTTTTACGGTCACCGAGCGGGACGGGCGGCTTTACGGGCGGGGGGCCGCCGATATGAAGGGCTTTGTCGCCTGCGCCATCGCCGCGATGCTGGACGCAGCCAAGCGCCCGCTGCAAGTGCCACTGCATCTGGCGCTTTCGTATGACGAAGAGATCGGCTGCATGGGGGTGGGCAGTTTGATCGACATGTTGGCGCTGGCCCCTGTACGCCCGCGGATGTGCATCGTGGGTGAGCCGACGGGTATGCAAGTGGCCACCGGGCACAAAGGCAAGATCGCGCTGCGGGCAACCTGCACGGGCCGCGAAGGCCATTCGGCGCTGGCCCCGATGGCGCTGAACGCGCTGCATCTGGCGGTGGATTTCGTCAACGCGGTGCGGGCGGTGCAGGCGCGGGTGGCGCAGTCCGGCTTGCGCGATGGGGATTACGACGTGCCCTACACCACCTTGCATATCGGAAAACTGCAGGGCGGGGTGCAAGTGAACATCGTGCCCAACCGGGCGGTGATGGATTTTGAAATCAGGTCATTGGCGGGCGAAGATACGGCTGCGTTGATTGCCGAGTTGACGGCGGCAGCGGCGGCGATTGTCGCTCCAATGTTGCAGGATTTCCCCGAAGCCGCGATTGCGGTGGACCGGTTGTGGGATTATCCGGGTCTTGGCACGCCATCGGATGCGGCGGTGGTGAATTTCGTCAAATCGCTGACCGGGGCGAATGGCACTATCAAAGTGGCCTTTGGCACCGAAGGCGGGTTGTTTGACGCGCGGCTGGGCATTCCGACAGTGATCTGCGGGCCGGGGTCGATGGCGCAAGGGCATAAGCCGGACGAATATGTGACTGCCGAGCAACTGGCGCGGTGCCGCGCGATGCTGGCGGCCTTGGTGGACCGGTTGGTGGTGGGGATTTAGCGCCGCGTGCGTCTGATACGGGGCGCGGGGGGTAAGGCCACACCCCCCCGGCAATGGTCGTAAAAGTTGCCGCCCTCGCCTGAAGTATCTGGACCAAGACGAATCGCAATTTCAGACAGGTTTTAGGGGTTGGGTTCGGATTGCGCGGCTGCTTTGCCGAACACCCCCGCCAAAGCGCGGCTGGTGGTGGCGCTGGTGCCGGGCTTTTTCAAAGCCGTAAAGGCCAGCGGGCGCGACAGTTCCATTGCGGCGATGCCGACGCGGGCGGTCAGCGCGCCGTTCACCACGCCCTCGCCAAAGCGCCGCGAGACTTTGGCCAATATGCCACCCGACGCGACCGACCCCAAAAGGTCATCGGCCAAAGCCACCGCGCCCGCCCCCAAAACGGCGGCAAACACCCGGCGCAGAAGGCGAAAACTGCCGATGGTGCCAGACCGCCCGCCATAGATTTCTGACAGGCGGCGGATCAGTTTGAGGTTGGAATAAAGCACGGTTGCCACATCCGCCAAGGCCATCGGCACAAAGGCGGTGACGATGGCCACCTGCCGGGCGGCGGCCTCGATCTGCAGCAAGGCCGCGCGATCAAGTGGGCCGATCACTTCGGTTTCGGCCAGCGCCAGCAGCGCGTCGGCGTCAAAAATCCCGGCCCGGGTTTCGGCCAGCCGCGACAGGCCCCAGGCCGCATCGGGGCGGTTGGCGTAAAGGCTTGCGATGTCATCGACAGCGCGGCGGGCGGCTGTCAGATCGGCGCTGGCCTGCGCGGCTGCGGCCGCCGTGCGCAGCCGGTCCAGCCGGGCCATGCGGGCAAAGGCGGCAATTTCGCGCAAGGTCAGGACCGTGATGATCAGCAGGGCCAGCACGGTCAGGCCAAACGCGAGCCAACCCAGATAGACATTGGCGCTGAACAATCCGGTGACAAAACGCCAAGCGGCTGCACCCAAAATCAAGGTAAACAGGCTGCTGAACACCCAAAATGCCAGACGTCCAAACGCGGTGCCCGGTTTTGCCGCCAGCCGGGCGGCGATTTGCACGGCCCCCGCGCCGGTGGCATCGGGCAGATCGGCGGCGGCAAAGGGATCGGCGGCGTCGCCTTCATAGTCGATCACAAACGGTGCGGGCGCGCGGGGTGGTGCCGCCTCACCTGCCAGATGCCGGGTCATATCCGGTCTCCGATCAGAAATTCGGCGGCGCGGTCCAGCCGGATATGCGGCAATCCCCCCGCCGCCGCACCCGTCAGCCGGGCCGGGGCAAAGCCCATCACGCCGAAATCAGCGTCCAGCCAGGCCGTGGCCCCGGCCCGGGCGGGCGACAAAAGTTTGGCCGGATCGCCGGGCAATTGCCCCGGATACATCGCCGCCTGTTTTCCGGTGTCCAACAGCCGTCCACGCACCGCATTCAGCATCTCGCCATCTCGGGTTATGGTTTCTTCCACCGTGCAACGCAGGGCGGCCATCGACATCGCCATCGTGCGCGCTCCGGCGAAATCGGCGCGGGATTTGGCCTCACGCAACATGGCTTGGATGATGGCCGTCAAGGCCGCGTGTTGGCTGTGGTGCAAATGGTCGGCTTTGGTGGCGGCAAACAGGATTTTCTCGATGCGCTTGCCGCCCAGGATTCCGGTCAGCCAGCCATTGCGCCCCGGTTTGAACGCCGCCAGCACATCGGCCATTGTGCGGCGTAAATCCTCAAACGCTTGCGGGCCTGCGTGGATGGCCCCCAACACATCGACCAAAACGATCTGGCGGTCCAGTTTGGCAAAATGATCGCGAAAGAACGGTTTGACCACGCGGGCAACATAGCCGTTATAGCGCCGCTCCATCTCGCGCCACAGGCTGTTGCGGGCAGGGCCTTCGGGTTTGGGCAAGGGTGCAAAGGTAAGCACCGGCGATCCGGCCAGATCGCCGGGCAACAAGAACCGTCCCGGCGTGCAATCAGACCAGCCCGCCGCGCGCGCCGCCGTCAGATAAGCGGTGAACGACTGCGCCAAGGCGATGGCGCGGGTCTCGTCCAGCCGCAGCGCGCCATCCTCGGCGCGGGTGGTGGCCATGAAACCGGCGGCTTCGGGGCGTTTGGCGATACGGTCCAGCGTGGCTTCGGACCATTCAGCATAGGATTTATCCAGCAGCGCCAGATCAAGCAGCCATTCGCCCGGATAGTCCACAATATCGACATGCACATGCCGCGGCCCGGCGAAGGCCCCGAAAAAGCCCGCCGGGCGCACCCGGAACGACAGCCGCAACTCTGACAGCGCCCGGGTTGATTGCGGCCAGTGCGGCGTATCATTGGTCAGCGCCGCCATGTGATCTTCAAAGGCAAAGCGTGGCAGCGTCAGATCAGGCTGCGGTTGCAGATGCACCGCCTCGATCCGGCCTTGCGCATGGGCCGACAGTTGCGGCATGCGGGCGCGGTCCAACAGATTGGCCACCAACGCCGTGATAAACACCGTCTTGCCCGCGCGCGACAGACCGGTGACGCCAACACGCACCACCGGTTCAAAAAACGCCCCCGACAAGGTGGCAACTGCGTTGTCGATCTGGCGGGAAATCCCGTCGGTGATACTGGCCATGCCGTGGGATCATCCCTTGTGTTGGCACCAACATAAGAACAGCGCGCGATCATTGGTAGGGGGCATGGACAGGGCGGGCGGCATTCGCTACCCAAAGCCATGCCCAGATATGCAGTTTTGATCGAATACCACGGCGCGCCGTTTCACGGCTGGCAACGCCAATCTGGCGGTCAGCCTTCGGTGCAAGGCACTGTCGAGGCGGCTTTGGCGCGGCTGCAACCGGGGGCGCATACCATCAACGGCGCGGGGCGCACCGATACCGGCGTGCATGCGACCGGTCAGGTGGCGACGTTTGATCTGGACAAGGATTGGGATCCGTTCACGCTGGCCCAAGCGCTGAACTGGCATATGCGGCCCGCCCCGGTGGTGATTTTGGCAGCGCGGCGGGTGGCGGATGAGTTTCACGCCCGGTTTTCGGCGCTTGAGCGGCGCTATCTGTTTCGGCTGGTGGCACGTCGTGCACCAGTGACCCATGATGCCGGACTGGTCTGGCAGGTGGTGTCGCCCCTGCATCTGACGGCCATGCGTGAGGCCGCGGCGCATCTGGTGGGCGCGCATGATTTCACCACCTTCCGGTCCAGCATCTGTCAGGCGAAATCGCCGGTCAAAAGGCTGGACGAGATTACCATCACCCAGCATCCCTATACCTGTGGCGTCGAATACCGCTTTGCGCTGCGGGCGCGCAGCTTTTTGCACAATCAGGTGCGCTCTATTGTTGGCACTTTGGAACGTGTGGGGGCAGGGGTTTGGCAGCCAGACGACGTCAAGGCCGCGTTGGACGCCCGCAACCGCACCGCCTGCGGGCCAGTTTGCCCGGCCCAAGGGCTGTATCTGACGGCGGTGAAATACAGCGCCGATGTGTTCTCGGACGATGCTGACCCGCCCCAAAGTTGACCCCAGACCTGATCATCGACCTGACCCCAGACCTGACATAAGGAAACGCCGCAATGGATTTATCAAACCTGATCTTGCAGCAACTGGCGGACCCGTTTCGCATTGGTCTGATGGTGGCCTTGGTCATCACCATGCTGCGCACCCAAGCCACCACCGGGGTTTGGGTGCCCTTGGCGGCGGGGGTGGTGTTTGTGGCGGTGATCATTCCGTCAACAATGCTGCCCGTGCTGACCCAGCCGCTTTGGCAGATCGTGGCGGTGGGGGTCGTGTCGAACGCAATCATTCTGGCGGTTATTCTGGGCCTATGGACGCTGTATCAGCGCTTTGGCCGCTGACAGGCAAACGGGCCGGGAATGATCCCGGCCCGCTTGTTTTTGTGGGAAAGCCTTACTTTGCGTCGTCGGCAAAGATGTCTTTCTTATGCGTGTTGCCCGGCACGAACAAAAGACCGATCACCACCGTCATCAGTGCAATCACGATGGCATACCACAGACCTGCATAGATGTTACCGGTCTGGGCCGAAATCGCGAAGGCCGTCGCGGGCATCAGCCCCCCGAACCAGCCGTTGCCGATATGGTAAGGCAATGACAGGCCGGAATAGCGGATCCGGGTTGGGAACAATTCCACCAGCATCGCCGCAATCGGGCCGTAAACCATCGTCACAAGGATGATCAGATAGGTCAGCGTCGCGATAATCGTCAGCTTTTGAGCGGTAAAGATGTCGACAAAGTTTTGCGCCACCACAACGGTGGTGTTGTCTTTGGCAACCAGCGGATAGCCTGCCGCCTTCAGCGCATCGTTCACGCCTTTCTCGAACGCACCCTTGACGCCGTTGGCCCCGGCAAGTGTTGCCGCTGCTGCATCATAGCTTGCCATGACATCGGCCGGTGACGCCGCACGCGCGGCATCCAGCGCTGCCTGAGCAGTTGCAACCCCGGCGTTCGCCGTATCAAGCGCCGTTTGTGCCGCTGTTTTGGCTGCCTCGTCGGTGCCTTCGGCGGCAGTTTTCAGCGCTGCCTCGGCTTTGCCAGCGGCAGTTTTTGCGGCTTTGATCGCCAGTTCCGCGCCCGACAGGGTGGTCAATGCAGCGGCATCCATGCTCTTGGTCACGTCACCAAGCGCGGTTTTTGCAGCGGCGATATCAGCTTTGTTGGCGTTGCCGTCATAGGCCGCCACCACGGTTTCGCCCACTTTGACCTGCGCCAACGTTGCCGCCGGATCAAAGGTGGTTGTGTAGTTCACCGAAGTCCGCGCCAGCAAGGCTTTGGCAATATCGCACGAGTTCGAGAATGTGACAGTGTTGGTCGGGTTGAACTGGAACGAGCAGTTTTCTTCCACAGCCGTTACCGTCACCGGTGTCTGATGTGCCGCATAAAGGGCGGGGTTGGCGGTTTGCGTCAAAAAGTTGAACACTGGCAGATAGGTGACCGCGGCAATCAGGCAGCCCGCCAGAATGATCGGCTTGCGGCCGATGCGGTCTGACAATGCGCCAAAGAACAGAAATCCACCGGTGCCAAGGATCAGCGACCATGCCACCATCACGTTGGCGGTAAAGCTGTCGACCTTGATCACGTTTTGCATGAAGAACAGCGCATAAAACTGGCCCGAATACCAAACCACGGCTTGCCCTGCGGTCAGACCAAACAGCGCGATCAAGGCGATCTTGCCGTTTTTCCAGTTGCCGAACGCTTCGCGCAGCGGTGCTTTGGAACCGGCACCCTCTTCCTTCATCTTTTTGAAGGCGGGGGATTCGTTCATCTGCAACCGGATATACAGCGAAATGCCCAGCAGGATGATCGACCCCAGGAACGGAATGCGCCAGCCCCAGGCGTTGAAGGCCTTCATCATCTGTGGTGTGCCGTCGGCGTTCATCACCGCAGCCCCGACCGCATCAAGGGCGGGTTGGTCAGGATAGGCGCCGTTGACGTAACCTTGCACCGAGATGATCACCACCAGCGACAACAAAAGCCCCAGCGTGGCCGTCGTCTGGATGAATGCGGTGAAATAGCCGCGCTGATTGGCGGGCGCATGTTCGGCCACATAGATCGCAGCCCCACCGTATTCGCCACCCAATGCCAAGCCCTGCAACATCCGCAGGCCGATCAGAATGATCGGGGCCGCAATCCCCCAGCTTTGATAGCTGGGCAGCAGGCCCACAAAGAAGGTGGAAAAGCCCATGATCAGAATGGTCATCAGGAAGGTATATTTCCGCCCGATCAGATCGCCCAACGATCCGAACACCAAAGCACCAAACGGGCGCACGATGAAACCGGCGGCAAAAGCCAACAGCGCAAACACGTTGCGGGTGGCTTCGGGGAAGGGCGCAAAGAACTGCGCCCCGATGATGGCGGCAAGGCTGCCGAACAGATAAAAATCATACCATTCAAAAATCGTGCCCGCGGACGAGGCAAGAATAACCTTCTTTTCCTCGCCCGTCATGGGTCTTGATCGTGTGGATGCGTCTGCGGCAGATGCCATTGGTAACCCTCCCTTAGTCCGGCTTTTGCCGGGTTTATGTGTGACCGCCGCGTGCGGTCTTGTCGTCCGCGATGTTCATGGTCTGACCCAAAGTCAGGCCGTGTTCATCCGGTTTTCAATCAGCTGTTCCACCACCGATGGATCGGCCAAAGTCGAGATATCGCCCAAACTGGCACAGTCGTTTTCGGCGATTTTGCGCAAGATGCGGCGCATGATCTTGCCGGACCGGGTTTTCGGCAGGCCGGGCGCCCATTGGATCAGATCCGGGCTGGCAAAGGGGCCGATTTCGGTGCGCACCCATTTGATCAGATCTTTACGCAGCGCGTCAGACGGCGCTTCCGACTGCATCAGAGTGACATAGGCATAGATGCCTTGTCCCTTGATTTCGTGCGGATAGCCCACCACCGCAGCCTCGGCCACGGCAGGGTGGGCAACCAGCGCGGATTCCACTTCGGCGGTGCCCATGCGGTGGCCCGAGACGTTGATCACGTCATCCACCCGCCCGGTGATCCAGTAATCGCCATCGGCGTCGCGCCGACATCCGTCCCCGGTAAAGTAATAACCTTTGTACTGCTGAAAATACGCCTCTTGAAAGCGCTGATGATCGCCCCAAAGCGTGCGCATCTGGCCCGGCCAACTGTCAGCGATGCACAAAACCCCTTCGGCGGCGATGTCGGCCTGAACCACCCCCGACGCGGCATCCAGCACCACTGGCACCACGCCAAAGAACGGCTTGGTCGCCGATCCGGGCTTGGCCGCAATCGCACCCGGCAGCGGCGTGATCATATGCCCGCCGGTTTCGGTCTGCCAGAACGTATCCACGATCGGGCATTTGCCCTTTCCGACATGAATATTATACCAATTCCACGCTTCGGGGTTGATCGGCTCTCCGACCGATCCCAACAATTTAAGGCTGGAAAGATCGTGCTTTTCCACCCACTCGGGGCCCATCGCCATCAACGCTCGAATGGCGGTGGGGGCCGTGTAGAACTGATTGACCTTATGCTTGGCAATTACTTCCCAGAACCGCCCGGCGTCGGGGTATGTTGGCACCCCTTCGAACATCACCGTCGTCGCACCATTGGCCAAAGGACCGTAGATGATATAGCTATGCCCGGTGACCCAGCCGACATCGGCGGTGCACCAGAACACGTCGCCGTCGTGATAATCAAAAGTGTATTGATGCGTCATCGCGGCATAAACCAGATAGCCGCCCGATGTATGCACCACGCCCTTGGGCTTGCCGGTGGACCCGGATGTATACAAGATAAACAGCGGATCTTCGGCATTCATTGCTGCGGGCGGGCAAACCGGCGAAGCGGCGGCCATTTGCGCCAACACGTCGATATCGCGCCCGTCGGTCCAGTGAATTTGCTCGCCGGTGTGTTTGACCACCAGACACAAGACCTTGTCCGAGCAATGCAAAAGGGCGGCATCGGTGTTGGATTTCAACGCGGTGCGCTTGCCGCCGCGCGGGGCGGTATCGGCGGTGATTACCAGTTTGGCCGCACAATCATTGATCCGGTTGGCCAAGGCATCGGGGGAAAACCCTGCAAACACAATCGAATGGATTGCACCGATGCGCGCACAGGCCAGCATGGCATAGGCGGCTTCGGGGATCATCGGCATGTAGATCACCACCCGGTCGCCGCGCACCACGCCGTTGGCCAACAAGACATTGGCAAAGCGATTCACTTTGTCTGACAGGGTTTTATAGCTAATGTGCTGGGCGGCGGATTTGGGATCATCGGGTTCAAAGATGATCGCGGTTTGATCGCCGCGGGTGGCAAGGTGGCGGTCGATACAGTTGGCGGCAACGTTCAGCACACCGTCCTCGAACCATTTGATGCTGACCTGACCAAAGGTGAAATCGGTGTTTTTGACTTGGGTATAGGGGGTGATCCAGTCAATCCGCTGGCCCTCACGGCCCCAGAATGCATCCGGGTTGGCCACCGAGTCTGCATAAAGGGCCGCATAGGTTTCAGCATTGGCATGCGCCGTCGCAACAAACTCTTTCGATGCCGGATATACGCCTGTCATTTGCTTTTGAACTGCCATGTTAGCTCCTCCATTTCCCCAAGGACGGCAGTAGAGCCGCCCATAAGGGGTTTGCGCAAGGGCACGCAAAGAAGGTGATGCAAAGAGCATACAGGAAATGTAAATTTCATATCAACTTATTTTTAACACATAATTATTATGTAAATTAATTGACAGCGCGGGGTGTAACTTTAGTAAAGAAACCGAAAATTCTGTTTTGCCGTCATCACGGCGGTCGGCATTAAAGCACGGCTAGATCGCAGACTGCCCCGCAAGACGGGACGGTTGTGCAGACTTTATCTGCAAACAACCGGCAATTTATCCGCCCCCGCGCGTCAGACGGGGGCGGCAAAAGGAATCACCCAGCGGATTGGCGCAGTGATTCGCGGTCGCTTCCGCCCCTGTTGCATTGCGCCAAAACTTGGGCACCAACATGCGCGGCCCGCGGCGTTACACCGGATTGTCGCAGCGAATGGTCGCCTGCACGCGGCCTTTGACAGGCGATTGCCATTTGACATGCACAAACGCCTGATTCAGACCCTGTTCGACCAAAACATAGGGCATGATGTATTGGTTGACGTTGCTTGCGTTGCTGACTGGCCCCTCGGACACCAAGCCCATCACATTGCGAGCCCGCGCGCCAAACGGCAAATACGCCGAAGCATCAATCACCCAAGTATCGGCGACGGTGTTTTGGGTGTGTTCCACCATGACCGGGCTGGCCGTGGGCTGCACAACGCCGTTGAACGTATTCGCCTCGAACGTCACGTTGCGAAACGAGTTGAAGGCCAGCGTGGCATGGGTGGTATCCACCATCTCGACCCGGTCAATATCGCCGTTGCGGGTACGAAACACGTTGCTGGTCACCGCCAGCCCCGACACGAAATGCCCTGGCCCGCGCGGTGTTATCACGATCCAGCGAAACCATGGTCCGGTATCTTGGGCGGTAAACACATTGCCGGTCATTGTCAGGCCGCCAAAGGAAAATTCCGAACTGTATTCGGGGCGGTCGTCATGTTCATTCGACAATTCCACAAAGCAATTGTCGATGTAATTGCCGGTGATATAGGTTTTTGAATTGGGCAGGGTCAGCACCAATCCGGCGCGGCGCACGCCATTGGTTTCCTCGTCACCACCAAAAAAGTGGTTGCCGACAAAGATGCTGCCCGACCCGGCCACGATACCAAAATGCGCAAAACGCACCGCGCGGTTGTTGCGGATTTTGATGTCGTTCGAATTGGCATTAAAGACCAGCGTGGTGCGGTCTTGCGCGCGAAATCCTTGTTCGTTCGAGATAAACTGACAGTTGTCCAGATGCAGGTCCTGACAGCCGCGCCCACTTGACGTGACCGCGCGGTCTTTGGGGCGGTTGATCACGCAATCGGTCACCAAGAATGCGCTGCCCTGCTGGGCCAGATTGATGCCGCTGGCATTGCCACCGCACAGAAATTCGATGCTGGTGATTTCAAACTTGGATAGATCGCTAAAGCCCGCGAAATCAAGCATATAACGGTAGCGATCAAAGGTGAATGTCCGCGTTCCGGTGGCCACCAACGGCAGGCTTAGCTCAATCGTTGCGGCAGCTATATTTTTGGAGGTGACATAAACCTCACGGCCCACGCCACTGCCACTGACCCGCGCGCCCACCGGAATGCTGGATATATTGGCCACGCCGGTCAGCGTTGACGGTTGCGCGGTGGAATATGTGGCAACGGCACTGACAGTTTGCGTCGTCCACGCCGCACCCGGTGTTACCGTCAACTGGCCATGCGACAACAGCCTGCGTTGGCTGAAACTGGTCAGGCCGGTCAGCGCGGCCACGTCAATCGGCTCGGTCAATTCCACCCGGCGGCCGTTCAGATCCAGTGCCACGTGATCGGTAAAGTAAAACAACGCCTGCAACGCCTTTTTGAACCCCATCAGTTCGGTGCCAAATGCGGCGGCATAGGTATCAAGGTTGAAATTGCGGGTGCAGGCAAGACGTTGCTGATCGGGCATCGTGATGGTGCCCTCAAACTTGACCGGGTTTTCAAAGGTCATGTGGGATGCCAGAAAATAATTGCCCGGCGAGACCACCACCGTGCGCCCCGCCGCTGCCGTGTCAGCCGCATCAAAGGCGGGCCGGTCATCGGTTACACCGTCGCCGATGGCACCATAATCGCGCACATCCAGCCAGTCGAACATGTCGTTGTGAAACACCGACGTTACGTCCTCGATGGTGATATCATCGATCCGCACAACGCCGCCGGTGGCCCCGGTCAGATCAAGCCCGAAATGGCCATAGGCGGGGGCGGTGCCCCAGACCATGTTCACGCCTTGGCGGTTGCCCGACCCGATGATGGCGCTGACGGTGATCACAGTGCCATAGCTGGTCAGCGCCACCGCCGCCGATTGCTGCACCGCCGAGGTGACATTGGCACCCGATCCATTGCCCGCCCACCCCGCGATGCGCACCGATGGCAACGCGCCGCTGATCGCCTTGACACGCGCGCTGACCCGCAAATACAGCCCCGGCTGGATCGGAATTTGCTGAAAACACCGCAATTTTTGCACCGACTGGGTCTTTTGCAATTCCAGACATCCGGCGAAATCCTGATCGGACGGCACAAAGGCCGCATTGGCCTGCGCATCATAAGACCCTTCACCCGGCCTGCCATCTTCGCGCGACCACAAGGTCAGGCCAGCCGAAAACGGCGGTGGCATCAAAACCAAACCTTCGGTGATTGCTTTGTTCATCCGGCATCCTCGCTTGAATTTATCTGGGCGCGGCGAAACCACCGCATTTGATAAACCAGCCTAGGGCAAAGTGGTTAACCCCGCTTAAGACCACCGCGCGCCAGATATTTCCGCACCCGACACTTGCGGGCATTTGCCCTGAGTTCTGGGGCAGGCAGGCATCAAAATCCCTGATGCGCGCAATTTTGCTGAAAATCCGGGTGCAATTGATAATTGCTGGAACAAATATGTTCATTGCGCGTTGTTCATGCTAACACACGCATAGCGCGAAGCGTCGGTGTGTGTCAGTTAGTGAAACCTGTGAATTTAGGATGTTAAGATGAAGCCTTATATGCTTCGCATGCTTGGTCTTAGCCGCAGCCGAAAGCGCGCCGTCCAAGTGTCTGTCGATCTTTGCCTGCTGGCGGCATCCTTTGTGGTGGCGATGTGGCTGCGGTTGGACAGCTTTGCTTTTGCCAGCGATATCAAATCCTGGACCGCGTTGGTAATCGTCGCACCGTTTACAATCTTTCTTTTCATCAGGCTGGGATTTTACCTTGCCGTGATCCGCTATATCGCCAGCCGGGCGTTGGCCGCAATCGGGCTGGGGGCCGCACTGTCTGGTATGGCTTTGGGGCTGGTGGCGCTTGTCGCCGGTCTGCCGATCCCGCGGTCGGTGCCGATTTTCTATACGGTTTTGGTGTTTCTGACCGTCGCCGGCGTTCGATTTGGCTTTCGCGAATGGGTGGCCAACAGTCTGAACCGGCGCAAGCAACCCGTCGTTATCTATGGCGCGGGGATGGCAGGGCGGCAATTGCTGCAAGTGCTGCGGCAGGGGTCTGATTATCTGCCGGTTGCGTTCTTCGACGATGATCCTCAGGAACAAGGCATGCTTGTCAACGGCTTGCGGGTCTATCCGGTTGAGGACATCCAGACCCTGATCGAGTCAAACGGCGTGCGCGCGGTGTTGTTGGCAATTCCGTCCGCCACCAAGCTGCGACGCAGTGAAATTCTGAAATCGCTGGAAAAGTATCCGGTGCATCTGCGGACGATCCCGGGGTTGGATGACATGACGTCGGGCAAGGCGCGGATTGATGAGTTGAACGAAATTGGCATCGAAGACCTGCTGGGCCGCGATCCGATTGATCCAAAGCCAGACCTTTTGGCCGCCAATATCACGGGCAAAGTGGTGATGGTCACGGGGGCAGGCGGGTCGATCGGGGCCGAACTGTGCCGCCAGATATTGCGACTGGCCCCCCGCCGGATTGTGCTGTTTGAGCTGTCAGAGCTGGCGCTTTACGCGATCGAGCAGGAATTGCAGGCAACAAAGCAGACGGCCAAACTGGCGGTGCAGATCGTGCCGGTTCTGGGATCTGTTCAAACCGCCACCCGGGTGGAAAGCACCATGCGCTTGTTCGAAGTGCAGACCGTTTATCACGCTGCCGCGTTCAAACACGTGCCTTTGGTCGAGCAAAACGTGATCGAAGGCATCCTGAACAACGTCTTTGGCACCAAAACTGTCCTCGAAGCGGCGATTGCAACCGGGGTGCGGTCCTTTACGATGATTTCCACCGACAAAGCCGTGCGTCCCACCAATATCATGGGTGCGTCCAAGCGGCTGGCCGAAATGGTGTGTCAGTCGATGGCGCAGTCCAAAAGCAATTGCACCACCGTGATATCCATGGTGCGGTTCGGCAACGTGCTTGGCTCGTCCGGGTCGGTGATCCCGTTGTTTTCGCGCCAGATTGAGGCAGGCGGCCCGATCACGGTGACCCATCCCGACATCACCCGCTTTTTCATGACCATCCCCGAAGCTGCACAACTGGTGATTCAGGCCGGATCCATGGCGCAAGGTGGCGACGTTTTTGTGCTGGATATGGGAGAGCCGGTGCGCATCGCCGATCTGGCAGCACGGATGGCGCGCTTGCATGGGCTGAAACCGGTGTTGTTTGCTGATAAACAGCTTGTTGCCGTTGAAACCGGTGAAATTGGCATCGTCTTTACAAAACTGCGCCCGGGCGAAAAGCTGTTTGAAGAATTGCTGATCGGGGACAATCCGCTTGCCACAGCGCATCCGCGCATCATGACCGCCACCGAGATTTTCAAAAGTCCGGACGATCTGGCCGTCATTCTGAATGCGTTGCTGCGCGCCTGCGACTGCAATGATATGGACCTTATCCGCAAAACCCTGATCGACGCCCCAACCGGCTATCAGCCCAACAGCGAGATCGTCGATCATGTCTGGCATGGCTCTGATCAGCAGCTTTTGCCACCTGCAGACCTGCGGCTGCCCGATCCGCCGCGTCGGACGCTGGCGCCGGGCGAACGCATACAATAAGCGGAATTCTGTCGATACCCACAGATAAACGCCATACGGCATGTGGTGTTGGCGGCCTGTGTGTCTTATGAATTGACTAGGCGATGTGCTGCAGTGGCTTCGCGTTGCAAGGGTTTGTGGGCATGACGGCACTACGAAACGTATTTTGGGGTGTGGTGGCAGGCGTTCTGGCAAGCACCGCGGCACCGATGGCCGTTGCCGAAATGAAGCCGACGCTGGCGTTTTCCGGCGTCACCGGGTTGATCGATATGCCCAGCGGCGAAACGCAGCCCGACGGCGCGTTTTCGGTAACAAGATCGGGCTTTGGCCCGATTGGCCGCACAACGCTGACATTTCAGGTCACACCCCGCTTGTCCGGCAGCTTTCGGTATACCTCGTTTCGCAAATGGGACGATGTGATTCCGTCGCCCTTGGAAACCAACTTCGACCGCAGTTTTGACCTGCGCTATCAACTTATCAAGGAAACTGACTATTTGCCCGCCGTGTCGGTGGGGATTCAAGACATCATCGGCACCGGCCTGATGGCGGGTGAATATCTTGTCGCCACCAAATCCATCGGCAGCACGGTCAAGGTAACAGCCGGATTGGGCTGGGGGCGGCTTGGCAGCTATGGGTCCATCGGTGCGCCGTTTGGCCCAAGACCCGTCGCCGAGGTTGGCTTGGGCGGCCGGCCGCGCTTGGGCGAATGGTTCAAAGGCGATGTCGCACCCTTTGCCGGGGTGGAATGGCAGATCACCAAAAAGCTGGGCTTCAAGGCCGAATATTCGTCCGATATCTATGCCACCGAAGCCGGTTTTCGCCAAACATTCGATCGCAGCAGCCCGTTCAACTATGGCTTTGAATATCAGGTGGCCGAAGTATTGCGGGTTGGCCTTTATTCGCTTTACGGATCAGAGATTGGTGTTTCCGCCCAAATCATTCTGGACCCCAAGCGCAGCCCGGCTGGCGGGCAACTGGGGGCAGGGCCGCTGCCAATCAAGAACCGTCCGGGCAGTGCTGGCTGGTCGGATGATACGGTATTTGAAGCGGGGTCTGTCACCAAAACCCGGGACAGGTTGCAAAAGCTGCTGGCTAAGGATGGCATCATCGTCGAATCTTTCGCGATGACCGCAAGCGGCGCGCAATTGCGCATACGCAACATCCGGATCGACAACGCCCCCCAAGCGATTGGCCGCACATCGCGCGCCATGGCTGCGGTGCTGCCTGCCGGGGTTGAGACATTTGAAATTGTCCCCGTATCTGACGGCCTTGCGCTGTCCAAAGTGGTGCTGCGCCGGTCTGATCTGGAAGAGCTGGAATTTTCGGCCAACCAAGACGCCGAAATGCTGGCCCGTGCCCAAATCGTAACCGTGGCCGGGGCGCAGCCGGATGGCGCGGTGATGGGCAAGGGGCTTTATCCGAAATTTGACTGGGGCCTTGCGCCTTACGTGCGCACCGCGCTTTTTGCACCGGACAATCCGTTGCGCATTGATGTCGGTGTGCGGGCAAACTTGCGCTATGACATCGTGCCGGGTCTGGTCTTGTCGGGGTCGGTCACCAAGAAATTTGCAGGCAATCTGGATCAGTCAACCCGCGTTTCGTCCTCGCCTTTGCAGCATGTGCGCAGTGATTCCGCCATATATGACCGCGAAGGCGATCCGGCGCTCGAAAATCTGACCCTTGCCTGGTATACCAAACCCGCGCCTGATCTTTATAGCCGGGTCACGGTGGGTTATCTCGAACGGATGTTCGGCGGCGTTTCGGCAGAACTGCTGTGGAAGCAAGTGGACAAGCCCTACGCGCTGGGCGTTGAAGTGAACTATGTCAAACAGCGCAATTTCGACCAACTTTTGGGGTTTCAGGATTACGGCACCGTCACCGGGCATGTGTCGGGCTATTACGCCTTCAAAAACGGCTTTCAGGCCCAAGTGGACGTTGGCCGCTACTTGGCAGGCGACGTTGGTGCGACTCTGTCGATTGACCGTCAATTCGCAAATGGTTGGAAAATTGGTGCCTATGCCACGCTGACCGATGTGCCGTTTGATCAGTTTGGCGAGGGGTCTTTTGATAAAGGCATCCGGATTGAAATTCCCTATGCCTGGGCTTTGGGCAAACAAACGCGCAAGAAATATAAAAACACCATCCAGCCAATTCTGCGGGATGGCGGCGCGCGTCTGGCGGTAGATGGCCGGCTTTATGAAACCGTGCGCGAGTATCATACCGGCGATCTTGATGCCAAATGGGGGCGGTTTTGGAAATGAACCACGGGCGTTGTTTGCTGGCGGGGCTTGGCCTGATCGCTGTTGGGCTGCTGACCGGTTGCGCCGCAGTGCCTTTGGCAAAAGCCGCGATGTCGCGGGTGGGGGGCGGCACATCACCGATCATAGCCAAGCCTGCCAAAGACAGCGCTTCGATCACCATGACTTTGGTGTCGCGCGGTATAAAGTTTCCAATTCAACAGCTTGCGGTCAAAGGCGATGTTGTTTTGTGGATGGCAGCGGACGGCGCGCAAGTGGCGTTGCGCGATGGCTTGCTGATATCAACGCGGGGATTTGGCATGGATTTGATGTCGGCGGACGTGCCATCGGTGGCCGATCTGTCAGACGCCGCCCCCGCACATCCCCGCGTTAACACCTTTCTGAACGGTCTCGATACGCCAGTGCGCCGCAGCTATGACTGTGTGGTGACCCCGGTTTTGACGGCAGACGATCCTGCCGTGGCCTATCATGTTTTGGAAACCTGCCAAAGCGATGCGGGGATTATCAAGAATGAATACTGGATTGATGCAGGCGGGGCGGTGGTTAAATCAAAACAGTGGATTTCGTCCGGCGTCGGCTATGCTATTTTTGACACA
Source organism: Cypionkella sp. (assembly GCA_031422555.1). Taxonomy (GTDB): domain Bacteria; phylum Pseudomonadota; class Alphaproteobacteria; order Rhodobacterales; family Rhodobacteraceae; genus JANNAT01. Next base: position 116,447 of record JANPLZ010000033.1, on the reverse strand, counting down.
GCTGGTGGCTGACTATAGCGCGAGTAGGCTTTTCTTTTTAATTGCCAGCGTGTAAGGTTGATCCAGCCTGTCTTTTAACCGGAGTCTTTCGACATGAAAAAAATCACCTCGTTTCTGATCGCGACCACAACCGCGTTGTTCGCGACCAACGCAATCGCTGGCGGCATGGAGGCCCCCATCGTTGAAGAAGAGCCTATGGTTGCCGTTGGTCCGTCCAGCAGCAGCAACGGCGGCCTGCTGATCCTGCTTCTGCTCGGCCTGACCGTAGCAGCCGTGGCTGGCGGCACGTCGGGCAGCACCGAAGAGCCAATCGAAGAATAAGACTTTCAAACATCATCAGATGTTTTCAATACGCCCGCGCATGTCGCGGGCGTTATTGTTTGGGCGATCAATTGACTGCGTGGCCATGCTGCCCGGTAGATGATTGATGTCTTTGTTACCTGCAGGGGACCGTGACGATACTAGACCGCCACGTCTATGCCCAAGCCGCGTTCGCGTGCGCGGGACACGGCGATTGCCGCCACTGCCAGATCCTGCAATCCCACGCCCGTGCCGTCGAACACCGTGATCTGATCCGCAGATACCCGGCCCGGGTGCCGCCCGATGATCACGTCGCCCAAGGGCTGCACCGCATCGCGGGCAATCAGCCCTGCCGCCACCGCATGCTGCGCCTCGCCAATGCTCACCGATTGCGCCACTTCGTCGGTGAACACCAACGCCCGCGCCAACAGGGCCGGTTCCACCTCTTGTTTACCAACCGTATCGGTGCCCATGCACGCCAGATGCGTGCCGGGGCGCACATCAACGTTCCTCAGGGACGCGGTGGGCGACGAGGTGATGGTAACAATCACATCCGCCTGCGCGCCCAGTTGGGCCAATGATACCGCGTCAAACGGCAGGCCCAGTTCGTTTGCCACTGCCGCCAGTTTGGGCAACATCTCGGGGTGCAGGTTCCAGCCAACCACCCGTTCGAACCGCCGCACCCGCGCCACCGCGCGCAGTTGAAACATCGCCTGATGTCCCGCGCCCAGCATGCCCAGCACCCGCGCGTCGGGGCGCGCCAACCGATCAATCGAAATCGCCGCCGCCGCCGCCGTGCGCAGCGCGGTCAAAAGATTGCCGCCCACCATGGCCACCGGACGCCCCGTATCCGGATCGAACAAAAACACCGAAGACTGGTGGTTGATCAATCCTTTAGCGGCATTGCCCGGAAAATAGCCGCCCGCCTTGACGCCCAACTGCCCGCCCACGCGGTTCAGCCCGGATTTGAAGCCATACTGACGGCCCTCGCCCAACGCCTCACGCACGACCGGAAAGTTATAGGCATCGCCGCGCGCCATCGCCGCAAAACAGGCTTCGATGGCGGAAAACGCGTCTTGCGGTGATACCAGTTCGGCAACCAACGCTTCGGGAAGGATCAGCATTGCGGTCTATCCTTTTGATATATCATCCCGAATCCGGCACCGATCAATATGCCCGCCCACGCGCCGACACCGGCCAGACGACTTCAACCTTGCCGCCTCGCAGGCCGACATACCAGTCATGCACGTTGCAGGTCGGATCACAGTGGCCGGGCACGAGGCGCAGCTTGTCATTCACTTTCAACACCCCGCCCAGATCTTCGACCACACCATGTTCATCGGAACATTTTAGATATTTCACATCGGTGCGGCCATAAATCACCGGCAACCCCGAATCCACCGATTGCACTTTCAGGCCCGCATCAACAATCGCCTTGTCGGCCTTGGTATGGCTCATCACGCTTGTCAGGATGAACAGCGCGTTTTCCCATTCACCCTGATCAATGCGTTGGCCGTTCTGGTCCAGTATCCGGCCATAATCGGCGTCCATAAAGGCGTATGATCCGCATTGCAGTTCGTTATAAACGCCCGACGCCGCCTCAAAGTAATAGCTGCCGGTGCCGCCGCCGCCGACGATATCGCAAGAAATCCCGACGCCCGCCAACGCATCAACAGCGTCTTTGACCATCGCCACTGCCAGTTCGATCTTGGCTTTGCGGTCGTCGTATTTGTCCATATGCTGCATCGCCCCCTGATAGGCCTGAATACCCGCAAAGCGCAGACCGTCGGCTGCATCAATCGCTTGGGCCAAAGCCACCACGGCGGGGGTCGAATTTACGCCGCAGCGCCCCGCACCGCAGTCAATTTCCACCAAACATTCGATCTGCGTGCCATGCAGCATGGCCGCCGCCGACAGATCGGCGACATTGGCCAGATCATCAACACAGCAGATGACCCGCGCGCCCAAGTGTGGCATCCGTGCCAGCCGGTCAATTTTCGCCGGTTCGCGCACTTGGTTTGATACCAGCACGTCCTTGATGCCGCCGCGCGCGAACACCTCGGCTTCGGACACTTTCTGGCAACACACGCCGACCGACCCGCCCAGACGTTCCTGCAACAACGCTACATCCACCGATTTGTGCATTTTGCCATGCACCCGGTGGCGCATGCCGCGCGCCTTTGCATAGTCGCCCATCTTCTTGATATTGCGCTCTAATGCGTCAAGATCAAGGATCAGGCACGGGGTCTGGATATCGGCCTCGTCCATGCCGGGCTTGGCAGGAATGTCAAAGCCAACCTCATAGGCGGCGAAATTTACGGGCGCATTCATGGGGGTTTCCTTTCGCCCTATAACCAGGGCAGTTTGTCCAGATCGACGTTGCCGCCGGTGATGATAACGCCCACCCGACGGCCACGAAAGATGTCGGGGTTGCGCAAAATTGCGGCCAAAGGCACAGCGCAAGACGGCTCGATCACGATTTTCATCCGCGCCCAAGTCAGGCGCATGGCGTCGATGATCTCTTGTTCTGATGTGCGCAGAATATCCGTGACGTGGTTTTTCACAAAATGCCAGGTCAGGTCTTTCAGCGGTACTTTCAGCCCATCCGCCACAGTAACCGGCGCGTCATCGGCGATGATATGCCCGGCCTTGAAACTGCGATAGGCGTCATCGGCCTGTTCGGGTTCAGCCGCGTAAATCCTGATCCCCGGTGCGATCGTCGACAACGTCAGGCAGGTGCCCGAGATCATGCCGCCGCCGCCAATCGGCGCGATGACCGCATCCAGACCCGGCACTTGTTCGTTCAACTCGCGCGAACAGGTGGCCTGACCCGCGATCACCCGCGGATCATTGTAGGGATGCACGAAATCGGCGCCGCTGCCTGCAACCACTGCTGCAAACACCGCTTCACGGCTGGTGGTCGATGGCTCACATTCCACCACGCGGCCGCCATATCCTGCGACGGCGTCTTTCTTGGCTTGGGGTGCGGTGCGCGGCATCACCACGGTGCAAGGAATACCCCGCCGCCCCGCGGCATAGCTAAGGCACAATCCGTGATTGCCACTGGAATGGGTGGCGACGCCAAAGGACGCTTGGGCATCGGTCAGCCCGAACACCGCATTTGACGCCCCCCGCGCCTTGAACGCCGCCGCCTTCTGGAAGTTCTCGCATTTGAAGAACAACTCGGCGCCGGTCAGCGCGTTCAGATAGCTGGAGGTCAAGACCGGGGTGCGGTGGATATGGGGCGCGATGCGGGCATGGGCGGCTTCGACATCTGCATAAGTGGGAATATACATCTGCGAACCCTTAAGATGTTGAACTACGGTAGTAATCTTGTGCTGCCGCGACGCCTGCCCCCAATGTCACCGGCCAGCCCAGATCGGCCATGCACATCTCGGCGCAAGCCAGCCCCGACAGCATCATCACATCGGTTAGCATGCCCAGATGGCCGATGCGAAACACTTTGCCCGCCACTTCGCCCAAGCCGACGCCAAACGCCACGCCGTATTTGCTGGCCGCCAGTTGCACCAGATCCGTGCCATTGCAGCCCGAAGGCACCATCACCGCGGTGACGGTATCAGAATACAGATCGGGCGATACCGCGCAGGGCGCAAGCCCCCAAGCCGCAATCGCGCGCCGCACCCCTTCTGCCAGCCTGTGATGGCGGGCATATACCGCATCCAATCCTTCGTCTTCCAGCAGATCAATCGCATGGGCCAGACCCGCGATCAGACCCACCGGCGGGGTATAGGGAAAGCCGCCCGCCGCATAACTGCGCAACATGTCCTTGAAATCGAAGAAACAGCGCGGCAGACCGGCGGTGTCCATTGCCGCAATCGCCTTGGGGCTGATGCCCAGAATGGCCAGACCGGCGGGCAGCATAAAGCCCTTCTGGCTGCCCGCCACGGCGATATCAACACCCCATTCCGCCATCTTGAACGGCATCGACCCGATGGACGACACGCCGTCCACCAACAACAACGCCGGATGCCCGGCGGCGTCCAACGCGCGGCGGATGCCGGCGATATCCGATTTGACGCCGGTTGCGGTTTCGTTGTGCGTCGCCAGCACGGCGCGGATTTTGTGCGCGGTGTCGGCGCGCAACGCGGTCTCAATCGCGGCCAACGGCGCGCCCTGACCCCAAGGGGTTTCAATGATTTCAACGATCAGGCCGTGGCGCTGACACATATCAATCCAGCGATGGCTGAACATGCCAAACCGGGCCGCCAACACAATATCGCCCGCCGACAGCGTGTTGGAAATCGCCGCTTCCCAGCCGCCAGTGCCGGTGGATGGCAGAATGATCACCTCGCCCTGATCCATTTGCAGCACCCGGCGCACTCCGGCCACCGCAGGCTTGAACAGCCGCGCAAAGGCGGGGGACCGGTGATCCATCGTCGGTATATCGCAAGCCTTGCGCACCGATTCCGGGATATTGGTTGGGCCGGGAATAAAGACCGGGTTTTGCGCGGACATCGGCATATCTCCATACAGTTGCTTGACTTTAGGCGCTTCATCACCGCAGCACAATTTTTTCGAAATTGTTTTTCATTTGGTGTGGATGATGGTATTCATCATATAAGTCATAAGTTTACGCTTTTTCATCCCTGCAAACACCGCAGAAAGATCGCCAAAACATGTCAGACCAACCGCGCAGCCGGGGCCGCCCGAAATCCTTCAACGACAAGACCGATCAAAACACCGTGCAGGCGTTGGACCGGGCTTTGGGCTTGCTTGAGGTGCTGTCTGCCAGTTCCGGCCTGACTTTGACCGAATTGTCGCAGCGCAGCGAACAGGCGGTGGCCACGGTGTTTCGCGCACTGGTCACCTTGCAGGCGCGCGGCATGGTCGAATTGGAAGAACCGGGGCAGGTTTGGCATATTGGCGGCGGCGCGTTCCGGGTGGGGTCGGCGTTCTTGCGCCGCACCAAAGTGGTAGAGCGCGCCCGCCAACCGATGGATCAGTTGATGCGCGACACCGGAGAGACGTCAAATCTGGGCATCGAGGCCGGGGATGAGGTGCTGTTCTTGGCGCAGGTTGAAACCCACGAAGCCATTCGCGCGTTTTTTCCGCCGGGCACCAAAGGCCCGATGCATGTGTCGGGCATTGGCAAGGCGCTGCTGGCCTATTTGCACGACGACAAAGTGCAGGGGATTTTGGCGCGCAAAGGCCTGCAACGGTTTACCTCGCTGTCGCTGACCGCCCCGGAAAGCCTGTTGCGCGATCTGGCCCGCACCCGCGCGCGCGGCTATGCGATTGACGATCAGGAACGCGCGACGGGCATGCGCTGTGTGGCGGCCCCGATTTTCAATGCGCATGGCGAACCGGTGGCAGGGGTTTCGGTATCGGGTCCGGCGTTTCGCATGGGCCTGTCGGACGCCGCCCGCTTTGGCGCTTTGGTGCGCGCGGCGGCTGACCGGGTGACGCTGGCAATCGGGGGCAGCCAGCCCTGACGCGGGGGCCATCGGCCATTGTCTGCATACAAAACTTGCATTGATCGCGCGCGCCTCAGGTGATTTGTCTGGCGCGCAAGCAACGGTGTGACAAACAGGGGACGGCGATGCAGGTGTTTATCAATGGCTTTGGCCGCATCGGCAGGTCCGTGCTGCGCGCAGCACTGCAAGGCGCCGCCCCCGAAGTTGCAATTGCTGGTATCAATGATATCGCCGACGCCCAGATGTGCGCTTATCTGTTCGAATTCGATTCTGTCTACGGCCCGTGGCGGGGTGATGTCGCGGTCAAAGACGGGCATCTTGTGATCAACGGGCAAGCGATCCCCTTGTATCGCACACCCGACATTTCGGGGTTGAACCTGTCCGGCGTCGAGGTGGTGCTGGAATGCACCGGGCGGGCCGGGACGCGCGATGTGGCGGCGCGTGGCTTGCGCGCAGGGGCGGCGAAAGTGCTGATCTCGGGGCCGTCTGATGCTGCCGATGTGACGGTGGTGCTGGGCGCAAACGAGGCGGTGCTGCACGGCCAGACCATCGTTTCAAACGCGTCTTGCACGACCAATGCGCTGGCCCCGGTTGCGCGGTTGATCCACCAGAATTTTGGCATCATCACCGGGTCGATGACCACGATCCACTGCTATACCGGCAGCCAGCCCACCGTCGATGCGCCCGCGGCGGATTTTGCCCGCAGCCGGGCGGCGGCGCTGTCGATGGTGCCGACCACCACCTCGGCGCAGCGGCTGCTGGATGTCGTGTTGCCCGACATTGCCGGGCGGCTGCAAGGATCGGCGGTGCGGGTGCCAACGGCCAGCGTCTCGGCGGTTGATCTGTGCGTGATGACGCAACGCCCCGCTTCGGTTGCGGCGGTAAACGCGGCTTTTGTGGCGGCGGGCGGGGTGATTGGCACCACAGCCCAAGCGCTGGTGTCCACCGATTTGCGGGCGCGGTCTGAAAGCATCGTCATGGCGCTGCCCGAAACCCGGGTCACAGCGGGCGGAATGCTGCGGGTGTTTGGCTGGTATGACAATGAATGGGGGTTTTCCAACCGGATGCTGGATGTGGCGCAGCTGATGACGGCACCCTAGGCGGTGTTGGGTCAGTCCGTGCGGCTTTTGTATTCATAGCGGTAATTGTATCCCGCCGTGCCCGCTGCCTTGGCTTTGCGCGGATCAAACCCGTTCAGGATGGTGCCAACCAGTTTCACCCCCGACGACTCCAGCGCTTTGACCATGGCCTGCACTTCGGCAACAGGGGTTTGATCGAACCGCACCACCGCCAGAACGCCGCCGGACTTGCCGCCGACAATCACCGGATCCGTCACGGCCAGAACCGGCGGGCAATCCAGCAAAGTCATGTCAAACCGCGCATTCAGTTCGGTCACCAGATCAGCCATCCGTTTGCGCATCAACAACTCTGACGGGTTTGGCGGATAGCGCCCGGTGCCGATAAACGACAGTCCCGGCGTTTTGGTGGCGCGCAGCACTTCGTCCAAAGTCTTTTCGCCCGCCAGATATTCGCTTAGGCCGATGTCATTCTTTTGCACGCCGAAGAACTTGCGCAACTGGCCACGCCGCATGTCGGCATCAATCAGACACACCGTTTGCCCCGCTTGCGCCGTCACCACCGCAAGGTTGACCGAGGTAAACGACTTACCGGCCCCGGGTGCTGTTGAGGTGATCGCCAACGACTTTGACGTCGCATCAAGCATGCCAAATTGCAGACTGGTGCGCAGACTGCGCAAGCCTTCGACCGCCAGATCGGTGGGGTCGGTCAACGCCAGAATGCCGTTGCCTTTGCGCGGATTGGCTTTGCCGGCCATCGCCAGATTGATGGTGGCAAACACCGACAGGCCCATCGCCTCAAGGGTTTCGCTGCCTTGCACCGATTTGCGCAACCAGCCACGCAGCAGGGCAATCATAACCCCCATCAGCAGCCCCAATATCAGACCCAATGCCAGCACGATCTGAGTTTTAGGGGCCACCGCCGCGATGCTGGCTTCGGCGCGGTCAATAATGCGCACATTGCCAACGGTGCTGGCCTTTAGAACGCGCACTTCTTGCGCGCGGGTCAGAAGTTCGGTGTAAATCTGCTGCGCCAGTTCCAGATCCCGTGTCAGATTCAACACTTCCTTCTGGGTTTCCGGCAGGGTTTCAACTTCACTGCGCAACTTGGCCAAATCCTCATTCAGCCGGGTCCGCTGGGCCAAAAGCTGCTGATAAATCGGATGGCTGGTCTTGTAGCGCTGCTTGATTTCATCTTCCTTGCTTTGCGAGGCGCGCAGTTCGGTTTCAATCTGCGTTACTTGCGACAGCACGTTTTCGGTCTCGAAGGTCAGATCGACGGATTGCTGTTGCTGGCGGTAGTCATTCAGCGCCTTTTCGGCGGCTTCCAGCGTGGTTTGCGCTTCGGGCAGTTGTTTGTTGATAAATTCAAGGCTGCTTTCGGCCACTGCAGAACTGCGTTCGATATTCTGGCGCACATAGGCTTCGGCGATGGCGTTCAGCATTGCCACGGCTTTGGCCTTATCAAGGCTTTTGATCCGCGCCTCAAGGATGGCTGATTGGCGGCCACGCTCGGTGATCGTTAGCGCCGTGCGCACTGCGTCAATCGCTTTGCGTTCACTAAGATGTTTAAGCGTAAACTGGCGTCCGGCGGGGGCATTCAAGGCCCCCAGTTTCAGCGCAAATCCGCGGGCGGCGTCTTGGGCAACCACGCCGACTTTGCCCGAAAGCTGGCTGTCATCGGGGAAAGTCAGCGTAAACGCCCCGTCGCCCATCGACGTCAAAGTAAGGGTTTCTTCCACCAGATCAGGCGGCACTTCCATAAGATCAACAGAGATATTCTCGCCTTTGCGCACATATCCCGCCAAAAAGCCGAACTCCGGGATCGGCAGATCATACCGCGCCATCGCATTGCCGATCAACGGCGCCAGAACCGGGGCGATTTGCCAGTCAAGGTTCTGTTCGGCAACGACTTGGGCGATAATCAACCGCGAGCTGATGATTTCAATTTCCGTCGCAGCCCGGCTGTCTTCTTGCATGAAATCGGCCAGACCACTGGGCATGGCCAATCCGCCAGAGCTTTTTTCCAGCTGCAACAGCGCGTCGGCCTGATAAGTCGGCGGCGTATTGGCAAGGTAGAACACCGCAATAAACAGCCCCACCGCCGCACAAAGCCCGATCATATAGCGGCTGCTCCAGATCGACAGGAACAGCTTTTTCAGATCAATTTCATCGGCGTCATAGGGGTTTGACGGCTCGGAACTCATGCATCACCTGCGTTTGGAAGCTTTTTGATCCAGCCTGCCGCCGCGGCTTCGATTTTCTGGTAAACCAATTCGTGAAACTCGGCTGACCGTTTGTATGGGTCAGCAATGCCCACAGCACCAGTCCAATGATCAAAAAGCATGGTTTTGCCAGATAACTGCGGCGTTTCGCGCGCAATCTGGGCTTTATGGCCCGGCTCCATCACCAAAATCAAGTCTGCGGCGCGGCCCAGATCGGCCGTGAACTGGCGCGAAACATGGCCGTCCAGCGCAATGCCGTGTGCGGCGGCAATATCCAGCGCGGTCTGATCCGCGCCATGGCCAACCAAGGCCCCGATGCCCGCCGAGGTTACACGCAGATGCGGCGCGTGGCCTTGCAACAGCCGTTCAGCCAGCGGTGACCGGCAAATGTTTCCGACGCAAACCACAAGAATATTTCGCACCATCGTTCGCGCTCGTCAGTTGGTTGTCAAAGCATCCACTGCCGTAACCGCCTGCACCGTTGGAAGCAAGCCAGAGATCGCATCGTTCCACTTTTGCAAGGGCGACCGGATCACGTAAATCACGTCCGCCGGTTCCAAAACAAACCGGGTGCCCAGCAAAAATCCGGTAGGATCGCGGGTTTCCAACTGGAACACGGTGATCACACCGGGCTTGCGGGCGCGAAACACAAACACCCCTCGCGCATCAGCACGAGGTTCATCCAAACCGCCTTGACGGGTAATGGCCTGGGTCAGCGTCACGGTTTCCAGCGACAGGTCAATCACGTCAGGTTTTTTCACCTGCCCCAGCAGATAAGCTTCCTGCGCACGCCTGCGCGGCACGTTGACCACATCGCCACTGCGCAAGACCGGGTTGTTCTGTTTGATCCCGGCCGTCAGATAGCCTTCCAGATCAACAGTAAAGCGGGCGCTGCCGCGCTGAATGCTGACGCGGCGGCCATCGCCCAGTTCGTTGATGCCGCCCGATGCGGTGATGGCCTCGATCAAAGTCACGGGCACGGTGGTCAGATTTTGGCGGCTTGGGGCCCGAACCGCGCCCGAAACAACCACGCTTTGCGAGTTAAAGGCCGCAACGCGCACTTCCAGCTGCGGTTGCGGGATGTATTCCGCCAACCTTTGCGTGACCTCGGCGCGGATCTCTTCTGGGGCGCGGCCCTTGGCCATGACCTGCCCGATAAAGGGGTAAAAGAACGTGCCATCCGATTGCACGCGAAATCCCGATTCTTCTGCAGTGCGCTGGGGTCCGGCAGGTGAGGTAAGTTCCGGATGATCAAAGACAATCACGTTAAGAATATCGCCAACACCAACCCGGTAATCCCATCCTGATCCGCCTGCCATTTCCGACGTGGCGTAGCCGCGCGCCGGGCTGGTAAAGCTGCCGATGTTGCTGGCATCAAGCCGGATTATTTCGACATCGTCCCCAAGCGATTTCTGCGCGTCGTCGGTAACGGGAAAAGACACGAATCCGTCTGTGCAGGCCGAAAGGACGAAAAGACACGTAAAAACAATGACAAAGCTACGCATCTTCCAATCCTTGGATCATCACCGTTCATCGGTCTTAGGCGATAAGGCGCATATCGAAAAGCCACATTGGAAAACTGTCCACAGAGTTTTGCATTTCCCTGCCGATCGGCGTGGAACCGCCTTGAACACTACCGGGCATGGCGTTGCCACCAAGGGCGCGAAACCGGTATTTGGCCGCGAAATTTTTCACCTTAAAATTTCAGGACCGTTGCCCGTGCGCGTCAGTTCAAATCTGCAAATGCTGGGCCAGCCAAAATCATCGTCTGATATCCACGTGCTGCAAAGCCCAGCCTATGGTAAAATCCGCTCGCTCCTGCATTTTTCGGGCTGATCGCCAGCGTGATATACTGCGCCTCCCAATCCTGCACCTGCAGCATGAACCCCAGCAGGCCGCGCCCGACGCCTGCCCCTCTTGTGGTATGCTCGACATAAATATCTTGCACATAAACCCCGGGTTGGCCGCGATGGGTGGAAAAATCAGGGTAGAATATCACCATCCCCACCGGTGTTTCGTCGCGGTAGGCAATCGCTGCGTGAAACAGGGCGCGCGGGCCAAAGCCGTGCTGCAGCAACGATTGCTGCGACCCCACGGCATAATCGCCGCCATCATGGTCCGACAAACTTTGCAGCATCGCGCGCAAAACCGGCACATCATCCGCCGTTGCCCTGCGATAGGCGATCACACCGCACCCCTCGCAGCGCCCTTCAGTCCCAGCAGCGCGCGGGCCTCATCCGGGGTGGCCACCGCGCGGCCCAGCCCTTCCACGATGCCACGGATCAGCGCAACCTGTTCGGCATTGCTTTGCGCCAGAACGCCCCGGCGCAGATAAAGGCTGTCTTCCAGGCCGACCCGCACATGCCCCCCCATCGCCGCCGCCATGGTTGCCATCGGAATTTGCATCCGCCCCGCCGCCAGCACGGAAAACTGATAGCTGTCGCCAAACAACCGGTCCGCCGTGCGTTTCAGCAAAGTCAGCGTGTCCGGCTCGGCCGCCATGCCGCCCAAGACGCCAAAGACGAATTGAATGAACAGCGGCCCCGCCACCAACCCGCGATCCACAAAATGTTTCAGCATCGTCAGGTGCGACAGGTCATAGCATTCAAATTCAAACCGCGCACCGCGCAGATGACCCATCTGGTGCAGCACCTGCGCAATGTCGCGGGGCGTGTTTTTGAACACCACATCGTCCGAGTTTTCGAGGAACGGCTTTTCCCAGTCAAACCGCCAGTCGGTGATCTTGGCCGCCATCGGATACAGCGCGAAATTCATCGACCCCATGTTAAGACTGCACATCTCGGGGGCATATGCCATCGGCGCGGCCAGCCGCTGATCCAGCGACATGATGGCCGATCCGCCCGTGGTCATGTTCACCACCGCATCGCATCCGGCAAATATAGTGGGCACAAACGACCAATGCGCGGGGTCACTGGACGGATGGCCATTGGCCGGATTGCGCGCATGCAAATGCAAGATCGCCGCCCCCGCCTGTGCCGCGCCGATGGCCGATGCTGCAATTTCGGCCCCGGTGATCGGCAGAAACGGCGACATCGACGGTGTATGAATAGACCCGGTGATCGCACAAGAGATGATGATTTTTGACATCGGCTTGCCTTTGACTTTGGGCAATCTGGCATGATCCCGGCCCCGCGGCCAGCGCAATGGTCGTGGCGCACGCCGCTGCGGCCATGGGATGCCGATGGCACAGGCCTCTGCAATCTACATCTTGGCGTTGTTCTGCCACTGGCCAGAGCGAAAACATCAAGCTACGCTTGGCCCACAGACAGGAGACCGCGATGTTCTTCACCCAAACCCCGGCGTGGCAGCGGCTTGGCACCGATCTTGTGGCGGCTTTGACCGCGGGGTTCGCGGGTCAGGGGCTGGTGGCTGATCAGTTGGGTCTTGTGATGCTGACGCCGGGGGCTGCGGGCCCCGAAGGATTTTCGCATCGCGGCGATTGGCGCTGTTATCCGTGTTCGCTGGTGAAAACCTTTCATCTTGTGCATGCCTTCGCGGCCTTGTCGGCGCAAAGGCTGACAGCCCACAGTGAACTTGACCGCGCTCTGGCCGATATGATCCGCTGGTCGTCAAATACCGCGACGAATTACGTGATCGACGTGCTGACAGGCACCACCGGCGATACGCTGCTGGAAGGGGCCGATTACATGGATTGGACAATAAAGCGGGGGCGGTTGAACCGCTGGTTTGCCGCGTTGGATTGGCCCGAATTTGACGGCTGCAGCATTGCCCAAAAGCTGATGGATGACACCCGCTATGGCCGCGAGGCGCAATTTGCCGGGGTGGATGGCGCAAACCTGAACGCGCTGACCCCACATGCCACGGCGCGGCTGATGTGGGCGCTGTTTGATGGCGACTTGCCCTTGTTGCCCGAAGTAAAGCGGCGCGCCCAGCAGATGCTATACCGTGACGCCAAAAGCCCCGACGCCGCCAACCCGCATTACCAACTGGCCGAATATCTGGGGGCCGATCTGCCCGGCGGCTGCCGGATCTGGTCCAAAGCGGGGCATAACCTGTGGACCGGCGATCCGAATGCGTCCTGGTTCAAACACGATATGATCCGCATCGCAGCCCCGCATCGCAAACCCTTGACGGTGGTGGTGATGACCCAAGGGCAGGGACTGGCGCAAACCCATCCGATGGCCTTTCCGGCGATTGGACGGATGATCTGGGACCGGGCCGAAAGTATGCTGCATGACTGACGCCGCGCAACCGCCACGCCGCACATTGTATCCCGAAATCACGCCCTACACCTGCGGGCGCTTGGCGGTGTCTGACCTGCACGAGATTTACTATGAAGAATGCGGCAATCCGGATGGCAAGCCCGCCTTGGTATTACATGGCGGCCCCGGTGGCGGGATTTCGCCGTTTTTGCGCCAAGGCCATGACCCGGCCCGCTATCGCATCATCCTGTTTGATCAGCGCGGTTGCGGGCACTCGACGCCGCATGCCAGCCTGACCGACAACACCACCTGGGATCTGATCGCCGACATCGAAAAACTGCGCACGAATCTTGAGATTGAGCGCTGGCAAGTGGTGGGCGGCAGTTGGGGGTCAACGCTGGCGCTGGCCTATGCCATCACCCATCCGGCGCGGGTGACCGAACTGGTCCTGCGCGGCATCTTCATGATCCGCAAGTTTGAAATCGACTGGTTTTATCAATCGGGTGCGTCAACGTTGTTTCCCGATGCTTGGCAGGGCTTTGTGGCGCCTATCCCGGTGGAAGAACGGGGTAATCTGCTGGCCGCCTATTCCAAACGCCTGACTGGCCCCGATGGCCCCGAGAAAACCGCCTGTGCCCGCGCGTGGAGCCGGTGGGAAGGCACCACGATATCCTTGCTGCCCAACCCGGCGCGCATGGATGATTTTTCCGATGATCATTTCGCCGCCGCCTTTGCAGCGATTGAATGTCACTATTTCACGCATGGTGGCTTTTTTGATCGCGATGACTGGATTTTGGCCAACGCGAACCGCTTGGCAGCGATTCCCGGGGTGATCATCCATGGCCGTTATGACGTCTGCACGCCCCTGCAAAACGCATGGGATCTGCACAAGGTTTGGCCCGACGCGGCCTTGCGCATCATCGACGACGCAGGCCATACCGGCACCGAGCCGGGGATCGCCGATGCCATGGTGCACGCCACCGATGGATTTTTGACCTGACACCTTGCACGACACATCCACAGCCTGTGGTTGAACGGATGTATATTTTGAACTTAAAACGCCAATCCCGCCTAATTTTGTAACCGCTTGTTGACAACGGGGCAGGGAAATTGCCCAATTGGTCAAGAATTGCCCCAAGACTCAGTCGGGGTCACTGCCAAATTTATCAAAATCAAGGAGTTAGCAATGAAAATTGATCCTAAGCTGCGTGGTATCGGGGCTGTTGCGATTGCGGCATTGATGCTGGGCACGGCTCCGGCGGCGCTTTTTGCCGAAACCCCCGCCGATACGCTGGTGGTGGCCGATGCCATCGACGACATCGTGTCGCTGGACCCGCATGAGGCCTATGAATTTTCCGGCCTTGATCTGAACAACAATACTTATGACGGTCTGGTCGAACTTGATCCGGCCACCAGTGGAATGATTCCGGGCCTGTCTGACAGTTGGACCGCCTCTGACGATGGCCTGACGTTCACTTTTCACATCAAGCAAGGCATCACTTTTTCATCGGGCAACCCGCTGCGCGCCGAAGACGCGGCGTTTTCGCTGCAACGCGCGGTAAAGATCAACAAAACCCCGGCGTTTATCCTGAATCAATTCGGCTGGACCGCAGAAAACGTTGACACCATGGTGACGGCGGATGGCGAAAACGTCATCATCAAAGTCGACAAGCCCTATGCACCGACCTTCCTTTACAACTGCCTGACGGCCGGTGTGGCGTCGATTGTTGACGAAAAAACCGTCATGGCCAACGAAGTTGACGGCGATATGGGCAATGCGTGGCTGAAGAACAATTCGGCGGGCACCGGGGCCTATACGCTGAAATCCTTCAAGCCGAACGAAGGTTACGTTCTGGAAATGCGGCCCGGCCATTGGCGCGGCGATGCCAAACTGGCCAAGGTCTTTATGATGCATGTGCCCGAAGCTGCGACGCAGCGCTTGCAGATCGAAAAGGGTGATATTGATATCGCGCGTGAACTGACGCCCACCGATATCGAAGGTCTGACCGGCAACGCCGATATCCGCATTCAGGCCGATGTGGGCGGGCAGATTTTCTATCTGTCGTTCAACCAGAAAGATGAGCGTTTCAAGAACCCGAAATTCCTTGAGGCGATGCGCTGGGCGGTCGATTACAAAGGCATGACCGATACCTTCCTGAAGGGTTCCATGGTTGTGCATCAGGCCTTCTTGCCCAACGGCTATCTGGGCGCGCTGGAAGATACGCCTTTCGCGCTGGACGTGGAAAAGGCCAAGGCGCTGGTCGCGGAATCGGGCGTGACCGATACCAAGATCATCTTGTCGGTGCGCAACGCCGCCGACCGGATGGATATGGCGCAGTCGATCCAGAACACCTTTGGCCAGATCGGCATCACGGTTGAATTGAAGGTTGGCGAAGGCGCCGAGCAGTTGGAAGAATACCGTGGCCGCCTGCATCAGGCCACATTGCAAAGCTGGGGGCCGGATTACCCCGATCCGAACACCAACTCGTCGACGTTTGCCGAAAACCCCAATAATACTGACGAGGCCAAGGCCACCGGTTATTTGGCATGGCGCAACGCCTATGATCCGGGCGAATTGGGCCCGCTAAGCCAGGCGGCAGTGCTGGAACGCGATCCGGCCAAGCGGGTGGAGATGTATGCGGAACTGCAAACCAAGCACCGTGAAACCTCGCCCTTTATCACCATGTTTCAGGTCGCCTATCAAACCGGGCTTCGCGCCAATTTGAAGGATTTCTACACCGGTGGGGCGACGGATTCGGCTGCCTACTGGCTGATTTCAAAGTAAATCGTCCGGCGCGCGGTGGGGCAAACCCGCCGCGCGCCCGACTTTGTCTATGGCAAATTCCCCCTCATCTTCGCGCATTGGCCTGTTTGCCCGCCAGACCGGCAATACGCTGGTGACGCTGCTGGTCACCTTTATCGGCCTGCTGGCGGTCACCTTTGTGATCAGCCGCGTGGTGCCGATTGATCCGGTGACGTCGATCTTGGGCGAACGCGCCACGCAAGCGCAAATCGACGATACCCGCACCAAACTGGGGCTGGACGAGCCGATGTGGTATCAATTCGCTATCTACATTGGCAACACCCTGCAAGGCGATCTGGGCACGTCGATCCGCACCCGCGAACCGGTGGCCGAAGCGGTGGCGCGGGTGTTTCCGGCCACGCTGGAACTGGCCACACTGGCCACGATCATCGGCGTGATCGTGGGCGTGCCGGCAGGCGTGATGGCGGCCACCAAACCCGGATCTTTGCTGGATCAATGCGTGCGGCTGGTGGGGCTGATGGGCTATTCGATGCCGATTTTCTGGCTGGGACTGATGGGGTTGTTGCTGTTTTACGGCCATCTGGGTTGGGTTGGCGGGCCGGGGCGGCTGGATGTGGCGTTTCAGATGCAGATGGATTTTGAGCTGACGCAATATACCGGCATGATCCTGATCGACACGCTGCTGAATGGCCGCCCCGATATGTTCGCCAACGCGTTTTCGCATATCATTCTGCCGGCCGGTTTGCTGGCCTATATCTCGATGGCCTATATCAGCCGGATGACCCGCAGCTTTATGATGAACGAACTGGGTCAGGAATATATCACCACCGCGCGGGTCAAGGGCATGCCGGAATCCCGCGTGATCTGGGTGCACGCGCTGAAAAACGTCATGGTGCCGCTGATCACGGTGGTGGCGCTGTCCTATGCCTATCTGCTGGAAGGGGCGGTTCTGACCGAAACCATCTTCGCGTGGCCGGGGCTTGGCAGTTACATCACCGACGCGCTGCTGGTGGCTGATATGCCGGCGGTTCTGGGCGGCACAGTGGTGGTGGGCATGGCCTATATCGGGCTGAACATGCTGTCTGACCTGCTGTATCGCTTGTTTGATCCAAGGGCGCGCACATGAGCGGCACGATTGCATGGCTGCGAGAGCCAAATCCATCATCGCGCGCCCAAGCCCGTTTGGGCCAAGCCTATCTAAGCTGGCTGCGCCTGCGCCGGAACCGCTTGGCGGTCATCGGGCTGATCATCAGTGTGACGTTGATATTGGTCGCCATCTTTGCCCCCCTGCTGGCCCCGCATGACCCGATTGCGCAAGACCTGTCGCGCCGATTGTTGCCGCCGGGCACGTCCGGAAACTGGCTGGGCACCGATGATTTTGGCCGCGATATCCTGACACGATTGCTGTATGGCAGCCGGATCACCCTATATATCGTGCTGCTGGTGATCCTGACCGCCCCGGTGGCGGGGCTGATCATTGGCACGGTTGCGGGGTATTTCGGCGGCTGGGTGGATGTGATCCTGATGCGGATCACGGATATTTTTCTGGCCTTCCCCAAGCTGATCCTGGCGCTGGCTTTGGTGGCCGTGCTGGGGCCGGGGATGGAAAACGCCGTGCTGGCCATTGCCCTTACCGCCTGGCCGCCCTATGCCCGCGTCGCGCGCGCCGAAACCCTGACGGTGCGCAATTCTGACTATATCGCGGCGGTCAAACTGCAAGGCGCGGGGCCCATGCGCGTGATCTGGGGCCATGTGATGCCGATGTGTCTGCCCTCGGTGATCATCCGCGTCACGCTGGATATGGCGGGGGTAATTCTAACCGCAGCCGGTTTGGGTTTCCTTGGCCTTGGCGTGCAACCGCCACTGCCCGAATGGGGGCTGATGATATCTGCCGGGCGCAAGTTTTTGTTCGAACAATGGTGGGTCGCCACGATGCCGGGGCTGGCTATTTTCATCGTGTCCTTGGGGTTCAACCTGTTGGGTGACGGGCTACGCGACGTGTTAGACCCCAAAAGTGCCAGCAAATGACGTTGCTGTCGGTCAAAAATCTGGCGGTAACGTTTGATACCGAAGCTGGCCGGGTAGAGGCCGTGCGCGGTGTGTCGTTCGATCTGGGCCGCGAACGGCTTGGCATTGTGGGCGAATCCGGCTCTGGCAAAACCATGACAGGCCGCGCCGTGCTGCGGCTGATCCGCCCGCCCGGCAAGATTACGGCGGACGAGATGCTGTTTGACGGCGTTGACCTGATGCGCATCCCCGAATCCCAGATGCGTGCCTTGCGCGGGCCGCGCATCGCCATGGTGATGCAAGACCCGAAATATTCGCTGAACCCGGTGATGCGGGTGGGCGCGCAACTGATGGAAGGCTTGCGCCAGCGCGACCGTGTGTCCAAATCCGCCGCCCGCATCAAAGCGATAGAGGCGCTCGTGGCGGTGCAAATCCGCGATCCCGCCCGGGTGATGGATGCCTATCCGCATGAATTATCGGGTGGCATGGGCCAACGCGTCATGATTGCAATGATGCTGATCCCCAACCCCGATCTTTTGATTGCGGATGAGCCGACAAGTGCGCTGGATGTCACCGTGCAGGCCGAAGTATTGGCGATACTGGATGATCTGGTGAAAACCCGCGGCATGGGCCTGATCTTTATCAGCCATGATCTGCGGCTGGTGGCGCGGTTTTGTGACCGGGTTCTGGTGATGTATAAAGGCAAGATCGTCGAAGAACTGGCCGCCAAAGACCTGTTGGCGGCCAAGCACCCCTATACCCAAGGTCTTTTGAACTGCCTGCCCCGCATTGGCGGCAACCGCGAACCGCTGCCGGGCTTGGACCGCAACGCGGCATGGGCGCAGTGACATGCTGATCGAGGTCGACACTCTGTCCGTCACTTACCGCAGCCACGGGCGCGATGTGCGCGCGGTTGAAGACGTTTCGCTGACCGTCGATGCGCGCGAATCTTTCGGGTTGGTGGGCGAATCCGGGTCGGGCAAATCCACCATCCTGCGGGCGATTTGCGGCCTTGCGCCGATCTCGTCAGGTGCTATCCGCATCAACGGCACAGCACTGCCCACCCCGCGCGGCCGCGCCTTTTCGCGCCGGGTGCAGATGGTGTTCCAGGATCCCTATGCATCCTTGCACCCCCGCCACACCGTTGACCGCACCCTGTCGGAACCGCTTGCCATCCATGGCATGTCCGGCACCGATCAGCGCATCATGCAGGCGTTGACCGACGTTGGCCTGCCCACCAGTTTTCGCTTTCGGTATCCGCATCAGTTGTCGGGTGGTCAGCGCCAACGGGTCGCCATCGCCCGCGCGCTGATGTTGGAACCCGAAATCCTGTTGCTGGATGAACCCACATCGGCGCTCGATGCATCGGTGCAGGCCGAAACCCTGAACCTGCTGTCGCGGCTGCGTGCCGAACGCGGCCTGACATTCCTGATGGTCAGCCATGATCTTGCGGTGATCGACCATATGTGCGACCGCATTCTGGTGATGCAAAACGGCCGCGCGGTAGAAGAGTTAAGCCGCGAAGCGCTGGCCACTGCCGCGATGAAAACCGACTACGCCCGCAGCTTGTTCGCTGCCTCGGCAGATCGTATGCTGCAAACCTGACGTCACAATTCATCTGTTCCCAAATGTCCCGCGGGGGTTCGAATACCGGATTGGCCTGCCAATCCGGCGTGGGGGTGAAACCCCCGATGCCATCCGCGAAACCAGCATAGGCAAGCATGTTCCCAGTTTTTGACGGCCACAACGATCTGCTGCTGCGCCTGCACAAAGCGCCCGAAAACCGCGAGGCCATCTGGCTGACCGGCGAAGGCAAAGGCCACCTCGATCTGCCCCGGATGAAACAGGGCGGCTTTGTCGGCGGGTTTTTCGCCATCTACATCCCCTCGCCGCAGGCGCATGATGCGCCAGACTATATGTCGGCGATGCAGAACCCGCCGTTCGCGCTGCCGTTGGGCGATCTGATCACCGCCGCCCAAGCCCTGCCGGTGGCGATGTCGATGGCCAATCAGCTGTTGTGGATGGAGCGCAGCGCCGGTGGCGCGTTCAAGCTGTGTCGCAGCGCCTCTGACGTGCGCGCAGCCATAGCCCGCGGCGTTATCGCGGGCCTGATGCATATGGAAGGCGCCGAGGCGATAGATGAAAACCTTGACGCGCTTTACAGCTTTCATGCCATGGGATTGCGTTCGCTTGGCCCGGTCTGGTCGCGCCCGACGATTTTTGGCCATGGCGTGCCGTTTGCGTTTCCGTCTGGCCCCGATACCGGGCCGGGGTTGACCGACGCTGGCAAACGGCTGGTAACGACCTGCAATGATCTTAAGATCATGCTGGACCTTAGCCATCTGAATGAGGCCGGATTTAACGACATCGCCCGGCTGTCGACAGCACCTTTGGTTGCCACCCATTCTAACGCCCATGCTGTCACGCCCTCGTCGCGCAACCTGACTGACCGGCAGTTGGGCGTTATTCGCGACAGCGGTGGCATGGTGGGGTTGAACTATGCCACGTCGTTTTTGCGCCGTGATGGCAAGCAAGGCGGTGCAATCGGCTGGGACGATATGCTGCGTCATCTTGATCATCTGCTGGGTATTCTTGGCCCGGATCATCTGGGGCTGGGGTCGGACTTTGATGGCGCGACAATTCCGGACTGTATCGGCGATGTCACCGGCCAACCGGCCCTGCTGCGCGCGATGATGGATCACGGGTATGGCGAGGCTCTGTTGCGCAAATTGGCCAGCGAAAACTGGCTGGCGCTGCTTGACCGCAGCCTGGCTGAGTAAAGCCAATGCGCCCGATCCTTATCGTCTCGCATGGTCAGCCGTCCGATCCGGCACCGGCAGCGGCTGATCTTGCCCGGCTGGCGGGCCGGGTGGCCGAATATCTGCCCGGATGGCAGGTGCGTTCGGCCACACTGGCAGACCCAGATGCGCTGGCCAAAGTGGTTGCAGACATGGGGCCGGGCGGCGCGCTTTATCCGCTGTTTATGGCGGGCGGCTGGTTCACGCGGATAAACTTGCCACAGCGCCTGACATCGGCGGGGGCGGTGGGGTGGGACGTGTTGGAACCTTTCGGCTGCGACCCTGCCTTGCATGATCTGGCGGCAACCGTGGTGGCTATGGCCACGTCGGGCCAAGACCCTCTTCAGACCCAAGTGCTGCTGGCCGCCCACGGATCGTTCAAATCTCCGGTGCCATCAGACATCGCCCGCCATGTCGCGCGCCTTATTCAGCAAAAAACCAATGCCGCCCGGGTTGAGGCCGCTTTTATTGATCAAACCCCGCAGCTTGCGTCGGTCACAGGCTTTGACGCCTCGGCGATTTGCTTGCCATATTTCGCCGCTGCGGGCGGTCATGTCACCGATGATATCCCGGCAGCGCTGCATCACGCCGGGTTCATGGGCCGGATTTTGCCGCCCTTGGGGCTTGATCCCCGCGTGCCCGCGATCATCGCCGCCGCCATCCGCGCTGGCAATCTGGTTTGCACCAACGAATGCCGCCACCGGAAATCATAACAATTTTCCTAAAACTTCCCTTCATTTTGGATCAAATACTCTACGGGGGGCGCGGCAAGCGCCACGCGATTGCAGCGTGGGGGTGTAAAATCCCCAAGCCGATGCCAAGCAAAATCAGGGTGTTAGAACAAACACCTTCGGCGCATCACACCGTGTGCAGATAAAGGTCGAAATCCACTTCAGACACGGTGCGCTGCACCCGGGCGTATTCTGCGGCTTTGATCGCGACAAAGGTGCGGTGCATGTCTGCGCCCAGCGCATCGGCCAGAAACGCCGATCCGCGCGCGGCTTCGATGGCAGACCGCCAATCCACCGGAACGGCCGGCGCGTCTTGCGCATCCGCATAGCCGTTGCCGGTGGTTTGCGGCCCCGGATCAATCTTGTTGCGCATGCCATGCCGGATACCCGCAAGCACCGTCGCCCCCACAAGGTAAGGGTTGGCATCCACCCCCGCCGGGCGATGTTCAATGCGGCGCGCGCGGATTTCGCCCGCCGGAATGCGCAAGGCCACGGACCGGTTGTTCACCCCCCATGTCGGCGATACCGGCGCATAGCTTTGGGCCGCAAAGCGCCGCCACGAATTGGCATGCGGCGCAAACATCAGCATCGACTCGCCCATCGTGGCGCGCAAGCCACCAAGGGCATGCAAAATCGCGTCGGAATAGACGCCTTCCACCGGTTCGATGAACACATTGGTTCCGGACTTGTCCAGCATCGACACATGCAGATGCATGCCAGATCCGGCGTAATCCTCGTTCGGCTTGGCCATGAAACAGGCCGTCACCCCGTGGGCGCGCGCCTGCATCCGCACGATGCGCTTTAGCCGGATCAGATCATCCGCCGCCTGCAGAATGTTTTCGCGGTAATGCAGCGTCAACTCATACTGCCCCGGGGCGAATTCCGAAATCAGCGTCTCGGCCTTGATCCCGGCCAGTTTGGCCCCCGCATAAACATCGTTGAACAAAGGCAACATGCCATGCAGTTGATCCACCGAATAGACATCGGTTTTGCGGTTGGCGCGCCCGTCCAGCACATCGCGGGCGGGCACCATCTTGCCATCGGCGTTGCGGGTGTTGTCCAGCAGGAAAAATTCCAACTCGAACGCGCCCGCCGGATACAGCCCTTCGGCTGCCAAAAGATCAACCTGCCGCTGCATCGCGTGGCGCGGGTCCGAAGTCATCCGCGCGCCGTCCAGATCATAGACCGACATCAACACTTCGCCGCGTCGCGGGTTGGTTGCCTGCAAAGCGCACAGCGTGCCCGGAATGGGCCAGGCACGGCGGTCGCCGTCGCCCTGATCCCAGATCAGCCCGGTGTCATGCACATCTTCGCCGCAGATGTCCAAACCAAGGATCGAAATCGGCAAATGCCGCCCGCCCTTGTAGAACGACAACAATTCGTGCCGCCGGATGATCTTGCCGCGCCCTATGCCATTGGCGTCGGTCAACACGATGTCAAAAGCGTCAATTTCGGGGTGGGCGGCCAGAAAAGCCTCGGCTTCGGCGATGGTGGAACCAGAAGGGCTGATGGTGTCGGTCATGTCGTTTCCGGTGCAAAAAGGGCGGTCATCACTTCGTCAAAGGCGGCGATAAGGCGGTCCACCTGACGTTTTCGGGTGGCGGGGCTGATCAGCATCATATTGTGAAACGGCGCAATCAGGCAGCCCCGGTTCAACAGCGCGGTGTGCAAAGCAGCCTCGACGGGTGCGCAATGCGCGGCAATCGCATGAGAGCCGTTGCGCAGCGGGCCGGGGGCGCAGATAAACTCCACCCGCGCCCCCACCCGCACCACGTGCCAAGGGGCTGCCACCCGGGTGATCACTGCCACCAACCCATCCGCCAGCCGTTGCGCCAACCGGTCCATATGGTCATAATTTTTCGGTGTCATAACCTCGGCCAAGGTGGCCGTCAGGCAAGCAAACTGCATCGGATTGGCCGACAGCGTGGTGCCCATGCCGGAATGCCCGGGCGCGCGGGCGGCATTGACCGCGCCATAGCGGGCCGCCACCGCATCGCGCAGGCCCCAGATGGCCGTCGGCATGCCGCCCGCGACGCATTTGCCGGCCACGAAAATATCAGGGTCCAACCCGTGCACCCCGATATAGCCGCCCATGCCAGTGGAAATGGTATGGGTCTCATCCATCATCAACAGCGCGCCATGTTGGCGGGACAGATCGCGCAGGCCTTGCAGAAATCCGGGCTCTGGCAACACCATGCAGCAATTGGTCATCACCGGTTCGGTCAAGATCGCCGCAACGTCGCCGTGCGCCAAAGCCGCCGCAACACCTGCCAGATCATTGAATTCGCACACAACCGCGCCTTGGGTCAGATCGGCCACCTGACCCAGCAGACCCGCGCGGTTTTGCGTGACACCGCCCGCCAATTCGACCATCACATCATCGACCGTGCCGTGATAGCAGCCGTTGAACACCAGTATTTTTGGCCGCCCGGTGACTGCCCGCGCCACTCTGATGGCAAAGCGGTTGGCATCGGTGGCGGTGGTGGCAATCTGCCAGCGAAACGCGCCAAAGCGCTGCGTCAACAACCGCCCGGCGGTCAGCGCGTCCTGGCTGGGCAGCATATAGGTCAACCCGCGCGTGGCCTGGCGGCGGATTGCCTTGGCTACGGGGCCGGGCGAATGGCCAAACATCGACCCGGTATCGCCCAGACAGAAATCGTCGATCTCGTAACCGTCGATATCAGTGATCCGCGCGCCTTTGGCCTGCGCTATCACGGGCAAAAACGGCATCGGCCAGTCTTTCATCCAGTGCAGCGGCACGCCGTCCAGATAGGCGCTGCCGTCTGCCGCAAGGGCGGCTTTGGATTTGGGGCGGCCCGCAGCAAAGCGGCTGGCCTCGCGCACAGCCAAAGCTGTCAGCCGGGCGGGCTGGACGCCCGCGATCAAAGTCTTTGCCATCGCCGCACCTATCGTCGTTTGCGCCTTATGCCGAATAATTTGATCAAATGAAAGAGGCTACAGCGTTACCCTGATTTCGATCATCCGCGGCCCGGTATGCGGCTGCGACAGCGCCCAATGCAGGGTTTCGCAATCTTGCGGCATCGACATGAAGGTCAGATCGCAAGCGGCGGCAAAAGGTTCAAGGTTCAAGGGCGACGGCGAACAGCCGATCACTTCGGTGTTGGCGGCGCGCATCGCATCGGCGATTTCGCGGAAAGCCGCGTTGTTCCACACGATATAGGTGATCGGCAGGCCTTCATCGACGGCAGTGCGCAATTCGCCCGGGCTGAACTGCAAGCCGCCATCGCCGATCAGACAGACCACCGGCACCCCCGGAGCCGCCAGTGCCGCCCCCACCGCCGCCCCCGGCGCATAGCCCAAAGCGCCATAGCCTGTGGCGGCGTTGAACCAGCCACCGGCGCGGTCGTGGTCGTAAAACAGATTGGCGGCATAGACCGGCTGGGTGCTGTCGCCAACAATCACCGCCCCGGGCAGGGCGGCGCGGATGGTTTCGACAATGTCCAACTGGCCGGGCATGGTGGCAGACAACAGGTTCAGTTCCGCCCGTGCCTGACGGCGGGTGTCGGCGGCGCGCGCAGCCCCGTCGCCGTGCTTTTGCAAAAGCTGCGCCAGCAACAGCCGCATGGTGGCATCGGCATCACCGCAAAGCGCAGTTGTCGCAGGCTGACGGCCCAACTGATCGGGGCAGATATCGACCCGGATCATCCCCGATGTATCGGGGAAACTTTTATCGACATACATGTCGTAATCCGTCGGGCCAAATTCGGTGCCCACAGCCAAAACCTGATCCGCCGCCGCAATCAACGCCTGCGTCGCCGCCAAACTGGGCGAGGCTGGCACCCCAAGAACATGACCAAACAGCATGCCGCGCGCATTGACCGTCTGCACCACCGGCGCATCGAGGCGGCGTGCGATCAGGGTCAGCACGGCTTCAGACCCGCGCGCGCCGCCACCAGCCAGAATGACCACGCGCCGGGCGGCGTTCAGGGCCTTAACAGCGCGGGCGATATCGGCGGCGGCGGGCGTAGGCTTGGGCTGCAAAGGGGCGGGCGGCGGCAGGGCGGCACACAGCATCGGCATCACATCGGTCGGCACTTCGATATGCACCGGTCCGGGGCGGCCCGTGGCCATGGTGGCAAAGGCCCAGTCCAACGCCAAGCCAACATCCTCCGGCCCGGTAATCTGCCGCGTCGGGCACAGCGCGCGCACCAGCGCCGCCTGATCGGGCAATTCATGCAAAAGCCCCAATCCCCGCCCCAGACTGCTGCGGCGGTTGACGCCCGAAATCACCAGCATGGGCACCGAATCGGCTTTCGCCTGTGCCATCGCGGTCAGCGCGTTGGTCAAACCCGGCCCGGTGATCACCAAAGCCACCCCCGGTTTGCCCGCCACCCGGGCATAGCCATCGGCCATAAACGCGCAGCCTTGTTCGTGGCGCGCGGTGACATGGCGGACAGTGGCGGGGCGGTCAGTAGCAGGGCGCACCTGTGTGCTGCGGTCAGGACTGCCCGACAGGCCGCGATACAACTCGACCGTATGCACGCCCGGTATGCCGAAAACCACTTCGACCCCGCGCGCGGCCAAACCCTCGATCAGACGCATCCCGACGGTAATCATGCGGCAATCCCAGCTTGCTTGGAGGCCAGCCGCGCGATGCGCTTGCAGGCCTCGGTGATATCGGCGTCAGATTGCGTCAGGCTCAGGCGCACCCACCCCGCCAGTGACGCCCCAAAACTTTCCCCTGGCATGACGGCGACATGTTCGCTGTCAAGCAGGGTCTGCGCAAAGGCGATGCCGGTCATGCCGCTGGACCGGATATCCACCACCGTAAACATCCCCGCTTGCGGCAGATGCACCTTCATGCCGCAAACCCCGTGCAACAGGGCGTGGATCAGCCGCGCGCGTCGGGCAAACCGCGTCACCATGCCGGGGGCGACGGTTGACGGCTGCGACACCGCCAAAGCGGTCATATCGGCGATGAAGGGCTGGTTGCCAAACAGCATGGTTTCCGCCACCGGCAGCAGCCGCGCCGAAAATTCTTCCGGCCCGATGCACCAGCCAGACCGGAACCCCGGTGCCGCATGCGATTTCGAGATCGACGACGTCACGATCACCCGGTCGGCCAGCACCGCCAGATCAAGCGGCGAGGTGAACGGCGCATGATCATAGATCATTTCCTCATAAACTTCGTCGCTGATGATCCACAGGTCATGGGCGCGCGCAACCTCGCCCAAGGCGGCAACATCGGCCGGGGTCAAAATCGCGCCGGTCGGATTGTGCGGCGTGTTCAGAAACAACACGCGGGCACGCGGGGTGATGCGGGCAATCACGTCTTCGGTCTGCATGCGAAAGCCATGTTCGGGGCGCAACGGCACCGGCACCACAACCGCGCCACTGGCGGCGATGATGCCTTCGTAGGTGGCATACATCGGATCGCCAACCAACACTTCGTCGCCCGCATCGGTCAGCGCCATCAACACTGCATAAAGGGCGGTCTGCGTGCCGGGCAGGGCGATGATCTGCTCGGGGCTGATCGGGCGGCCACTGCGATGCGCATAGCGCGCGGCCAATGCGGCCAACAAAGGGGCCTCGCCGCGCCCGTTGCAATAGCCGGTGCGCCCCGCCTGCATCGCCGCCGCCGCTGCTGCCAGCAATTCGGGCGGCGGGCCGACATCAGGCTCGCCAATCGTCAGTTGGATGATCGGCAAGCCGGCCTGCCGCATCGCCTTGGCCTGCAAATGCAAATCCCACTTTTCGCCGCCAAGCCGGGCCAGCCGGTCGGTGATTGTCGCATATCTCATAGAATGTCTCGCTTGGTGGCGGCCATCGCGGCTGCAAGGTCAGTCTTCAGGATCGCCCCAACCGCAGCCAGACCGATATCGACAATTTCACCCGCGGCAAAGGCTTCGGGCAGCACCGATCCCTCCAGCCACAAACCGTCGATGATGGCATTGCAGGCGATGGCATCGGCGCGCAACTGCGTTGCACTGGCGGTGCGGGGCAGGGCGGCAATCAGCGATTGCAGCACATCGCGAAAGCCCAGATAGGTGGCGGCATGCACATCGCGCATTGCCGCGTCGCGCTGCACGCCGTGCAAAAATCCGGCCCACAGCCCCACCGCCACCGGATCAACCACCGGCGGGCTGATCGAGGCTGCAACGAACCACGCCAGCCGGGCTGCCGGATCGGCAGGACCGTCTTGCAGCACAATCGCACTGTCGGCGGTCATGCGGTCCATCAAGCGGCGATAGGCGGCGCGGGTCAGCTCTTCTTTGGTGGAAAAGTAATGCCGGATCAGCCCCGAGGTGACACCCGCGCGCTGGGCAATGGCGCGCACTGTGGCGGCTTGCGGTCCGCCTTCGGACACCAGATCCAACGCGGCTGCGATCAGATCATCGCGCCTGCGCTCTTCGGTTTCGCGCCGGTAGGGCCGACGATCTGTCATCTGCGCATCGCCCCCTTGTTATACGGCCGTGTAATTCAACTGGCTTAAGACCAAGCGGGATTTGTCACAAGCCCCTTCGTCAGCCACGTGTCGAAAACCAGGCCACTATCAAAAATACACATCTGCGTGATCAAGCGCAAAAATTAGGCCAAATACCGCACATGAAAAGGGTATGCCTACAGTTTCTTTGCAACATCTTTATGGATGATCACATCGGTTTGCGGGTAGGCCGCCAAAATAGCGCGCCGCAGCCCGGCCCCGATGCCATGGGCGTCGCGTAAAGACTGCGCGCCGTCCAGTTCGATATGCAGATTGACGAAGATCCGGCTGCCCGCTGTGCGGGTTTTCAGATCGTGAAAGCCGTGCACTCCCGGCCAGCCCGCAGCAATCGCCGCGATGCCCGCCACCACCGCCGGATCAGCGGTGCGGTCCATCAGCGCATCCCACGCACCCTTGCCAATGCGCACAGCCCCGATGGTCAACAGCCCCGCCGCCGCCAGTGCCACCACCGAATCAATCGTGGCCATTCCAAACCGCGCCGACGCCCAAAGCGACACGATGGCCCCGATGTTTGGCAACAAATCGCCCAGATAATGCAGCCGGTCGGCGGCAATGACCCGGCTGCCGGTTTGCCGCGCCACCCGGCCTTGCCACCACACCAGCCCCAAAGTCAGCACCACCGACGCGCCCATCACCAGCATGCCGCGGCCCTGCGCCGTCAGGTGCGGCATCTCTGGCGTCAGCAAGCGCGAAATCGCGGCCCAACCGATCACCACAGCCGAAATCAACACGAAAAACGCCTGCCCCAGTGCCGCCAGATCCTCGGCAGAACTGTGGCCAAAGGCGTGGTCTTCGTCGGCAGGTTTGGCGGCATAAATCAGCGCCGCCGCCGCCCCCAGCGACACCATCAGATCCATCGCCGAATCCGCCAGCGACGCCGCCACCGAAAGGGCGCCGGTTTCGCCCAAGGCCCACATCTTTAACGCGACCAACACCCCGGCAATCAGCACGGACGCCAACCCGGCAGATAGGTTTAACCTGATCGGTGTTGGTGTTGGTGTCGGCGTTTGCATCCGCAGGCTTTCCTTGTCAGGCCCCAGGTTTCGCGGCCAATTGGTTGCGAAGGTGGCCTATTGCAAAATCTCGTCCGGCTTCACTCCCCAAAGGGCGGTTTTCAAAATCCAGCCTTTTTCGCCGTTGGTATTCACCCGACACCAGTCAACCGAGCATTCCAGCAGCCGCCCCAGAACGCCACGTTCGGCTTGGAACATCACCTCTGAACCCGCCTCGGCGGCATAACGAAATTCGGCCATATCCTGTGCTACCAGCACCGACCGCGTGCCCGACAGCAAAGAATAATGCACCCAGCCACCCAAGCCTTCGGCGTCTTCGACCCGCCGCCAGTTTTCATATTCTGCCGTCAGCAGCAGGGGCATACCGCTTTTGACAAACACCCAGTCGATGCGGTGCGTCAGCCCCGGCCCGCGCCGCGCATTACCGTCCCCGCTTTTCAGCGTCACAAATCGCGGCAGCGGCAGGTTGGTGACAGCGCCTTTGCCCGGATCGCGCGCCGCTGCCGTGGCGTCTGCAGCCGCCACAGTGGCGGCCGGGTCACCCGCGGTTTGCGCCTGCCCCGCCCCGACGTGCAGCGCCACCGCAAGCCCGCAAACCAGCCCCAGTCCGCGCCGGATTTTTGAAGCCGCCAGTGCCGCCGTCTTGCTGCCGTCACGCTGCGTGGCTGTGATCCGCGTCATCGCTTTACCTCTTTGCAGGGCTTGTGCTGCGCCTCGCTTGGCGTCACTTTGCCATTCCGAACTGCAATTTGCCAGACCTCGATTTCGATCCTTACGGAGGCTTGAATGCCCGCAACCCGCCTGCACGTTGTCGTAACACGCCGCCTGCCAGAGCCGGTCGAGACCCGGCTGAAAGAGCTGTTCGATGTCAGTCTGCGCGACCCCGACACCCCGATGAGCCGTGACGAGTTGGCAACAGCCATGCGCGACTGCGATGTGCTGGTGCCAACCATCACCGATCAGATCGATGCCGCAATGATCGGGCAGGCCGGGCCACGCCTGAAGCTGATCGCCAATTACGGCGCGGGGGTTGATCACATTGACGTGGCAACGGCGCGCCAACGCGGCATCTTGCTGTCCAACACGCCAGGGGCGGTAACCGATGACACCGCCGACATGACGCTGGCGCTGATTTTGGCGGTAACCCGGCGGATGCCCGAAGGGTTGGCCGCGATGCAGGCGGGCAAATGGGATGGCTGGTCGCCGATGGCCTTTCTGGGCGGTCGGCTGGCCGGGCGGCGGTTGGGCATTCTGGGCATGGGGCGCATCGGGCAAGCCGTGGCGCGCCGCGCCCGCGCCTTTGGATGCCAGGTGCATTACCACAACCGCAAACGCCTGCGCGCCGACATCGAGGCTGATCTTGAAGCGACCTATTGGGAAAGCCTTGATCAGATGGTGGCGCGGATGGACATTCTGTCGGTAAACTGCCCGCACACGCCGTCAACGTTTCATCTGCTGAACGCGCGGCGGCTGAAGCTGTTGAAACCAACGGCGGTGATCGTGAACACCTCTCGCGGTGAAGTGATCGATGAAAACGCCCTCACGCGCGGGCTGCGCAACGGTGAAATCGCGGGCGCGGGTCTGGATGTGTATGAACACGGCACCGCCATCAACCCCGCCTTGCGCGATCTGCCTAATGTCGTGCTGTTGCCGCATATGGGATCGGCCACGCTGGAAGGCCGTGTCGAGATGGGTGAAAAAGTGATCATCAACATCAAAACCTTCGCCGACGGCCACCGCCCGCCAGACCTTGTGGTGCCGGGGATGTTGTGACGGGGTGGTGATAAGCCCGCTGTTGCTTTCGGTTTGCCTTTGCATCCAAAGGGTGTTCGTCAAGAATTCTACCACAACAGCGGACCAGCCTTGCCTTGCGGGCGGCAAGCGCCTATGGCGTCTGCGGCAACAGTTCAAAGGGTAGTCCATGATCGAAGCAGAGATTTTTTCCCCCGAATACTTTGCGGCCCTTGCCCAAGTCATTGGGATCGATCTTGTACTGGCGGGCGACAATGCCATCGTGATCGGCCTCGCTGCCGCCGGGCTTCCGTCCGAGCAGCGCAACCGGGCGATCTTCATCGGCATCGTTGCGGCGACGGTCATGCGGATCGGGTTCGCGCTGGTCACCACCCAGTTGCTTGCCATTATCGGCCTGTTGCTCGCCGGGGGCATTTTGCTGCTTTGGGTGTGCTGGAAAATGTGGAGCGAGCTGCGCGACGGCCATGGCAACGAAGTCCGCGCCGAAGAGGCGCTGACGAACGAGGACCTGAACCATGATGGTACGGTCGCAGGCGGTGCACCGAAGAAGACCCTGCGTCAGGCGGTGGTGCAGATCCTTCTGGCCGATGTGACCATGTCGCTGGACAACGTGTTGGCCGTGGCGGGCGTTGGGCATGACCAGCACTGGTCTGTCATCATCATTGGCCTTGGTCTTTCGATCGCGCTGATGGGTTTTGCCGCGACCTTTATCGCACGTCTGCTGACCAAACATCGCTGGATTGCCTATGTCGGTCTTGCCATCATTCTCTATGTCGCCGTTGATATGATCTACAAGGGTGGCAAAGAAGTTATCTATGGTCGCGACGCGGCGGTTATTGAGTCCGTAACGCCGGGATAAACCAATTTGTGCGCTTGCCGCCGGATTAAACGGCTGGCAAGCGCGCTTTGATTGCGCCGCCTAAAACCGACTTGCGCGGTAGGGGGCGATATCCATTTCCAACTGCCGCCCCGCCACCAGATCGGCCACGATACGCGCGGTGACCGGCGCAAGCGTCAGCCCGATATGACCGTGACCATAGGCATGAATAACATCCGCCCCGCCGCGCGATGGCCCGATCACCGGCAGTGAATCTGGCATCGACGGGCGAAACCCCATCCAATCGCGTGACGGCGCGCCAAGGGTGGGAAACAGCGCCCGCGCGCCTTCGATCAGCTTGGCAATCCGGTGCGGCGACGGCGGCGCTGTCAGCCCCCCCAATTCAACGGTGCCTGCCACCCGCAGCCGCCCTTGCATCGGACACAGATAAAACCCGCGCGCCGTGGGACAGGCGGGCCGGGTCAGTGGCGGGGCGGGCATATCCCATTCCAAATGATAGCCGCGTTCGGTATCCAAAGGCACGCGGTCACCGGCCTGACGGGCAAGTGCGCGACTGTGCGCGCCCGCAGCCACAATCACCCGCCGCGCCGTCAGGTGCAGATCAACTCCGGTCAGCGTCACGCCAGCGCCGTTGCGCACAAGCCGGTCAACCCGCGCTGGTATCAGTTGCGCGGTCGCAAACACCGCTTTGGCCAAAGCCGTCATCATCTGCCCCGGATCGGACAAAAATACTGCCTTGGGAAAAAATGCAGCCCCGCCCGCCATCGCAGGCAGCCCCGGTTCCAACGCGGCAAGTGCCTCTGGCGTCAGCAAATCCACCGCGATGCCCATGGTCTGCCGGGCGGTCAGCCCCGCTTGCGCGGATTGATACTGCGCGGCGGTCTCATACAGATACAAACAGCCCCGGTTTTGCACCAGATCCTGCGCGCCCAACCGCTGTGCCAAGGCCTGCCAACGGGGGCTCGCGTCGGCCAACAGGGTGGCAAGGGCGGCGGCATTGCGCCGTGTCGGCCCTGGCAAAGACTGTGCCGCAAACCGCAACAGCCACGGCGCCAGCGCTGGCATCGCCGCACGGCGGATGGCCAGTGGCGAAGTGCGGTCAAACAACAGCTGCGCCAGATTGCGCAACACCTCGGGCGATCCGACCGGCATCACTGCGTAATCGGCGATGGTGCCAGCGTTGCCATAAGACGCGCCAGACCCGGGTGGGTTCGGATCAATCACCACCACATCGCGCCCGTCGCGCATCAACTGCTCGGCAATTGCCAGACCGATGACGCCCGCGCCGATGATCGCCACATCGCAAGACTGGGGGGCAGGCATCGCAGCTTTGTCCTTTGCCATCAGGGCGCGGTTTTTGCATCGTTTATGCAAAAACCGCGCCTTTTCCGTTACATGCACGCCTCAAACAGCGCCCGCGTGTTGGCGCGCGTCATCTCGACCGGATTGCCGCCACAAGACGGGTCTTCCAGCGCCATTTCGGTCAACTCGTCCAGTCGCGCCGGATCAACCCCCATTGCCGTCAGATTGGCCGGGATGTTCAACTCGGCCCGCAGCGCCATCACCGCGGCATAAAACCCGTCAAAGCCGCCCGCGATGCCCAGATAGGCCGCCGCGCGGTCGATCAAGGCTTCGATCACGGGTCGGTTGAACGAAAGCACCATCGGCATCACCACGGCATTGGTGGTGCCGTGATGGGTGCCATAAACCGCGCCAATCGGATGGCTAAGGCTGTGGATGGCCCCCAAGCCCTTTTGAAACGCCGTGGCCCCCATGGCGGCGGCCGACATCATATGGGCGCGGGCGTCCAAATCGTGCGGATCGGCGTAAACCTTTGGCAGATTTTCAAACACCAGCCGCATGCCTTCCAGCGCGATGCCTTGCGCCATCGGGTGGTAATGCGGGCTGCAATAGGCCTCAAGGCAATGCGCCAGCGCGTCCATGCCGGTGCCCGCGGTGATGAATTTCGGCATCCCCACGCACAGGGCCGGATCGCAGATCACCACGGCGGGCATCAGTTTGGGATGCCAGATGATCTTTTTCTTATGGGTCGCCGAATTGGTCAGAACGCCCGCGGCACCCACTTCGGACCCCGTGCCAGCCGTGGTTGGCACCGCAACCGTGCGGATGATTTTGGCTGCATCCGCCCGCGTCCACCAATCGCCGATATCTTCCATTTCCCAAACGGTCAGACCGGGCTTTTGATGCGCCATCAGGGCCACCATCTTGCCCAGATCTAGCGCCGATCCGCCGCCAAAGCCGATAATCCCGTCATGCCCGCCCGCCAGATACGCGGCAATTCCGGCCGCCATATTGGCCTCGGTCGGGTTGGCATCCACCTGCGAGAACACCGCACGCCCCAAACCCGCAGCCGCCAGCCCATCCAGTGCGGCAGCGGTGATCGGCAGGCTGGCCAGCGCGCGGTCGGTCACCAACAAAGGTTTGGTCATGCCCAGTGCTTTGCAGTGATCGGCCAACTCGGAAATCCGGCCCACGCCGAATTTGATCGCCGTCGGGTAAGACCAGTTACGGTTTGGAACAGAATGGCTCATATCGTGACTTTCTTCAGATGGTAGGATTTTGGACGGGTCACCGAATGGAACCCAAGGTAGGAAAGGCTGCCACCGCGCCCGGTGTCTTTGCACCCGGTCCAGCACAGCGCCGGATCAAGGTAATCGGCGCGGTTCATAAACACCGTGCCGGTTTCAATTTGCGCGCCAATTTCGGCTGCGGTATCATAGTCTTGCGTCCAGATACTGGCGGTCAGGCCATAGGGGCTATCGTTCATCAGGGCAATCGCCTCGGCGTCGCCCGACACTTTCATAATCCCCACCACGGGGCCGAAAGATTCCTCCATCATCACCCGCATCGAATGATTGACGTTGACCAAAATCTGCGGCGCAAGATAGGCGCCGCCATCATCGGCCGGAAAAAGCGCCGGATCAATCAACGCGGTTGCCCCTGCCGCCACAGCTTCGGCAATCTGGCCGCGCACCACGGTGGCAAAGCGTTTGTTGGCCATCGGCCCCAAAGTGCTGCTGGCGTCAAACGGGTTGCCCAGATGCAGCGTTTTCACCCAAGCCACTGCCTTTTCCACAAAGGCGTCATACAGGCTTTCG
This sequence comes from Cypionkella sp., assembly GCA_031422555.1. Taxonomy (GTDB): domain Bacteria; phylum Pseudomonadota; class Alphaproteobacteria; order Rhodobacterales; family Rhodobacteraceae; genus JANNAT01. The sequence continues at coordinate 81,739 of JANPLZ010000033.1, read as the reverse complement.
TGAACATAAATCCGCTCGATCCCGCAGCAACACTGGCCGGCGTTATACATCGCGCCGTCCATCAGCGTATCCACCGCCGCATCAAGATTGGCATCGGCGCGGACATAACCGGGGTCTTTGCCGCCCAATTCCAGCCCCAAGCTGGTAAACGTGCCCGCCGCCGCCCGCTCCATCGCCGCACCGCCCGCGACCGATCCGGTAAAGTTCACGAAATTGAAAGCGCGGCTGGCAATCAGATGTTCGGTGGTGGCGTGATCCAGCACCACGTTTTGAAACACATCCGCAGGCACGCCCGCGGCGTGAAACGCCTGTGCCAACCGCTCGCCCACCAGCATGGTCTGGCTGGCGTGTTTCAAGATCACCGTGTTCCCCGCAATCAACGCCGGGGCCAAAGTGTTGATCGTGGTCAGGTAGGGATAATTCCACGGCGCCACGATAAACACCACGCCAACGGCCTCGCGCGCGATATAGCGGCGGAATTTTTCGCTGTCCTCTACCATATGCGGCGCAAGCGTCGTGGCGGCGATGTCGGCCATATAGTTGGTGCGGTCATTCACGCCGCCAAATTCGCCGCCAAACCGGGTTGGGCGGCCCATTTGATGCGCCAGTTCCTGTACCAGCACGTCTTTGATTTCCATCAGCTTGGCCACTCCGGCTTTGACCAGCGCAATACGGTCGGCCAATGGCCGTGCCGCCCAGGCCTTTTGCGCCGCCCGCGCACGGGCGGCGGCGGCGACAGCGGCGTCGCGGGAAAGGGGCATGCGTTCGGCGTAAACCGAACCATCGGCGGGCGAGATCAGTTGGATAGGTTTTGTCATGGCATCCTCGGTAGGGCGGGGTTCACCGCGCCAATATGGGGAAGGCGGGGTCAACCCCGCCCTACATTTACGCCCGCTCTAGCAGGCGTTGCAGCTCAAAGTCGGTGACCACGCGGTCAGTTTCGGAAATCTCCCACTGGGCGGCGTGATGATAGTGATCCACCACATCTTCGCCAAAAGCCGCGCGCAGCATCGCCGATCCGTGCAGCAAACCTGCAGCCTCGGGCAGGGTCTTGGGAATTTCGCGCACGCCGCCCGCGCTGTACATATCGCCCTTCATTTCCGGTTCCAGCACCATCTTGTCCTCGATGCCCTTCAAGCCCGCCGCCAGCAGCGCCGCACAGACCAGATAGGGGTTCACGTCCGACCCCGGAATGCGGCATTCCACCCGTATCGCCTTGGACTGCAGCCCGCAAACCCGAAAGCCCGCCGTGCGGTTATCGGCAGACCACACAGCTTTGGTGGGCGCAAACATGCCGATGGCAAAACGTTTATAGCTGTTCACATAAGGCGCCAGAAATACCGTCATTTCACGCGCATAGGCCAGTTGACCGGCGATATACTGCTTCATCAGCGCCGACATGCCATGCGGATCGGCGGCATCAGCAAACAGCGATTTGCCGTCTTTGGTCCACAAAGACTGATGGCAATGCGCCGAAGACCCGGCCCGGCGATGATCATACTTCGCCATGAAGGTCACCGATTTGCCCTTGGCCCAAGCAATTTCCTTGATGCCGTGTTTGACGATGGAATGGTTGTCGGCAGTGTCCAACGCATCGGAATAGCGGTAGTTTACTTCCTCTTGGCCCGCATCGGCTTCGCCCTTTGAATTTTCAATCGGGATGCCTGCCGCGTAAAGCCCGTTGCGGATGGCGCGCATCACGCCTTCTTCCTTGGTGGTCTGGAAGATGTGGTAATCTTCGTTATAGGCGCTGACGGCTTTTAACCCGGCATAGTTGCTGTCGCGCAGGGATTCGTAACTGTTTTCAAATAGATAGAATTCCAACTCGGTGGCCATCATCGGCTCGAACCCCATGGCGCGGGCGCGGTCAACCTGTTTGCGCAAAATCGCGCGGGGGGAATGCGGCACCGGGTTGTGGTGGTGATCCAGCAAATCACCCAGCACCAATGCAGTGCCCGCCAGCCATGGCACAGGGCGCAGGGTGGTCATGTCGGGCTTCAGGATATAATCGCCATAGCCCGTCTGCCAGTTGGAGGACGCATAGCCCTGCACCGTCGTCATTTCCATATCAACGGCCAGCAGATAGTTGCAGCAATGGGTTTCTTCCCAGCCGCTGTCGACAAAAAATGCGGCATGAAAGCGTTTGCCAACAAGGCGGCCCTGCATATCAATGCCAGCCACGATTACAGTGTCAATTTCGCCAGCGGTGACGGCTGCTTTCAGCGCATCAAAGGTCATATTTCCGGGCATACCGGGTCTCCTTGGGGTTTCCCCGATCACATCGGGGCGAACTTCGGTCAAACAAGCACTGCGGCCTGACACGGTCAGGCGACCACATCGGTCAACCGGCTTTGGCTTGGCGTTGGATTTCGACCAATCCCATGTTCAACACCGGCGCCAGTTTTTCGGCCATCGCCAACTGTGCCTCGGGCGTGTCGATCAGATCGTTGCGGATTTCCAGCATGGCGTTGGGCAGCCCGTAAGGCGTCGCCTGTAACCGCAAAGTGTGGGTGACATCATCCGCCGCCGAATATGGCGCGTTCAGTTCGGTGTGCAAACGCGTTGCCTTGACGGCAGCCGAATGGATGGCCACGGCCAAGCTGCGGTCGGCATCATGGATGATGCCAAATTCCACCCGGCGCGGCTTGCCAAAATAGATCGGCGTAAAGGAATGGATCGAGACAATCACCGGCCGCAGCCCCGCGGCCATGCGACTTGCGATCAAGTGGTGCAGACCCGCGTGAAACGGCAGATACACGGCCTTGGTGCGGGCCAGCCGGTCTGGGCCAGACAGCGCCGCATTGCCCGGAATGTCATGGGTTTCTGACCGCACCGGCATTGCCCCCGGCAAGTCCGGCGCGCGGTTGCAGTCATAGACCAACCGGCTGACCGGGGCATGGATCAACACCGCATCCAAAAGCCGCGACAATCCGCGCGCCACGCCAAGTGCGCCGGGATCCCAGGCGATATGGGCTGTGCGCTGCGCGGCCGCCAGCCCCAGATCACCCCATGGGTCGGGAATATAATTGCTGGCATGTTCGCAGACCAGAACGATCCGCCCCAAGCCCGTGGCATTTTCGATCACCGGGGCGAAAGGTTCGACCGTGTTTGGTTCTGGCATTGCCGACATGGCCGCGAATACACTCCTGAAGTATGCCAACGCTGGGCTTTTCAGTGATTTCTGTCAAGAATGTTTCTTGGAATATTTCTTTGTTACGATATTTACCAAATGCCCGTGACCTGCCTAAGATAGGTTTAGGCGTATTGCCGTGAAAAGGGATTGGTTGCCAGTGTCGATTGCCCCAGTGTCCAGTGTCCCAGTTGCCATCACCCCAGTTGCCATCACCCCGGTCGCCGCAACCCTTGATGACCAATTGCGCGCCGCCTTGCCCGATCTGACCCGGGCCGAGCGTCAACTGGCCACGCATGTCTTGGCGCAGTATCCGGTTGCGGCTTTGGGGTCGATCACCCAACTGGCAAAGGCGGCGGCGGTCTCGACGCCTACCGTGGTGCGGCTGACGCAAAAGCTGGGCTACAAAGGCTATCCCGATTTTCAACTGGCCTTGCGCGGTGAGGTTGAGGCGATGCTGATCTCGCCCATCGCCAAGCATGATCGCTGGGCGGGCGGTGTGCCCAATACCCATATTCTGAACCGCTTTGCCGATGCGGTGATGGCCAATCTGCAAGCCACCCTTGGCCAGATCGACCACGCCGAATTTGACGCAGTCGTGCACCTGCTGGCCGATCCGGGACGGGGCGTGTTTGCGATGGGCGGGCGGATCACCCATGCGATGGCCGATTACTTTACCGGTCTGATGAAAGTGGTGCGCCCGCAGGTGACGCTGCTGGCCAACAGCTCGTCCACCTGGCCCGCCGCGTTGCTGGAACTGGAGCCGGGCGATGTGTTGCTGGTGTTTGACATCCGGCGCTATGAAAACGCCGTGCTGCAACTGACCGAAATGGCAAAAGCGCGTGGCGCCGAAGTGATCTTGATCACCGATCGCTGGATGTCCCCCGCCGTGGCCCATGCCCGCCACACGCTGTGTTGCCACATCGAGGCACCTTCGGCATGGGATTCGAACGTGTCCTTGATGGTTTTGGTCGAAACCTTGCTGGCAGCGGTGCAGCAATTGACCTGGGCCACAACAGAGCCGCGCATGAAGCGGATGGAACAGCTTTACGCCGAAACCCGGTTTTTTCGCCGCACAAAGTAGCGGTTTTCCGTTTTGCGCCGAAGGTGCCGATGCCCGCCACCGCCGGGGGCTTCACGCCCCCAAGCGGCAATCCATAGGATCGCCGCCGCCCCCGTGGAGTATTTTAGCCAAAATGAAACGCAATTTTAATCAAATTTGATGGGTATGATCAGTATCCCAGCGCCCGGTTCACCAGATGCAGGAACGGCAGCCCTGCCTCGCCGCGCCGGATGTTTTCCACCAAGACCTGCGCTGCACCATCGGCGCGGGTATCGGCGGCAATATGCGGGGTGATGGTGACGGCGGGATGCGCCCAGAACGGATGGTCTTGCGGCAAAGGTTCAATGCGGAACACATCCAGCGTGGCGTGACCGACCTGGCCCTTTTTCAGCGCCGCCAACAGCGCGTGATCGTCAATCAGTGCGCCACGACCGGGGTTCAGGATAACCGCACCGGGTTTCAACCAGCCCAGCCGTTCGGCGTTCAGCAGGTTTTCCGTATCGGGCGTGCGCGGCAGCAAAGTGACCACAATATCGGCCTGCGCCAGCACGCGGCGCAAGCCATCGTCGCCGTGATGGCAGGCGATGCCGGAAATCTGCTTTGGCCCCCGGCTCCACCCCAGCACGCCAAAGTTCAGCGCAGCCAGCGCTTGGGCGCAGGCGGTGCCCAAGGCCCCCATGCCCAGCATTGCAACCCGGCGGTCTTGCGCAAGCGGTGGGCAGCGATGATCCCAGACATGGGCCGGGTTGACGATATGGCGGTCCATCCCCAGATGATGGCGCAAGGTGTGGCCCACCACCCATTCGACCATGCCCATGGTCAGGCCATTATCTACCATCCGGCACAAGGGCTGTGTCAGTGTGGCATTGCCGACGATGCGTTCCACCCCGGCCCAAAGGCTGAGAACCGCTTTAGTGCGCGAAAACCGACTGAAATCCTGCAAGGCTGCCGAGGGCGCATAAATGATGTAATCCACCAACGCGGGGTCGCTGACATCGGTGGTGATCACGGCGTCAATGCCTGCGGCGCGCAACGCAGCGGGCAAGGTGCTGCAATAGCTGGGCCAATCGGCGGTGGCGGCAAAATAGATCAGGATGGGCACGGGTTTGGTCCTCGGACATTTTCGGTTTTGACGGATTAGCGTTGCCTGTGCACGATGGCGCTTTGCACCAGCCCGAAGGCCAGCAAAATCACCAAAGTTGCCGAGCCGCCATAAGACAGCAGCGGCAAGGGCACGCCCACCACCGGGGCCATGCCCATCACCATCGACAGATTGACCGCGATATACAGAAAAAAGTTCACCGCCACGCCGATAATCAGCAACTGGCTGAAGCGGTCTTTGTTCTGCACCGCTGCCACCAGACAAAACACCAGCACCAGCGCATAAAGCCCCAACAATGAAAACGCGCCGATAAAGCCGAACTCTTCGCCCAAAGTGGTAAAGATGAAATCGGTGTGCTTTTCGGGCAGAAAATTCAACCGGCTTTGGGTGCCTTGCATAAACCCTTTGCCCGCCCAGCCGCCAGATCCCAGCGCAATCTTGGCCTGGATGATATTATACCCCGCCCCCAACGGATCGGCGCTGGGATCAAGGAAGGTGTCGATGCGTCTGTATTGGTAGTCGTGCAAAAACTGCCACGGCGTGCCGCGCGTCAGGAACAATCCGGCGATTGCCCCACCGATCAGCCCGATCACGCCCGCGAAATACCACAGGCTGACGCCCGCCGCGAACATCACCGCCGCGCCGCCGATCAACAGCATCAGCGAGGTGCCAAGATTGGGCTGCAACACCACCAAAACCGTGGGGGCCACGATCAGCAGCACCGGAATCAAGACCCACAGCGGCCGCGATATCTTTTTGTCATCCAGCCAATCGTAATAGGTGGCCAGCATCATCACCAGCGTCACCTTCATCAACTCAGACGGTTGCAGGCGCATGAATCCCAGATCAATCCAGCGCTGCGCGCCCATGCCGACAGTGCCGAAAAATTCCACGATCAGCAGCAGCACAAAGGCAACCGCATAGGCGATGCCCGACATGCTGCGCCAAAACCAGATCGGCACGAAAGCCACGATGAACAAGATCACCATCCCCAGCCCAAACCGCTGCATCTGTGGCTTGGCCCAGGTGTCGATATTGCCGCCTGCAATGGAATAAAGCATCAACCAGCCGATTGCGGCCACCGCGGTGATCGCCACGATCAGCGCCCAGTTGATATACAGCACCTTGCTTAGGCCCGTTGGCACTGATTTCAGGCGGTATTCCAGAAAACTCATCGCGGCCTCATGCTTTGGAGGCCACGGGGCGAGACCCGTCGGGCAGGCGCAGTTGCAGCGCGTTCAGCAAGGTTTCCATCCGGCCACGCTGATCGGCGGGATACGACGTCAGCGCCGGTGTGCCGCCTGACATCGCCCGCAAAATCGCATCGCGCGCAATGGGGGCTGCCACCGCCGATCCGCCGCCACCATGTTCCACCACCACCGACACCGCATAGCGCGGGTTTTCCGCTGGGGCAAAGCAGACAAACAAGGCATGATCGCGCAGCTTCCACGGCAGATCGGCGTTGGCGGTGACGCCATCGGCCTTTTCACCGGCGGAAAAGTTGCGCACCTGCGCGGTGCCGCTTTTGCCGCACATGATCATGGTCTCGTCGACGATGCGCGATGACCGCCCGGTGCCTTGCTTGCCGTTTACCACCTCGAACATCGCCATTTGCACCGCGCGCAGCTTTGATCCCTCGATGCCCAGCCCTTCGGGTTCGACAACCTCGACCCGCTGATCGTTGATCGCCTGCACGATGCGCGGCACCACTTGTTTGCCACTGGCGATCCGCGCCGCCATCACCGCCAATTGCAACGGCGAAGTCAGCACATACCCCTGCCCGATAGAGGCGTTGACTGTATCACCGATCACCCATTCGGCCTTTTGCGATTCCAGCTTCCATGCCTTGTCAGGCATGACGCCTTCGGCAATCGCCGACATCGGCAGATCGTGGCGGATGCCAAAGCCCAGCTTGCGGCCCATCTCGGCCATCTTTTCGATGCCCAGTTTCAGGGCGGTCTCATAATAATAAACATCACAGCTTTCGGCCAAGGATTTTTGCAAATCGACCCGACCATGGCCGCCGCGCTTCCAGCAGTTAAACCTTGTGCCGCCAACCTCGATAAACCCGGGGCACCGAACGGTGGTTTCTGGGGTGATCACCCCGGCCTCAAGGGCGGCCAAGGCGGTGACCATCTTGAACGTCGATCCGGGCGGATACAGACCTTGCACCACCTTGTTGGCCAAAGGACGGTGATCATCTTCGGTCAGGCCGGAATAATCGGTCTGGCTGATGCCGCGCACAAACAGGTTCGGGTCAAACGACGGCGACGACACGGCGGCAATGATATCGCCGTTGTTCACATCCATCACAACACAGGCGGCGGATTCGTCGCCCAGCCGGGCCTGAACAAAATTCTGCACATCCACATCAATGGTCAGGCGCAAATCATTGCCCGCGTCGCCCTCAACGCGGTCCAACTCGCGCATGACACGGCCAACGGCGTTGACCTCGATGCGCTTGGTGCCTGCCGCACCGCGCAAGGTATCCTCCATCCAGCGTTCGACCCCGATTTTGCCGATCTGAAACTTGGGGATGCGCAACAACGGATCGGGGTTTTCGACGCCTTCAAGGTCTTTTTCGCTGACCGGGCCGACATAGCCAACGATATGGGCGAAATCCAAATCCCGCGGATACACCCGGCTAAGGCCCACTTCGGGGGTCACACCGGGCAAGGCGGGGCCGTTCACCGCGACTTTCGAGAAATCTTCCCAGTTCAACCGATCGGCCACCGTGATCGGCACAAAGGGGCTGTTGCGTTCCAGCGCCTTTTTCGCGTCGGCAATGTCTTCGGCAGTCATCGGGATGACGTGGCTTAACCGGTTCAGCACTTCGTCCACGCCGCCCGCAACTTCGCCCGCGGTTTCCCGGGTGATGACCACGCGGTAGTTTTGCTCATTTCCGGCGATCAGCTTGCCATTGCGATCCTGAATCAGCCCGCGCGTTGGCGGGATCAGCCGGATGTTGATGCGGTTTTCTTCGGCCAGCAGGCGAAACTGATCTGCCTGTTCGACGCCCAGATAGCGCATCCGCGCGCCCAGAACCGCCACCATCGCCGTCATGCAGCCGCCCATGAACAACGCCCGCCGGGTAACGTTGCGCGCAGTGCCGTCGATGTCGCGGGGTGTTCGTCTCATATCGCCCTACATCCGCCGCCCGTAAGCGTCCACTTCGCCCATTGCAGGCTTGTGCAGATCCAGCACATAGCGTGACAGCGCCACCACCACCGGATAACACATGATCGACCACAACACCTGCACCATCGCAAAGCCAAACGCCGGTTGCGGCAGCAGTACCATTGCAAACACCAACCGGTAGGCCAGCAGCATCGCCACCATCATCCCCGCCACCAAAAGCCATTCGACGCCAAAGTTCAACTCACGTGTCAGTGCGACCCGCGCACGCACAAACTCGGACGCAATGATCACCAAGGCCGTCCACAGCCCCGGCGGACGCATCAGGATCATATCATCCAGCAACACCACCGCGGTGATCAGGATCGCCGGCAAATAATCGGGCCGCCGCATGGTCCAGGCAAAAACGATGCACAACAAGATGTCGGGGCCGGGCAGTTGTCCGGCCATGGACCCCAGCGGCAACAGCCGCAAAAACAACAGCAGCAACGCGATGGCAACAAACAGCGCCCGGTGCAGCCATGCCGATCTGGTGGCCCCGTCAACCATTGCCACCCGCCCCAGTGCCAGTCTCTGTGCCCGCTTCAGCGCCCGGCTCGGGCGAGGTTGGCGGGTTGGGCGGTCCCTGAATGGGCGGCAAGGCAATCAACGCGCCCGCATCGGTGATCGGCACCAGATCATGGCTGCGCAACACCCGCAGAAATTCCATCTTTTGGAAATCGGCCGACAGCGCCACCCGCAACCGGTTGTCAGTATCCTTGACCACTTTGCCAACCAGCAAACCGGCAGGAAATACGCCGCCATCGCCCGACGACACCACGATATCGCCCGCGCGCACCGCATCATTGTCTTCCAGAAACTCCAGCGGCGGCAGCGCCGAATTGTCGCCCGCCAAAAGTGCCTTTTGCCCCGAAGGTTGCACCGACACCGGCACCCGGCTGTTGCTGTCGGTCAGCAGCACAACCCGGCTGGTCTGGCCGCCCACGCCTGAAATACGCCCAACCAGCCCAATGCCATCCATCGTGGCCCAGCCATCGCGGATGCCGTCCCGTTCGCCCACATTCAGCAACACCGACTGGCGAAACGGGCTGCCACTGTCGGCCAGAACCACGCCCGTCACATGCGTCAGCCGCGGGTCCAGCCGCACATTGACCAAATCCAGCAGCCGCGCGTTTTTCTGCTCCAACTGCAGGGCGGCTTCTTTCCACGCCTTCATCTGGCGCAACTCTTCGCGCAATTGCTGATTTTGCTCATAAAGTCGCGCGTAGGATTGGTAATCATCCACGATACCCGATCCCCAGGTCACCGGGGCTGACGCCCATTGGAACGACGGAACAAAGCGGTCTACCAGCGCGGTGCGAAAGCGCTCGACCCGGGCGCTGTCAATGCGCCACAAGAAAAACAGCCCCAGCAAGATCAGCAGCAACAGCCCGATCAGCACCCGGCGCAGCGGGCGTGAAAACTCTTCCGGGTCAGTGCGGTTTCTTGCCATTTGTGGCTCGTTTCATCTGCAAAAGCCCCCGGGCCATGTGCGCAGGGGCCAACCGATCAGCTATCGTAATCTATCACATGCCGCAGTTGTTTTTCATATTCCAGCGCTTTGCCGGTGCCCAAAGCGACGCAGTTCAACGGCTCGTTTGCCACTGAAATCGACAGCCCGGTCTGTTCGCGCAACGACAAGTCCAGATCGCCCAACAGCGCCCCGCCACCCGTCAGCATGACACCCCGGTCAACAATGTCGGCGGCCAGATCGGGCGGGGTGGTTTCAAGCGCCTGCATCACCGCATCACAAATTTGCTGCACAGGTTCGGACAACGCTTCGGCCACCTGCGCCTGATTGATCTCGGTTTCCTTGGGCACACCGTTCAGCAAATCGCGGCCACGGATGGTCATCGAGGCACCCCGCCCGTCATCGGGCATCCGCGCGGTGCCGATGGATGTCTTGATCCGCTCGGCCGTGGATTCGCCGATCAACAGGTTCTGGTGGCGGCGCAGATAGCTGATAATCGCCTCATCCATCCGATCCCCGCCCACGCGCACCGACCGGGCATAGACAATATCCCCCAACGAAAGAACCGCCACTTCGGTGGTGCCGCCGCCAATATCAACCACCATGTTGCCGGTTGGATCGGTGATCGGCATGCCTGCGCCGATGGCCGCCGCAATCGGTTCGGCAATCAGACCCGCGCGGCGCGCGCCCGCCGACAGAACCGACTGGCGAATGGCGCGCTTTTCCACCGGGGTGGCCCCGGGTGGCACGCAAACAATGATCTTGGGTTTGCTGAAGGTGGTGCGCTTGTGCACCTTGCGGATGAAATGCTTGATCATTTCTTCGGCGCTGTCGAAATCGGCGATCACCCCGTCGCGCATCGGACGGATGGCCTGAATGGTGCCCGGCGTGCGGCCCAGCATCAGCTTGGCATCTTCGCCCACCGCCAGAACCTGCTTTTTGCCGTCCTTGATGTGATAGGCGACCACCGAAGGTTCGTTCAACACAATGCCTTTGCCACGCACGTAAACCAGCGTGTTGGCGGTGCCAAGGTCAATAGCCATGTCGGACGAAAACAGACTTGAAAGTATCGACATGGGCTGGTTGATCCTTGATCGTCAAAAGAAAAGCGCCCGCGACTCAGGCTGGGCTGGGGCGGGCTAGTTCATATAAGGACCGATGCGGCCAAGCGAAAGAGCGAAGGTTCACGCCATGCGCGCTTATCCGCCCTTGGTTGGACAAGGCTAAAATATTGATAAATGACAACAAAACGGCAGATTGGCTGCCAGTATGCGGGCAATAAGTTGCATAAGGTCTGGTCCGGGTTAGGTCAGCCGTGCAAAGCGGTGAAAAACCTTGTGCAGAAATATGCGCGACTCTCGCCAAACCGCCGCCGCGGCAGCCCCTGACCATGGCCGCCCAACACCGCCGGCGCGCGCCCCGTGCGGCCAAACTTTCATGCCACACGCATGCCCGAATCCGCCAAACTGCGCCGCGTCACGACTGGTCCGACAACTCCAGCGCCAAGACTTCCAACTGATCAAACCCTGACAAAATGCCCTCGGCCATGCCAACACCAAGGTATTCTTCCTTCATCGCGACCGTGGCAAACAAGGTGGTGACGGTCACGATGGTTTTGCCCATCCCTTCGACAAAGGTGGTGGTCATGGTCATCGTGCCCGCAGATTTCAGGTTCATCTCGCCGCCTGATCCGTCTTCAAAGGCGTTGTCATAGACGATTTTGCTGTTGGCCACGATCTCAAGATAAGTGCCGCCAAACGCCGGACCTTGCACGCCGTCCGGGCCGGTCATCGCCATCCGCCATGCGCCGCCAACGCGGAAATCACTGTCACACAGTGTCACCGGATAGCCAACCGGGCCAAACCAGCGCATCAGATGTTCGGGTTTGGTGTAGGCCAGAAAGATGTATTTGGCGGCGACATTCATTGTGCGGCTGATGGAAGCCGAGCGCGCGGTTTCGGGTTCTTGGGGTGTTGGCACAATTGCATCCTTTTCGGGTGTTGGCCGCCCCATTGGCGACGGCCAAGCGGGTTTACGATGCGTCGGTATAGCTGACCACCTTGCGATCAGCATCCGGGCCGGTGTTGGCCCGCCGCACCACCAGTTTGTTCAGTGCATTCACATAAGCCTTGACCGAAGCCACCACCGTATCGGTATCGGCGGACTGGCCGGTCACGATCCGCCCGTCTTCCTCCATCCGCACCGAAACCGTGGCTTGGGCGTCGGTGCCTTCGGTGACGGCGCTGACCTGATACAACAACAGCCGCGCCCCGTGCGGATACAGCATTTTGACAGCATTAAAGCTGGCATCAACCGGGCCGTCCCCGGTGGCGTCAATGCTGTGGTCGGTGCCGTCGATGGTCAGCGTCAGATCGGCCTCTTGCGGCCCTTCGGTGCCGCACACCACCCGCAACCGTTTGACCTGAATATGGTCATGTTCCGCCAGACTGGCCTCATCGGCCACCAAGGCGATCAGATCGTCATCGTAGACCTCTTTCTTGCGGTCGGCCAACGCCTTGAAGCGCACAAACACATCGTTCAACTGATTGTCTGCCAACTCATACCCCAATTCGCGCAGCTTGGCGCGCAACGCGGCGCGACCCGAATGCTTGCCCATCGTCAGGTTTTTCTGGTGCAGGCCGATATCTTCGGGGCGCATGATCTCGAAGGTTTCGACGTTTTTCAACACCCCGTCCTGATGAATACCGGATTCGTGCAGAAAGGCGTTCTTGCCAACGATGGCCTTGTTGAACTGCACGGCAAAGCCCGAAACCGTTGCCACCCGGCGCGACAGGTTCATGATTTTGGTGGTATCAATCCGGGTTTGGTAGGGCATGATATCGTTTCGCACCCGCAAGGCCATCACCACTTCTTCCAGTGCAGTGTTTCCCGCACGCTCGCCCAAGCCATTGATCGTGCATTCGATCTGGCGCGCCCCGGCCTGCACGGCTGCCAGTGAATTGGCGGTGGCCATGCCCAGATCATTGTGACAATGGGTGGCAAAGATCACCGCATCCGCGCCCGGCACCCGGTTCAACAGCATGGTGATCAGATCGGCAGACTCGCGCGGCGCGGTATAGCCGACGGTATCGGGAATGTTGATAGTGGTGGCACCGGCCTTGATGGCGATTTCAACCACACGGCACAGATAATCATGTTCGGTGCGGGTCGCGTCCATCGGAGACCACTGCACGTTTTCGCACAGATTGCGGGCATGGGTGACGGTGTCGTGAATACGTTCCGCCATTTGGTCCATATCCAGATTTGGAATGGCGCGGTGCAACGGCGAAGTGCCGATAAAGGTATGAATGCGCGGGCTGCGGGCGTGGCGCACCGCGTCCCAACAGCGGTCAATGTCTTTGAAACTGGCCCGCGCCAGCCCGCAAATGGTGGAATTCACCGCCCGACGCGCAATTTCCGACACGGCCGCAAAATCACCCTCTGACGCAATCGGAAAGCCGGCCTCGATCACATCGACGCCCATTTCATCCAGCAACCCGGCGATTTCCAGTTTTTCATCATGCGTCATGGTGGCACCGGGCGATTGCTCGCCGTCACGCAGTGTGGTGTCAAAAATGATCACGCGCGGTTGGGTGGATTTGTCAGTCATGGCTATAATCCTTGGGGTCTTAGCGTTTGCAGGGCGGGGGGGGGGAGGGGTGCAGATCACTTCCGAGCGGTCGCACCCAAAGGCACGCTCAGAAGCGGCTTAGAAGCAACAGCCATGGGGCCAGCGCCGCGGCGGGCGCAGGACGGACAAAGAAAATGATGGCACAACTGGACATGAGTCTGACTATACAAAGGAATTCCACAAAGAAAAGGGGGCAGTGGTTATAACTGCCCCCGATGGCAATCACCGCCCCGGATGGCAATCGCCACCTTGGATGGCATCAAGCCACCGCTTGGCGGCGCTGACGCCGCACTTGGACGCGGCGGGATTTCCCGTGTCGCCACCTCTGGCGATCGCGCCGCCGCGTGCTAGATATCCATGCAAATCTGGGGGATACACATGCGATCATTGATCATCGGGGCGTCTGGCGGCATTGGGGCGGCCCTTTGTCATGCCTTGCAGCCGCGCGGCGAGGTTGTCGGCCTGTCACGCGCAACCCACGGGTTTGACGTCACCGATGAGGCGTCGATCCTGCGGGCAACAGCGGCGTTGGGCGGCACCTTCGATCTGATCATCGTCGCCAGTGGCGCGCTGGACATCGGCGGCAATCGCCCGGAAAAATCGCTGCGTGCGCTGGAGCCGCAGGCCATGGCGCAGCAGTTTGCCGTCAACGCGATTGGCCCGGCGCTGGTGTTGAAACATACTTTGCGCCTGATGCCGCGTGACCGCACCGCGCGCTTTGCCGCCTTGTCGGCGCGGGTGGGGTCCATCGGCGACAACGCCTTGGGTGGTTGGTATTCCTACCGCGCGGCCAAGGCGGCGTTGAACCAGCTGATGCACACGGCGGCAATCGAGGTGGCGCGCAGCCATCCGCTGGCCGTAGTCAGCCTGCTGCATCCCGGCACGGTGGCCACCGGCTTTACCAAAGACTACGTCGCCAACCGCGTTACCGTCACGCCCGATCAGTCGGCAGCCAACCTGCTGGCGGTGATCGATGCACAAACCCCGGCCGAGTCGGGCGGCTTTTTCGATGCCACGGGCGCGCGGATCCTATGGTAGCGTCCGGTCCCGATGCCGCCGCCGCGCGCCTGATCCTGATCTTGGGCGATCAGTTGTCCCCGGATATCGCAGCGTTGCGCTGCGCCGACATCACGCGCGATACCGTGGTGATGGCCGAGGTTATGGCCGAAGGCACCTCGGTGCCGCACCATCCGCAGAAAATCGTGCTGATCCTGACGGCGATGCGCAAGTTTGCCGCCCAGTTGCGGTCGATGGGTTGGCGGGTGCTGTATTCCGATCTTGAAGATCCGGAAAACAGCCAGACCATCACCGGAGAGCTGTTGCGCCGCGCGGTTGAAACCGGCGCGCAATCGGTGTTGGCCACCCAATGCGGCGAATGGCGGCTGCGTGCGGCGCTGGCCGATCTGCCGCTGCCGGTCAGCCAACTGCCGGATGACCGCTTTATCTGTTCCGAGGCCGAATTCGGCCTGTGGGCCGAAGGGCGCAAGCAATTGCGGATGGAGTATTTCTACCGCGACATGCGGCGCAAGACCGATCTGATGATGGAGGGCGACAAACCCGCAGGCGGGCAGTGGAACTTTGACCATGACAACCGCAAACCCGCCAAGCCCGACTTGTTCCGCCCACAACCGCCGCGCTTTGCGCCCGATGCGATCACCCGCGATGTCATGGCGCTGGTGGCCCGCAGATTTGCGCATTTCGGCAGTCTTGACGGCTTTGACTGGGCCACCGACCGCGCAGGCGCGCTGGCGGCGCTGGGCCATTTCATCGCCCATGCCCTGCCGCGCTTTGGCGATGAACAAGACGCCATGCTGCGCAGCGATCCGACGTTGTCGCATGCGCTGATCTCGCCCTATCTGAACATCGGCCTGCTGACCCCCTTGGAAGTGTGCGAGGCGGCACAGGCCGCGTGGCGCGCGGGCCATGTGCCGATCAACGCCGCCGAAGGCTTTATCCGCCAGATCATCGGTTGGCGCGAATACATCCGGGGCATCTGGGCGCTGAAAGGCCCGCAATACATTGCGATGAACGCGCTGGATCATCACGCCGACTTGCCGCCATTGTATTGGGGCGCCCCCACCAAAATGTCGTGCCTGTCGCATGCGGTGGCGCAAACCCAAACCCTTGCCTATGCGCATCATATTCAACGACTTATGGTGACGGGAAATTTCGCTTTGCTGGCGGGGGTTGCCCCGGCCCAAGTGCATGAATGGTATTTGTCGGTCTATATTGACGCCTTTGAATGGGTTGAGGCCCCCAATACCATCGGGATGAGCCAGTTTGCCGATGGCGGCGTGGTGGGATCGAAACCCTATGTCTCGTCCGGGGCCTATATCGACCGCATGTCAGATTACTGCGGGGCCTGCGCCTATTCGGTCAAGGAAAAAACCGGCGACAAGGCCTGCCCGTTCAACCTTTTGTATTGGCATTTCCTGATCCGCCACCGCGACCGGTTCAAATCCAACCCGCGTATGGGCCAGATGTATTTCACCTGGGACAAGATGGGCGCTGGCCACCGGGACCGCGTGCTGGCCGAGGCGGATCAGTTCCTGCACCGTCTGGCCGCTGGCGATCCGGTCTGAAGGATCGGATTTGACGGGGGCGGATCTTACGGGGGCGCAGTCCGATCCCCTAAAATCTATCTAAAATTTGCGCTTCATCTGTTCGTAAATATCCCACGGGGGGCGGCAATTGACCTTTCAATTGCCGCAGGGGGGGTGTGAACCCCCCCGGCATTGCGCAGCGCAAACCGTCTTAGGGCGTCGCAGGCGCAGCCTCGGCCGCCGCCGCAGGCACCGCCGGGAACGGCGCGGTCAGGATGCCACTTTTCCACACACCTTGCGACACTTCACCGCCCTTGTAGGTCAGCGTGCCCGCGCCTTCGCGTTTGCCCGCCACAAACGCGCCCTGATACACATCGCCCGTTGCATAGCTTGCCTCGCCCACGCCCTCAATCTGGCCTGCCACCCAGTCGCCCACGTATTTGAACCCGTCGGGCTGCACCAATTCGCCCTTGCCATCGCGCAAGCCGTCTTTGAAATTGCCTTTGTAAACCGTGCCGTCCGCCCAGATCGCCGTGCCCACCCCCATGCGCACGCCGTCCACCCACGCCCCTTCGTAGCGGTAGCCATCGCCGTAGCTCATCACGCCAATGCCCATCGGGCGGCCCTTTACCAAAGCCCCGTCATAGACAGACCCGTCAGCATAGCTGATCTTGCCGCGCCCGGTCATTGCGCCAGCGGTCCATTGGCCCTCATAAAACCCGCCCCCCTGATAGGTAATTTTGCCGGTGCCATCGGGTTGATCGGCGGCAAAGCTGCCCTCATAGACCGATCCATCGGCATAACGCATGATCCCCGCGCCCTGCATCCGCCCGCCAACCCAAGCGCCGTCATAACGGGTGCCATCCTTGGCGGTGAACACCCCCTGACCCTCGCGCTTGTCGGCCTGAAAACCGCCCGCATAGCTGTCGCCATTGGCATAGGCAATCTTGCCGATGCCTTGGCGCAAGCCTTCGACAAACGGCCCGTCGTATACATCGCCATTCGGCTGGGTCAGCCGTCCTACGCCATTGATCTGCCCGGCTTTCCAATCACCGATATAGGTCAGCCCATCCGGCATCGTCAGTGCGCCCTTGCCCGACCGTTCACCCAAAACCAACGTGCCGTCATAGACTGCGCCGTCGCCATAGGTGATCTTGCCCGCGCCATCCTTCTGACCCGCCACCCAAGACCCGTCATAGCGATAGCCCGACGCATCGGTAACGCTGCCTTGGCCCTGATGCTTGCCATCGACAAAACCGCCCTCATAGACCGAACCGTTGGCATAAGCCGCCCGTCCGGTGCCGGTGATTTTGCCCGCCGCCCAATCGCCGTCATAGGTGCCACCATCGGCATAGGTGATACGTCCGCGCCCGTCGGGTTGGCCTTTGACAAATGCCCCTTCATAAACCGACCCGTTGGGATAGCGCGCGCGCCCGCTGCCCTTGATCTCGCCATCAACCCAATCGCCGCTGTATTCATAGCCATTGGTCAATCGGTAACTGCCGGTGCCATTTTGCAACCCGTTGCGGAAGGTGCCGGTATAGACCGATCCATCTTCGTATTGCTTGGTGATCACCTCATCCGCCGTCTGCGCCAGCCCGGCGCCGGCGCTCAGCCCGACCAGTGCCAGCCCGGCCAATCCCAGCCCGGCCAATCCCAGCCCAGCCAATCCCAGCAGCGCCACGACCAAAGCCCTTGCTACGATCTGCACACCCAAAACCTGCCGCATTTTTGATCACCCACTTGTCCGCCCGCACCATAACCGCGCCAAGGCTGCCCTGACAAGCATGCGGCGATCTGGGCGGCTTTCCCTTGCCGGTGAACGTGATAGAACCCGGATATCACCTGATCGGAGCATCCCATGGCCGCCACTTTCCGCCTGACCCTGGCACAGTTGAACCCTACCTTGGGGGCGATTGACGCGAATGCGGCGCTGGCGCTGGATGCCTGGGCGCAAGGCCGGGCTGCGGGCGCGCAGATGGTGGCGCTGACCGAGATGTTCATCACCGGCTACCAAACGCAGGATCTGGTGCTGAAACGTGCCTTTGTGCGCGATGCGATGGCCGCGATGGACGCCCTGGCCATCAAGATCACCGATGGCCCTGCACTTGGCATCGGCGGGCCGCATCTGCGCGACGGCAAATTGTATAACGCCTATTACATCCTGCAAGACGGCCAGATCGCCGCCACGGTTTTGAAACATGATCTGCCCAATGACGGTGTGTTTGACGAAAAACGCATCTTTGCCTCGGCCCCGCCGCAAGGCCCTTACCGCATCGGCCCGTTGCGCATCGGCAGCCCGATTTGCGAAGACGCCTGGCATTCCGAAGTGTGCGAAACGCTGGCGGAATCGGGGGCGCAGATTTTGCTGGTGCCCAACGGCTCGCCCTATCATCGCGGCAAACCGGCGGTGCGCACCAATCTGATGGTGGCCCGCGTGGTGGAAACCGGGCTGCCGCTGGTCTATCTGAACATGATTGGGGGCCAAGATGATCAGGTGTTTGACGGCGCGTCTTTCGTGCTGAACTCCGGCGGCGCGCTGGCCGCGCAATTGCCGCAGTTTGACGCCTGCATCGCCCATATTGATTTTGTGGAAACCGCCGCCGGTTGGCGCGCCGAACCCGGCCCGATGGCGCAACTGCCGACGTCGTATCAGGCCGATTATCACGCCATGGTGGTGTCCTTGCGCGATTATCTGGCAAAAACCGGTTTCAAAAAGGTGCTGCTGGGCCTGTCGGGTGGTATCGATTCTGCCATCGTCGCCACCATCGCCGCCGATGCCATCGGCGCGCAAAACGTGCGCTGTGTGATGCTGCCGTCCGAGTTTACCTCGCAACACTCGCTTGATGATGCGGCCGAAGTCGCCACGGCGCTTGGCTGCCGGTTGGACACGGTGTCGATCACCGGCGCACAAACGGCGGTGGGTGCGGCGCTGGCGGATTTGTTCGCAGGCCTTGCACCCGGCATTGCCGAGGAAAACATCCAGTCGCGGTTGCGCGGCCTGATGCTGATGGCGATGTCAAACAAGTTTGGCGAAATGCTGCTGACCACCGGCAATAAATCCGAAGTGGCTGTCGGCTATTGCACGATTTACGGCGACATGAACGGCGGCTATAACCCGCTGAAAGATATGTATAAAATGCGGGTGTTTGAAACCTGCCGCTGGCGCAATGCGCATCACTTGCCTTGGATGCTGGGGCCCGCGGGGCCTGTGATCCCGCCGCGGGTGATCGACAAACCCCCGTCGGCAGAACTGCGCCCGGATCAGCGCGATGACGACAGCCTGCCACCTTACCCGGTGCTGGACGCCATTCTGGATGGGTTGGTCGATCAAGACCTGTCGGTGAATGACATGGTCGGGCGCGGCTTTGATCGCACCGTCGTCAAAAAGGTCGAACACCTGATTTATATCAGTGAATACAAACGCTTTCAGGCCGCCCCGGGCACCCGCCTGACCAAACGCGCCTTCTGGGCGGATCGGCGCTATCCGGTGGCGAACCGCTGGCGCGATGACGGCTGACCCAAATCGCTTAAACTTATCTTAAATTTGCAACATCTGTTCCAAAATATCCCACGGGGGGACGGCAATCGCGCTTTGATTGCCGTTTGGGGGTGGGAGACCCCCCTTTTGCTGGCATCACCTCGGGCCGGTGTAACATCGCCTCTAAACCACGCTTACAACGCATTCCCCTAACAAACGCGCCACATCCGCAGGCCTGCACAATTGCGTGGCATCCGTCATAACCGCCGCACTGGCAGCGGCGGAGCCTTGCGCCAGTGCTTCCCCCGAATCCAACCCCCGCGCCAGCGCCAGAACAAAGCCCGCGACAAAGCTGTCACCGGCTCCAACCTTGCTTTTGACCACCACTTTCGCGGCGGTAACAAACAGTCGCCGCCCCGCTTCGGCCATCACCGATCCATCCGCGCCGCGCGCCACAACAACCCGCTGGGCCACCCCGCGCGCCACCAAACGGGCGGCAAAATCGGCACTCTGCGCCCGGGTTTTCAGGGATACCCCGGCCATTTCCTCGGCCTCTTCCCCGTCCATCCGCAGCACAAACAACCCCGGTATCGGATGCGCCACCGCCTCGCGCAGCGCTGCCCCCGATGTGTCCAACACCACATTCAACCCCGGCATCGACCGTGCCAGCCGGGCCGGAAAATCCACCGGCACTCCCGGCGGCTGACTGCCCGAAATCACCCCGATTGCACCGGCCCGCGTGGACGCCCGTAACAGCAAAAACACCCGTTCCTGATCGGCATCGCTCCAGATTGGGCCGGGCAGCATAAAGCGGTATTGCGCCCCGGTATCCCCTGCCGTCACCGTCAGGCTTTGCCGGGTTTCCCCCGGGGCGGTCAGGGCCAGAAACGGCACGGATTCTGCGCGGATCAACCCCGCCAACCGATCCCCGGTCAACCCGCCCAACGCCACCAGCGCCAGACTTTCGCCGCCCAGAACCGCAATCGCCCGGCTGACGTTCAACCCGCCACCGCCCGGATCCAAAAGCGGCTCGGAACAGCGCAGCTTTTGGTCCGGCACCAGACTTGGCACGTCGCAAGACATGTCCAACGCCGGGTTCAGCGTTAGGGTCAGGATAGGGCTTTGATCAGGCGCGGCCATGCGGAAACCCTATGCAAACCGGGCTATTCAACGATTTCAATCGTGGTGTCAAAACTGCCGGTCTTGTCAGAGTTCTTGTCGCGGAACGTGGTCTGCAACACATAATTGCCCGGTTCAACGCCGGTCAGATTATAGGTCAGGTTGGCTTGGAATTCATAATTCTTCACCCGCGATTGCAGATCCAACGCTGCCAGATTGGGGATTTCCCCCAAAACTTCGCCCGCCTCGGACAGCACTTTCAGATCGACGTCAAAACCGATGGAATACAGCCCTTCGCCGGGTTCGCCAAAGCCGTAACCATGCGGTTCGGCATACAAAATCACCGGCTCGCCCGCTTTGTATTTGGCATCGGGCCGCGGGTTATAGATGCCAAAACCGCCAGCAGCATCTGCCACCAACACCACGTTGCCAAAGCTGATTTCGGGGGCGGCCTCCCAGACCTGGCCATAAAGATCGCTGGCGGCAATCGCGGCTCCGGCCGTGTCTTGTGCCTCAAGCAGGGCTTCAATTTCGGCGGCTTTGTCGGCGATTGGCCCGGCGATGGCGGGCAGCGCCCAAAGTGCCGCAAAAATGGCGACGGTTCTGGAAAATGTGGACTTTTTAATCATTTAGCATGCTCCTGCAAGAATTCTGCGCCGCAATTCCGTCGGCGACTGCAACGATGATAGTGCCATAAAGGCCGCCGCGCCAACTGGAAAAATCCAACACCGTTTTCGCAAGTCTTGCCGTGCAACTGGACAAGACTGCCCCCCTATGGCAGGGATGCGCGGTTGCAGGAGAGCCGCCAATGACCGCCACGAACCCGCCCAAACCCACCGTCACCCGCTTTGCCCCGTCGCCGACTGGGTATATCCACGTCGGCAATCTGCGCACCGCCTTGATGAATTATCTGATCACCGCCAAGGCCGGCGGCACGTTCATTCTGCGGCTGGACGACACCGATCGTGAGCGTAGCAAACAAGTATACGCCGATGGGCTGATGTTCGATCTGGATTGGCTGGGCCTGCATTGGGACCGGGTCGAAAAGCAATCGCTGCGCTTTGACCGCTACCGCGAAGCGGCGGACCAATTGCGCGGCGCGGGGCGGTTTTACGAGTGTTTTGAATCGCCCGTTGAATTGGATCTGAAGCGCAAAAAGCAACTGAACATGCACAAACCGCCGGTGTATGACCGCGCTTCGCTTCGGATGACTGACGCGGAAAAGGCCCGCGCCCGCGAGGACGGCCGCGACGGTTATTGGCGGTTCTTGCTGGATCAACATCGCATCGAATGGACCGATGGCATCGTTGGACCCATCTCTATTGACGCGGCATCGGTGTCGGACCCGGTGCTGATCCGGGCGGATGGCCAGATCCTGTACACATTCGCCTCATCGGTGGATGACATTGACATGGGGGTGACATCCATTGTGCGCGGGGCCGATCACGTCACCAACACCGCGACGCAAATTCAGATCATGCAGGCGATGGGCGGGGTGCCGCCGTCTTTCGCGCATCACTCACTCTTGACCGGACCGGGGGGCGAGGAATTGTCCAAGCGCCTTGGCACCTTGTCGCTGCGCGATCTGCGGGCGCGCGGGGTGGAACCGATGGCGCTGTTGTCGTTGATGGCGCGGTTGGGGTCTTCGAAGCCGGTGGAACTAGCAGCTTCGATGCAGGATTTGATCGACGGCTTTGACATCGGCAGCTTTGGGGCCGCCCCCACCAAGTTTGACGCCGAAGATTTGTTCCCGCTGACCCGCGCCCATGTTCAAAGCCTGCCTTTGCCGCGGGTTGCGGCGAAAATTGCTGAAATCGGGGTGCCCGAAGATCAGGCCGACGCGTTCTGGGCCGTGGCCAAGGGCAATATCACCGTGCTTGCCGATCTGGCGGGTTGGTGGCAGTTGTTCCGCGACGGGGCAAAGCCGCTGGTTGACGACGAAGACCGCGACTTTGTTGCAGCGGCCCTTGCGATGTTGCCCGCCAAACCCTGGACAACCGCCACCTGGGGTGAGTGGACAACCGCCGTCAAGGACGCCACCGGCCGCAAGGGTAAAACCCTGTTTCGCCCTTTGCGCCGCGCGCTGACCGGGCTAGATGCCGGACCAGAAATGGCAGATATCATGCCACATTTGCAGAAAATACACCCGCTTTAACCGCAATTGCGCGGTCCTCTCGTGCGGGCAGGAAATATGGAGTTGGCCGGGGTGCAGGCCCTGCCAAAACAAGATATGACAGCACCGCGCCCGCAGGCGAAATTCGTCGAAGGCAGTCTTTTTCGGCACATAACCGTGATGTCGCTGACCGCAAGCGTTGGTCTGATGGCAATTTTTGCCGTCGATCTGGTGAACATCGTGTTCATCTCGATGCTGGGCCAAGAGGAATTCACGGCCGCCGTTGGCTATGCCGGAGCGATTTTGTTCTTTACAACCTCGTTTGGCATTGGCCTGTCGATTGCAGTATCGGCGCTGGTTGCCCGCGCGGTTGGCCAACAAAATCTGATACTTGCCCGCCAAAAGGCCACCAACGGCTTGATCATCGGTATTTTGTTTGGGGTGGTGTTTTCGGCCATTGTCTGGGCGCTTTTGCCACAAATCGTCACCTTGCTGGGCGCCACCGGGCGCACCCATGACCTGACCGTGCATTTCTTGCGCATCGTCACGCCAGCGCAGCCATTTTTGATGGTGGGCATGATTGGTGGCGCGATTTTGCGCAGCCACGGCGATGCAAAACGGGCGATGGCGGCAACGCTGTGGGGCGCACTTGCCAATGCCGTTCTTGACCCGATCCTGATCTTTGGGCTGGATCTTGATCTGACCGGTGCAGCCATTGCCTCGGTGGTGTCGCGGATTGTGATCGCGGGCACGGCGCTGTTGCCCATCCTTAAACATCATGGTGGCTTTGACCGGCCCAGCCGCGCGGGGCTGATGGCCGATTTTCCCGTGGTCTTCAACATCGCGGGGCCTGCCATTCTGACCCAAGTGGCCACCCCGGTAGGCCAAGCGATTATCACCCGGATGGTGTCAGATTTTGGCCCGGCTGCGGTGGCAGGGATTGCTATTTCGGGGCGGCTGACGCCGGTGGCCTTGGGCATCATCTTTGCGCTGTCGGGGGCCATTGGCCCGATTATCGGCCAGAACTATGGGGCAGGCCGGATGGACCGCGTGCGCCGGGCCTTTCTGGACGGGCTGTTGTTTACCGGTGTGGTCATCGTGGCGGTATCGGCCCTGCTGTTCGTTCTGCGCGCGCCGATTGCCGATTTGTTCAACGCCCAAGGCCTGACCCGCGATCTGGTCTACCTGTTTTGCGGCCCGATTTCCCTGTTATTTTTCTTTAACGGCGCAATTTTCGTGGCCAATGCGGCGTGCAACAATCTGGGCAAGCCCTTTACGTCCACGCTGCTTAACTGGGGCCGCCACACCCTTGGCACCGTGCCGTTCGCGCTTTGGCTGGGGCAGTCTTATGGCGCGCAAGGCGTGGTGGTGGGGCAAGCGGTTGGCGGGATATTTTTCGGAATTATCGCGGTCTGGCTGGCGTTGCGGATCATTGATGCCGCCCGCCCGCCGTCGGTTTAGGGTAGCAAAGCGTCGTTTTCACTTGCCGTTGCAAAACCTTCGGGCTAGCAGTGAGGCGTCAGGTTCGGGAGAATCCGGCAAGGGGGCAATCCCTTGACGGTGCCGAAGGAGCAACCGCCCCGGTAAACTCTCAGGCGCAAGGGACCGTTTCTGACAGACAGACTCTGGAGAGTGCCGCGCCGGTTTTGGCAAGGCCGCCGAAGGGATAACGATCTCAGGCGCCCCAACCGGGCAAGGACAGAGGGGGCATCGTGGGACAGGGATTGGCCTGTCTGGACGGTGCCGGTATGCGTTTCCGGCTGATGACAGGAGGCGGCTTTGGCCGAAGACCTTTACAGACTGGGCCTGCATGATCTGCATGAAAAACTGGGTGGCCGCATGGTGCCGTTCGCAGGCTACGCGATGCCGGTGCACTACCCTGCGGGCGTTATGGCTGAACATTTGCACACACGGGCAGCGGCTGGGCTGTTCGATGTCAGCCATATGGGACAGGTCCTTTTGCGCCCGCGCGGCAGCTATGAGGCCACAGCACTGGCGCTGGAATCCCTGATGCCGGTTGATGTGCTGGCGGTTTTGCCGGGGCGGCAGCGCTATGGCCTGCTGACCAATGAAACCGGCGGCATTCTGGATGATCTGATGTTCGCCAACCGCGGCGATCATCTGTTTGTCGTGGTGAATGCGGGCTGCAAGGCTGCCGATATTGCCCATCTGACGGCGCATTTGTCAGCCCATTGCGACGTGATGCCGGTGACCGACCGCGCGCTGCTGGCGTTGCAAGGCCCGTTGGCCGAGGCCTGTCTGGCACGGCTTGTGCCGCAGGTGGCCGCGATGCGGTTTATGGATTCGGTGGTTTTGCCGTGGCGCGGCGTTGATCTGTGGATTTCACGCTCTGGCTATACCGGCGAAGACGGGTTCGAGATTTCGGTGCCAGATGCCGTGGCGCTGGATTTCGCCACCGCAGTGTTGGCGATGGCCGATGTGATGCCCATCGGCCTTGGCGCACGCGACAGCCTGCGTCTTGAGGCCGGGTTATGCCTGTATGGCCATGATATCACCACCACGACCAGCCCGGTAGAGGCGGGCCTGACATGGGCGATCCAGAAATCACGCCGATCCGGTGGCGCGCGTGCGGGCGGCTTTCCCGGTGCTGCGCGGATTTTGCAGGAATTGGAAACCGGCCCAGACCGTCTGCGGGTCGGCCTGCGCCCCGACGGGCGTGCGCCGATGCGCGAAGGCACCCAGCTTTTCGATCCCGATGGCACGCCCTTGGGCGAAGTCACATCGGGCGGGTTTGGACCTTCGGTTCAGGCCCCCATCGCCATGGGCTATGTCGCCGCCAAACATGCCGCTGTCGGCACCAAACTGGAAGGCGATGTGCGCGGCAAGCGGCTTGCCGTGACGGTCTGTGCCACACCCTTTCATCCCACAACTTACAAACGTTAAGGACGCATCATGAAATATACCAAAGATCACGAATGGCTGCGCGTTGAAGGCGATCTGGTGGTGGTTGGCATTACCGAACATGCCGCCACTGCGCTGGGCGATGTGGTGTTTGTTGAATTGCCGGAAATCGAAACTGTAGTTGCCGAAGGTGACGAGGTTGTGGTGATCGAAAGCGTCAAGGCCGCGTCCGATATTCTGGCCCCGGTGGATGGCGAAATTGTGGAAGTAAATGAAAAGCTGGCGGAAAATCCGGGCTTGGTGAATGCCGATCCTACTGGGGCTGCGTGGTTCTTCAAAATGCGGCTGGATGATTTGTCGGTGCTGGACGCGCTGATGGACGAAGACGAATACATGGAATTGATCGGGTAAAACCTCAGTTCGGTTCGACCAAAAAGTCTTTTGAAGACTTTTTGCAAAATCCTTCTGAAGGATTTTGGCACGCGCACTGACGCGCTTGCCTTTGCGGCACATATGGACACCAACATGACCTTTACTCCGATCGACTACAGCCCTTACGATTTCGCCAACCGCCGCCACATTGGCCCGTCGCCCGAAGAAATGGCCTTGATGCTGAAAGCCGTCGGCGTGCCGTCTTTGGACGTGCTGATTGACCAGACCGTGCCCGCGTCTATCCGCCAGTTACAGCCGCTGACATGGGCACCGTTGTCGGAACACGGGCTGCTGGAAAAGATGCGCGATGTGGCCAGCAAAAACACCGTCATGACCAGCCTGATCGGGCAAGGCTATTTCGGCACCGTTACGCCCCCTGCCATTCAGCGCAATATCCTTGAAAATCCCGCATGGTATACCGCCTACACCCCCTATCAGCCCGAAATCGCCCAAGGCCGCCTCGAAGCGCTGTTGAACTTTCAAACCATGGTCGCCGATCTGACCGGCCTGCCGGTGGCCAATGCCAGCCTGTTGGACGAAGCCACTGCCGCCGCCGAAGCCATGACGATGGCCGAGCGGGTGACAAAATCCAAAGCGCGGGCTTTTTTTGTGGATGAAGGCTGTCATCCGCAAACCATTGATGTGATCAAAACCCGGGCTGCGCCGTTGGGCATCACCGTGATCGTCGGATCGCCTGAAACTATGGTGGCGGATCAGGTTTTTGCTGCGATTTTCCAGTATCCCGGCACTTATGGCCACGTGCGGGATTTTACGGCCGAAATCGCCGCCCTGCACGCCGCCCGTGCCATCGCCATCATGGCGACTGATCTGTTGGCTTTGACCATGCTGCGCGAACCGGGTGCTATGGGGGCCGATATTGCGGTGGGGTCCAGCCAACGCTTTGGCGTGCCGATGGGGTATGGCGGGCCGCATGCCGCGTTTTTCGCCTGCAAGGATGATCTGAAACGGTCGATGCCGGGGCGGATTGTCGGCGTGTCGATAGATGCGCGCGGCAACAAGGCGTATCGGCTTAGCCTTCAAACCCGCGAGCAACATATCCGCCGCGAAAAGGCCACCTCGAACGTCTGCACGGCGCAGGCGTTGCTGGCGGTGATGGCGTCATTCTATGCCGTTTTCCACGGCCCCAAAGGCCTGCGCGCCATTGCCGAGCGGGTGCATTTCTTGACCAACCGTCTGGCGAAGGCGCTGAAAGCGGCGGGTGCCAAAGTGTCGCCCAAGGCGTTCTTTGATACCATCACGGTTGAAGTGGGCGTGGGTCAGGCCGGTATTCTGGCCGCCGCCCGGCATGAAGGCTTGAACTTCCGCAAGATCGGGCAGGACCGGGTGGGGATTTCGCTGGACGAGACCACGGATGAAAAAGTGCTGATCCGGGTGTTGCGCGCCTTTGGCATCGAAGGCGTGCCGCCGCACCGCGCCAGCCTTGGCTTTCCAGAGGCACAACTGCGCGAAACCGCCTTTCTGACCCATCCGGTGTTTCATATGAACCGGGCGGAATCGGAAATGATGCGTTATATGCGCCGATTGTCTGACCGCGATCTGGCGCTGGATCGGTCAATGATCCCGCTGGGGTCTTGCACGATGAAGCTGAACGCGGCGGCGGAAATGATGCCGATCACTTGGCCCGAATTTGGCAGCCTGCACCCTTTTGCGCCGCAAGATCAGGCGCAGGGCTACACTCTGGCGATCACCGACCTGGCAGCCAAGCTGTGCGAAATCACCGGTTATGACGCGATGTCGATGCAGCCAAATTCCGGGGCGCAGGGCGAATATGCCGGGCTGTTGACGATTCAGGCCTATCACAGGTCGCGCGGCGATGCGCACCGCACCATCTGTCTTATCCCGGTGTCGGCGCATGGCACCAATCCGGCATCGGCGCAAATGGCGGGGATGACGGTGGTGGTGGTGAAATCAGCGCCGAATGGCGACGTCGATCTTGAGGATTTTGAAGCCAAGGCCGCGCAGGCCGGTGACAATCTTGCGGCGTGCATGATCACCTACCCGTCCACCCACGGGGTGTTTGAAGAAACCGTGCGCCAGATTTGCGAGATCACCCATCGCTTTGGTGGTCAGGTTTATCTGGATGGCGCGAATATGAATGCGCTGGTGGGCTTGGTGAAACCCGGCGAAATTGGCAGCGATGTCAGCCATTTGAACCTGCACAAGACCTTTGCCATCCCGCATGGCGGCGGCGGGCCGGGCATGGGGCCGATCGGGGTGAAAGCCCATTTGGCACCCTATCTGCCGGGCCATAACATGACCGGCGGCGAAGGTGCCGTCAGTGCGGCCCCTTACGGTTCGGCGTCGATTTTGCTGATTTCCTGGGCCTATTGTCTGATGATGGGCGGTGAAGGCCTGACGCAGGCCACGCGTGTGGCAATCTTGAACGCCAACTACATCGCGGCCCGTCTTGCTGGCAGCTATCCGATCTTGTTTGTTGGCAACAAAGGCCGGGTCGCGCATGAATGCATCATCGACACCCGGCCCTTTGCCGAAGTCGGGGTCACCGTCGATGACATTGCCAAGCGGTTGATCGACAATGGCTTTCACGCACCAACGATGAGCTGGCCAGTGTCAGGCACCCTGATGGTGGAACCTACAGAGTCTGAAACCAAGGCCGAGATTGACCGCTTTATCACCGCCCTGCTGGCGATCCGGGCCGAGATCAAGGCGGTGGAACAAGGTGACATCAGCGCCGACGACAGCCCGCTGCGTCACGCGCCGCACACAGTGGAAGATCTGGTTGCCGACTGGACCCGCGCCTATCCGCGCGAACAAGGGTGTTTCCCACCCGGTGCGTTTCGGGTCGATAAATACTGGCCACCGGTGGGCCGCGTCGACAATGTGCATGGCGACCGTAATCTGATCTGCACCTGCCCGCCACTGGACAGCTATCTTGAGGCGGCGGAATAGCGGGTTTGAATTGAAACCGCTTTGGGCGAAGATGTAGCGTAAGGCGCGGGCCTTGCGCCAAGAAGCTGCGGCCAGATCGGTTATTTTGCCCGGTCTGGCCCGAATATGCGTTGAGCCGACGCCTGTGAGTGTGCCTCACGGGCCAATCAGTCCGCCAATCAGTCCGCCAACCTGTTGCGCCGAATCCCGAATTGATTTTCCTGTGCCAAGGATGGCTTGACCCTGCGGGCAAGCGTTTTCCTGCCCCTTGGCCAAATGGGCGATCTGGAATAATTCAACCATTTGAAAATCCGACATTCCAAAGCGTAAACAGCATTTATTAAGGCGGCCTAAACACACTGATCGTGCTGGCACGTTGGTGTTTTGGCCCAAAAAAACTCGCTTGGCCGGGCTTGGCGTGAATTGTTTTAATATATTTATATCAATGTATTAGCTGAATAACATGATGCAAGATCTGCACTATCCTTCAGGCTTCTGCCACCAAATATCCGCACCACGCTTGCGCCCGGCTTTTCACCGGTCCCCCCGAATTTTGGCCAATCGGACAATAAATTTGAAAGCGCTTTGAGGCGCGAATCGTTGACTTGATTGAAATTCCTACGCTACACCCACCACAGGCGTTTCGGGAGGCCGACCCCATGGGTTGGAAAAAGGGACGTTTTGACAGGGACGCGTCACTGCGGCGCACAACAAACTTCAGGGAGGAATTCCATGTCCTTTGGATTCAAGGGTCGTGCGCTGCGCACGGCGGCTATCGCGGCTATTGTTGCAACACTGGGTGCACCGGTTGCGGCAGAAGAAATTTTCTATGTCTCGGGCGCCGTCGGCAATGCTGTTGAAAACTTCAAAGCGTTGGTAAAGCCGTGGGAAGAATCCACCGGCAACACTGTCACCATGGTGCCAATGCCCGCATCTACCAGCGATCAGTTCGCGCAGTATCGCCTGTGGCTGGCCGCTGGCACCGCCGATATCGACCTTTATCAGACCGACGTGATCTGGGCCCCGCAATTGGCCGAGCATTTTGTGGATCTGACCGATGTGGCCAAGGATCTGGCCCCAACGCATTTCCCGTCGATTATTCAGTCGCAAACCGTTGGGGGCAAGCTGGTTGCCTTGCCGATCTTTACCGACGCACCGGCGCTGTATTACCGCAAGGATTTGCTGGACAAGTATAAGGTTGCGGTTCCAACCACCTGGGCTGAACTGACGGTGGCCGCCCAAACCGTGCAAGACGGCGAACGCGCCGCCGGCAAAGCCGATTTCCACGGTTTTGTGTGGCAGGGCAACGCCTATGAAGGCCTGACCTGCAACGCGCTGGAATGGGTCAAGTCGTTCGGCGGCGGTCAGATTGTTGAACCCGATGGCACCATTTCGATCAACAACGAAAAGGCCGTAATGGCGCTTGAAACCGTCAAAGGCTGGGTCGGCACGATTTCGCCCGCAGGCGTTCTGGCCTATCAGGAAGAAGAAGCCCGTGGCGTTTGGCAGACGGGCAATGCCGCGTTCATGCGCAACTGGCCCTACGCGTATGGCTTGGGCAACGGCGACGATTCGGCCGTCAAAGGCCTATTCGGCGTGACGACTTTGCCAGTTGGTGCGGCAGGCGATACGTCGGCGGCAACGCTTGGCGGCTGGAACGTGGCAGTGTCCAAGTATTCGGCACACCCCGATGCGGCGGTTTCGCTGGCGATGTATCTGGCTGGCCCAGAGGCCCAAAAGCAGCGCGCGATCAACGAAACCAACCTGCCAACGATCGTGGCCTTGTATGATGATGCCGATATTGCAGCGGCAGCACCAATCATCCCACAGTGGAAAGACGTGTTCCTGAACGCCGTTCCGCGCCCATCGGCGCCCACTTTGGGCAAATACAACGAAGTGTCCGCCAAGTTCTGGTCGGCTGTGCATGAAACCCTGTCGGGCAATGGCACCGCGGCTGAAAACCTGGAACTGCTGGAAGCCGATCTGACCGAACTGAAGGGCGACGCCTGGTAATCTCCTCGGATTATCTGACGTGTCTTCAAGGGGCGACGGGTGGGTTTGCGTGGCAACGCGCAACCCCATCGCCCGCCGCCCCTTTTCATAAATATGCAGCCTGATCGAAGGCGGCATGATCCGGGGGGATAGTATGACAGCAATTTCTTCCGCCAGCCAAAACCACGGCCCAACCTTGCAACAGCAACGGCAACGGGCAGCGTTTTGGTTCTTGGCACCGATGCTTTTGGCTTTGTTCTGCGTGGCAGCCTGGCCTTTGTTGCGAACAATCTGGTTTTCGTTCACCGACACATCGCTGAACAACCTGTATGGCGGCGAATGGATCGGCTTTGACAACTATCTGAAAATTCGCACGCTTGAGTCTGGCAAAGTGATTTATCGCGGCACTTTGGTAGATCCGGCCTGGTGGAATGCGGTTTGGAACACAGTGCGGTTTTCGCTGATCTCGGTGATCTGCGAAACCGTTTTGGGCCTGATCGTCGCCTTGGTGTTGAACGCCGAATTCAAAGGCCGCGGCATTGTGCGCGCCGCCATTCTTATCCCCTGGGCCATCCCCACCATCGTATCTGCCAAGATGTGGGCGTGGATGCTGAATGACCAATATGGCATCATCAATGACATGCTGTTGTCTGCAGGCCTGATTGATCAAAAAATCGCTTGGACCGCCAGCACCGACACCGCAATGTATGCGGTCTTGATGGTGGATATCTGGAAGACCACTCCGTTCATGGCGTTGTTGTGTCTGGCTGGTCTGCAAATGGTGCCCCGCGACATCTATGAGGCGGCCCGCATCGACGGCATTCATCCAGTGAAGGTGTTCTTCAAGATCACCCTGCCGTTGATCCGTCCGGCGCTGATGGTGGCGGTGATCTTCCGGATGCTGGACGCGCTGCGGGTGTTCGATCTGATCTATGTGCTGACGCCAAATTCGGCGGCCACCAAGACCATGTCGATCATATCACGCGAAAACCTGATTGATTTCGACAAATTCGCCTATGGATCGGCGCAATCGACGTTGTTGTTCGCGATATTGGCGATTTTTGTGTCGCTCTATATCTGGCTGGGCAAAGTCGATCTAAGCGGAGACAGCAACAAATGACCGCGGATAAACTGTTCAAAAACATCGCTTTTTATGCGCTGGTGGTTGTCATCGTCGTGTTTTCGGTGTTCCCGTTTTACTATGCCATCGTCACGTCTTTTGCCACCGGCACCGGTTTGTTCGAGGTCAGCTATTGGCCCAAGCAATTCGATACTGCCAATTACGAGGCGGTTTTGGGCGGGCGGACTTTCCCGCGCAACATCCTGAATTCGGTGTTCATCTCGACCGTCACTGTGGTGTTTGCGCTATTCTTGGCGGTGACGGCATCCTATGCCTTGGCGCGGGTGCGGTTTCGCGGGCGCGGGCTGTTGTTGATGACCATCCTTGCGGTGTCGAT
The DNA here is from genome assembly GCA_031422555.1 of Cypionkella sp. Lineage (GTDB taxonomy): Bacteria > Pseudomonadota > Alphaproteobacteria > Rhodobacterales > Rhodobacteraceae > JANNAT01. The sequence continues at coordinate 49,259 of JANPLZ010000033.1, read as the reverse complement.
GTTTCCGCAAATCGCCGTGTTGGCCGGGTTGTTTGAATTGATCAAGTTTCTTGGCATCTTCAACACGCCATGGGCGCTGATCCTGTCTTACACCATCTTTACCCTGCCGTTCACCGTCTGGGTGCTGACCACCTTCATGCGCGATCTGCCGGTGGAAATTGAAGAAGCGGCGATTGTGGATGGCGCAACGCCGTGGATCGTGATCACCAAAGTGTTCTTGCCATTGCTGTGGCCCGCCTTGGTTACCACCGGCCTGTTGGCATTCATCGGCGCGTGGAATGAGTTTTTGTTCGCGCTGACCTTCACCTCATCCGAGGTGACCCGCACCACGCCGGTGGCAATTGCAATGCTATCGGGGGCGTCGCAACAAGAAATTCCGTGGGGCCCGATCATGGCGGCGTCGGTTATTGTGACCATTCCGTTGATCATCCTCGTTCTCATCTTCCAACGCAAAATCGTGGCGGGTCTTACCGCTGGCGGCGTGAAGGGTTAAGCAAATGGCAAAAATTGAACTTAGAAATGTGAAGAAATCCTACGGGGCGGTTGATGTCATCAAGGGCATTGATCTGACCATCGAAAAGGGTGAATTCATGGTGTTTGTCGGGCCTTCGGGCTGTGGCAAATCCACCTTGCTGCGGCTGATTTCGGGGCTGGAAGAGATCAGCACCGGCGATATGCTGTTTGATAATGAACGGGTGAACAACCTGATCCCCTCCAAGCGTGGCATCGCGATGGTGTTCCAAAGCTATGCGCTTTATCCGCATATGAATGTCTATGACAACATGGCGTTCGGGATGAAACTGGCCAAGGCGGGGGCAGATGACATCAAGACCCGGGTAACCAAAGCCGCGGAATTGCTGCAAATTGCGCATCTGCTGGACCGGTTGCCGAAACAACTGTCGGGCGGGCAGCGTCAGCGCGTGGCAATCGGCCGTGCCATCGTGCGCGACCCGCGGGTGTTCTTGTTTGACGAACCGTTGTCGAACCTTGACGCCGCCTTGCGGGTGCAGACCCGGTTGGAAATCGCCAAGCTGCACCATTCGATGTCGGACGTAACTATGATCTATGTGACCCATGATCAGGTCGAAGCGATGACTTTGGCTGACCGCATCGCGGTTTTGCGCGACGGCAAACTGGAACAGGTAGGCTCGCCAGCCGAGTTGTATGAACGGCCCAATTCGCTGTTTGTTGCGGGCTTTATCGGCAGCCCGAAAATGAACTTTCTGACCGGCGAACAGGCAGCCCATCACGGTTGCACCACGCTGGGGGTGCGGTCTGAACATCTGGATGTGGTCGGATCGGGGGGCATGTGGCAAGGCGAGATTGTGCATGCCGAAGACCTTGGATCGGATCATTACCTGTTCGTTGAAATCGGCAGCGACGAGCCGCTGATCGTGCGGCGCGAGGGCAAGTTGAACATGAAAGTCGGCGATAAGGTCAATCTGGCGGCCAAGGATGGCAAGCTCTACAAGTTTGACGCCGCCGGCGCGCCGATTCATTAAACCGAGTAATATCAGTCTCTTGTCGCGTCCAATTTTTGGGCGCGGCACGTGCTTAAGGAGCATAGCATGACCATTCGCGTGACAGTCTGGGGCGAAAACGTCCACGAGCAGAAAAACAAAGTCGTCGCCGATATCTACCCCAAAACCATGCATGGCACGATTGCCGCCGCGCTGAACACCGATGCGGGGATCACCGCCAGCACGGTAACGCTGCAAGATGCCGAACACGGGCTTACGGCGGAAAAACTGGCGGCGACCGATGTGTTGATCTGGTGGGGCCATGCCGCCCACGGCGATGTCGATGACAAGATCGTGGAACGGGTCTGCAACGCGGTTTGGGGCGGCATGGGGATGATTTTCCTGCATTCCGCGCATTTCGCCAAACCGTTCAAACGCCTGATGGGAAGCCCGTGCAATCTGTCGTGGCGCGAAGCGGGTGAACGCGAACGCCTGTGGGTCACCAGCCGTCAACACCCGATTGCGCAGGGCTTGCCCGATCACTTTGAGCTGGAATATGAAGAGATGTATGGCGAGCCGTTTGGCGTGCCGGAACCCTTGGAAACGGTGTTCATTTCTTGGTTCGCGGGCGGTGAGGTGTTTCGCTCTGGGCTGACCTACAAACGCGGCGCGGGGAATATTTTCTATTTCCGCCCCGGCCATGAAACCTATCCGACCTATCACGATGGCAATGTGCAGCGGGTGATTTCCAACGCGGTGAAATGGGCGTTCAACCCGAATGTGCGCATCATCGACCCGAACAATGCGCCCAATACTCCGGTGGATAAGGCGTTAGAGCCGATCACTGAACGCGGTCCACGGCTGCACCATGATGGCGAAGCGGGGTATCGGTGATGGTGAAACCGGTTCGGCTGCTGATCCTTGGCACTGGCGGCATGGCCAACAACCACGCCACCGGCTTTGCGGCCATCGACGGCGTCACCTTGGTGGCGGGCATAGATACCAAGCCCGATTTGTTGCGGGCGTTTCAGGATCGCCACCAGATCGCGCAGGGCTTTGCCTCGATTGACGAAGCGATTGCCTGGGGTCAGTTCGATGCCGTCACCAATGTAACGCCGGATGCAGCGCATTTCGCCACCACTTTGCCGTTTCTGGCGGCGGGCAAGCATGTGCTGTGCGAAAAGCCACTGGCCACCAAGGCGGCGGATGCCGATGCAATGGTCGCGGCAGCGGCGCAGGCGGGCGTGGTCAATATGGTCAACCTGTCTTACCGCAACGTGGCCGCCCTGCAAAAGGCGGCAGCCATGGTGCGCGACGGGGCCATCGGCACCGTGCGGCATTTTGAGGCAAGTTATCTGCAAAGCTGGCTGACGCAACCGGCCTGGGGCCATTGGGACAAGGAAAGCCAATGGCTGTGGCGGCTGTCAACAAAGCACGGATCCAAGGGCGTGTTGGGCGATGTGGGCATCCATATCCTTGATTTCGCAACCTTTGTGGCGGGCCAGAACGCCGTCGAAGTGTCGTGCCGCTTGGCGACCTTTCACAAGGCGCCGGGCGACCAGATCGGGGAATACCCGCTGGACGCCAACGATTCTGCCACCATGCAAGTGGTGCTGGAAAACGGGGCGCTTGGCACGGTTGGGGCGACGCGTTTTGCAAGCGGCCATCTGAACGATCTGCGGTTGCGGATTTACGGCAATCTTGGCGGGTTGGAAGTTTGCTATGAAAATAACACCAGCCGGTTGCGCGCCTGTCTGGGCGACGATCTGGTCAGCGGCACCTGGCATGATATTGACGCGCCGGTGCTGGCGTCGATTTATCAGCGCTTTATCGCAGCCATCCGGGGCACCGGTGCGGCTGATCCTGATTTCGCGCGCGGGGCGGCATTGCAGCGCCTGCTGGACCGGGCCGAGGAATCGGCGGGGCAGGGCGGGCTATCCCTAAGCGTCTAGAAACACCCGCACCGTTTCTTCAAAGGCGCGCGGGCTGTCGGCGTGCAGCCAATGGCTGGCATCGGGCAATTTGGCAAACCGGGCTTTGGCAAACAGCGACTGGATCGTGCCGCGATGTTCGGGCAACACGTAGTCAGACAATTCGCCGGTTAAAAACAGCGTGGGGCCAGCAAATTGGCCTTGCGTGCCGGGCCATCCGACGATTTTGGGCATTTCTGCGGCCAAAACATCAAGGTTCAACCGCCACTGCACAGGATTGCTGCGCAAATCCAGTGATTGCAGGAAAAAGCTGCGCAAGCCTGCATCTGGCACGGTTGCCGCCAATCGGGCATCGGCCTCTTGGCGGTTGGTCAGGCCGGTCAAATCCATGCCCTGCATCGCACGCACATGGCGGCTTTGATCATGGTCATAGGCGATGGGGGCAATATCGGCCACCACCAGCCGGCGCACCAGCGTGCCTTGAGTCAGCGCCAGTTGCATCGCGGCTTTGCCGCCCATCGAATGCCCCAGAACATCGGCCCGCCCGCCATGGGCCGCAATCACTTCGGCCAGATCGGCGGCCATATCTGGATAGCTGTGGCTGGGCGCGCGCGGGCTGTTGCCGTGGTTGCGCATATCAACCGCAATCACATCGCGGCAATCGGCCAGCCGCCGCGCAATCACCCCCCAATTGCGCGCTGATCCGTAAAGCCCATGCGCGATGATCAGGGGCAGGGCCGTTATGGGTGCGGAGGCGGGGTGCAAGATGGTTGCTAACATGCGCCTGTTTATAGCCGTGCAGTGGCCGCGCCACCAGAGTGGTTGAAGCAAAACGCGCGCGCCGCTATAAGCCCGCCAATACACAAGGAAAAAGCATGAGCGCGGTTACAATTCAGCAAATGGCCGACCGGGTATCCGCGCTGCTGGAAGAACGGCTGCGTCTGCGCGGTGTTGGTCTTGCGGAAAAGCTGGCGCGCGGCGGGCGGCTTTTACCGCGCAAAGTGCGGGACGCTGCAACGTTTCTGGCGCAGGCCGCCACAATGGCCCAGAATGCCAAGCTGTTGATGCAGATCGACAATAACGCGGTGGCCGAGGCCTATGATATCTGCCTGCGCCATTTGGGCGGGGTGGATGCGGGGGGCCGTCGGCGCGGCGTGATCATGGGCGTGGCGGCGTCGGTTGCGTTTTCGGTTCTGATGGTGACGCTGTTGCTGGGCGCGGTGCTTTACTGGCGCGGCTTTATTTTGGCCGGATAAAGCGCGGGCGGGATGACCAGTGGGACGGTCCGCTTGCCCGATGTGTTTCGATCCGATCAGCGCCAGCAATACCACCGCGCGAAACCGGCAGGCCCAGCCTTGATTTGGCACCTACATGATGCCTTCCGCCAAAACACCCGGCGGTTTTGTGCGCGCAAACTCGTCCGGGCGACGCTGAAGGCCGGGGGTATTGGCGATCATGTCACGCCCGGAAAGGGCCGGGGCGCGGGCCAATCATTGCCCGCGCGACGGACCTTTTACAGGCCCGGATAGATCGGGAATTGCTCGCACAGCGCCTCGACCTTGGCTTTCACCGCCGCCTCGACGTCCGCGTTGCCGTCTTCGCCGTTGGCGGCCAAGCCATCAACCACTTCGACAATCCAGTCGCCGATCAGCCGGAATTCCACCTCGGTAAAGCCGCGCGTGGTGCCTGCCGGGGTGCCCAGACGAATGCCCGAGGTTATGGTTGGCTTTTCGGTATCAAACGGGATGCCGTTTTTGTTGCAGGTGATATGCGCGCGGCCCAATGCCTTTTCGGTGGCATTGCCTTTGACGCCCTTGGGCCGCAAATCGACCAGCATCAGATGGGTATCTGTGCCGCCGGTGACGGTGCCCAAGCCCCCCTTCATCAGCTGATCCGCCAACGCTTGGGCGTTTTTGATGACTTGACGCTGATAGTCTTTGAACCCGGGGCGCAGCGCCTCGCCAAAGGCCACGGCTTTGGCTGCAATGACATGCATCAACGGTCCGCCCTGAATGCCGGGGAAAATCGCCGAGTTGAACTTTTTGCCCAAGGCCTCATCATTGGTCAGGATCATGCCGCCGCGCGGACCGCGCAGGGTTTTATGGGTGGTGGTGGTGGCGGCATGGGCGTGCGGGAAGGGTGACGGATACAGCCCCGCCGCCACAAGCCCCGCGAAATGCGCCATATCCACCAAAAGATAGGCGCCGACCGAGTCTGCGATTTCGCGCATGCGGGCAAAGTCGATGATGCGCGGAATGGCCGACCCACCGGCGATGATCATCTTGGGTTTGTGTTCGGTGGCAAGCGCCTGCACTTGATCGTAATCCAGCGTCAGATCCTGTTTGCGCACACCATATTGAATGGCCTTGAACCATTTGCCCGACTGGTTCGGGGCCGCCCCATGGGTCAAATGCCCGCCCGCGTCCAAAGACATGCCCAAAATCGTATCGCCGGGGGTCAACAACGCCTGAAATACCCCTTGGTTGGCCTGACTGCCCGAATTCGGCTGCACATTGGCGTAGGTCACGCCAAACAACTGGCAGGCCCGGTCAATCGCGAGGGTTTCGGCCACGTCGACAAACTGACAACCGCCGTAATACCGCTTGCCCGGATAGCCTTCGGCGTATTTGTTGGTCATCACCGAACCTTGCGCTTCCATCACCGCGCGGGAAACGATGTTTTCAGAGGCGATCAGTTCAATCTCGTGGCGTTGACGTCCCAGTTCCGCGGTGATCGAGCCGAACAATTCGGCATCACGCGACGCAAGGGTTTCGGTGAAAAAGCCGGTATCGCGGTGCGCTGCGTTCATCTGCGTCTCCTTGGGCGGTGAAAACTTTCTGGGCTGCTGCGATATCTAGGGCAAGGCTGCCGGTTGGGAAAGGCAAGAAAACGACGCCTGCCGCGGTGGCGGCGAAATAATCGGCCGAAACCTCAGGCAAGCGGCGCAACCCAAACCAGCCGAAGGGGTTGAGTTTGCCTGCCCGGCCCGGCAAGACTGTTGCAAGGTTTAACAATTGCCCTGCCAAAAAGACTGCTTTCGAATAAGACCTGCTCTTGGAAAAGGACTGCTCTTGGAAAAGGACTGTGACGTGCCCTTCAAACGGATCGCCTTCAAAGCCAGCCCCGCCGCCGCCGCCCAAGACGCGCTGGCGGCGCTGACGGCGCTGCATGGTCAGGTCGATCTGGCCGGGGCCGATGTGGTGGTGGCCTTGGGGGGGGACGGCTTTATGCTGCAAACCCTGCACGATACCGAGGGCATGGATGTGCCGGTTTACGGGATGAACTGCGGCACCATCGGCTTTTTGATGAACACATTCGCCGCTGATGATTTGCCGGTGCGGTTGGCTGCGGCGGAACAGGCGATGATCAATCCGCTGGCGATGCGCGCGGTCTGTATGGACGGGTCGGTGACGCATGCGCTGGCGATCAACGAAGTGTCACTGCTGCGTGCCGGACCGCAAGCCGCCAAGCTGCGCATTTTTGTCGATGGCAAGGAGCGGCTGTCGGAATTGGTCTGCGACGGGGTGTTGCTGGCCACGCCTGCGGGATCGACGGCCTATAACTATTCGGCGCATGGCCCGATCCTGCCGATCGGATCGGATGTGCTGGCGCTGACCCCGATGGCGGCGTTTCGCCCCCGGCGCTGGCGCGGCGCGTTGCTGCCCAAATCGGTGGTGGTGCGGTTTGAGGTGCTGGAGCCCGAAAAACGCCCGGTGCGCGCCGACGCCGACAGCCGCCCGGTGCCCGATGTGGTGTCGGTTGAAATCTGGTCAGAGCCAAAAGTGCAGCACCGCATCCTGTTCGATCCGGGGCATGGTCTGGAAGAACGCCTGATCGTGGAACAGTTCGCCTGACCCGGGGCCAAATTTTTCGCGCAAAAATTTGCAAAATCCGTTGAAGGATTTTGCAGGACTAGGCTTTGGACCAGTTTTCGATTTTTCGATACAGCGTTGAGGGTGACAGATCCAACACCCGGGCGGCTTTGGGCACCGATCCGTTGAACCGCGCCAGTGTCGCCTCGATGATCATCCGTTCCACCTCGGCCAACGGTCTGCCCAGAACGGCATCCAGATCAAGCGGGGCCGCACCACTTTGCGGGGCTTCCGCTGCAGTCATCGCGCCCGCGCCCGCGCCAAAACTGTGCTGCAAGTTGTCGGGCAACATCGCGGTGGTCACAGTGCCACCCTCGTGCAGCACCACGATATTGCGGATTACATTCAGCAACTGGCGCACGTTGCCGGGCCAATCCATGCTGCGAAACAGCGCCTGCACGTCGGGCTGCAAGCCGTCGAAGGGTTTGCCTTCTTCATTGGCAAAGCGGGTCAGCGCGGTTTGCGCAATCTCGACGATATCATCGCCGCGGTCGCGCAGGGCGGGCATATGGATCGGCACAACGAACAGGCGGTAAAACAAATCCTCGCGAAACTGGCCGCGCCGCACTGCCTCCATCGGATCGCGGTTTGTGGCGCAGATGATACGCACGTTCACTTTGCGCGGTCGGGTCGCCCCCACCGGCACCACGGTGGTGGTTTGCAAAAACCGCAGCAGCTTGGTTTGCAGCGCCGGGGCCATTTCGCAAATTTCGTCCAGAAACAGCGTGCCGCCATCCGCGGCCGTAGCCGCCCCCTGCTTGTCGGAAATGGCACCGGTAAAGCTGCCTTTCATATGGCCAAACACTTCGGATTCCAGCAAATCCTGCGGGATCGCCCCACAGTTCAGCGCGATGAACGGCCCTGCCGCGCGCGGCGAATTTCCATGAACCGCCAGCGCGCACAGCTCTTTGCCGGTGCCGCTTTCGCCGGTGATGAACACCGTGGCCATCGAGCGTGACACCGAGGCGATCTTGGCATGGATACGCGCCATGGCGTCCGAGCTGCCAATAAAGGCCGAGGAATTGGCCGCCGTTTGCACGGCAGTTGCCCCCGCGCGGCCAGCCCCGCGCCGGGGCGCACCAATGCCGCCCGCATTTGCCACCGCATTCAGCAGTTTGCCTTCATCAAACGGTTTGACCAGAAATTCATGCGCCCCCGCCCGCATCGCATCAACCGCCATATTGATAGAGCCATGCGCCGTCATCACGATGACGTTGGTGTCGGGGCGCAGTTGCAGCATGTCTTGCATCAGATCCAGCCCGTTTCGGTCGGGCAACACCATATCCAACAGCACAAGCCGGGCCCCCGACGAATGAAACGCATCCATGCCTTCGGTGGCGGTGGTGGCGGTAATCACGGCGAGGCCTGCGTTGCTTAAAACCGTGCGATACAGCAGTAACAAAGACGGGGTGTCTTCGATCAGCAGGATCGGCGCGCGCGGTGTGGTGGGGGCGGCAGCGGCGGCGGCGGGGGTCATGTCGGGGCCACCAAACCGGGTTGCCGATCCGCAAGGTATGCGAGGACTGCGTCGATCGCCCGGCCTGTGTCCAAGCCAAGCGGGGTTGCGATTTGGGCGTTTTGCCCGGGCGGCTGTGCGGCTGCGTTCAACCGCGTGGCCAGTTGATGCAGATGCTGCGCGCCCACAACACCTGCCAGCCCCAGCACCACATGCGACTGCGCCCGCAGGTTGCCCCAATTGATCGGATCAAGGGCGGCCAGCAGCGCAAGCTGGGACGCGGCAAGATCAACCGCCACCTGCGCGGTCAGCTGTGCTGCCACGCCCGGCCCTGCCATCGCCAACAGCCGGTCAAACTGTGCCGTATCTATCGCGGCTGATGGCGCGAGGGTTGTCATTGCCCGGCACCGATCAGATTGGCCCGGATCAGGCTGACCCGCGCACCGAAGGCAAGAGGGATGGCATTCAGTTGCGTCATGGCTAAAAAGGTCGCGCATGGGCTGCGGTTTGTCCAGCCTTGTCAGCGGCGCGCGCCACTAAGTCCGGGCATAGCCCAAACTTTGCAGCGCAACCCTGATTTCATCCAGAATAACCGGATCATCAATGGTGGCGGGCATTTTCCACGCTTGCGCATCGGCAATTTTCCCCATCGTTGCGCGCAAAACCTTGCCGGACCGGGTTTTGGGCAAGCGGTCCACCACCACCGCGCGTTTGAAATCGGCAACCGGGCCGATCTGGTTACGCATCAGCGCGATACACTCGGTCACAACATCGCCAGCGTCACGGGTAACCCCCTTGTTCAGGCACAAAAACCCAACTGGCACTTGGCCTTTCAGGGCATCCGCCACCCCGATCACCGCGCATTCGGCGACATCGGGATGGCTGGCCAGAACCTCTTCCATCGCACCGGTCGACAGCCGGTGCCCGGCCACATTGATCACGTCATCGGTGCGCGCCATGACGTAAATATAGCCGTCCTCATCCACAAAACCCGCGTCTCCGGTCTCATAGAACCCTGCAAACCGCGACAGGTAGCTTTTGTAAAACCGATCTTCGGCTCCCCACAACGTTGGCAAGGTGCCCGGCGGCAACGGCAGTTTGATGGCTATCGCGCCCAAAGTGCCGGGCGGCACAACCACGCCTGCATCGTCCAGAATGCACACATCATAGCCCGGCATCGCCACCGCTGGCGAGCCTGACTTGACCGGCAGCGCCTCGATGCCCATCGGATTGGCGGCGATGGCATAGCCGGTTTCTGTCTGCCACCAATGATCAATCACCGGCACGCCAAGATGGGTTTGCGCCCATAAAATCGTCGCAGGATCGGCGCGTTCCCCCGCCAGATACAGGGTTCGCAGCGCCGATAAATCATAGCCGGACGGCAGCAACCCTTGCGGGTCTTCGCGCTTGATCGCACGCAATGCGGTGGGTGCGGTGAAAAACGCCCGCACTTTGTGGTCGGCAATCACCCGCCAGAACGCGGCAGCGTCGGGCGTGCCCACCGGCTTGCCTTCGTAAACGATGGTGGTGCAGCCCGCGATCAGCGGCGCATAACAGATATAGCTGTGGCCAACGACCCAGCCCACATCTGACGCCGCCCAGAACACATCGCCGATACCGCAATCATAAATCGCCCGCATCGTCCAGTTCAGTGCCACCAGATGCCCCGCCGTCGGACGCACCACGCCTTTGGGCGCCCCCGTGGTGCCCGATGTATACAAGATATACGCCGGATGATTGCCCGCAACGGCGGTGCAGGGGGCAGGGTTTACATCGGTCTGAAAGTCGTTCCAGTCCAGATCACGCCCGGGCACCATGTGTGCCACGCATTGATCGCGTTGCAGGATCACGCAAAATTCAGGCTTGTGCTGTGCCAAATCCACGGCCGCATCGACCAGCGGTTTATAGGCCAACACTCGTGCAGGTTCGATGCCACAAGATGCGGCGATGATGGCTTTGGGGGTGCAGTCGTCAATGCGAACCGCCAGTTCTGCCGCCGCAAAGCCGCCAAACACCACCGAATGAACCGCCCCCAGCCGCGCGCAGGCCAGCATGGCGATGATCGCTTCGGGCACCATCGGCATGTAAAGGATCACCCGATCCCCCACGCCCACGCCTTGGGCGCGCAAGCCCCCCGCCAGCCGCGCCACCCGGCCTTGCAATTGCGCGAAGGTGATTTTGCCAACCGAACCGGTTACCGGGCTGTCATGGATGATGGCCACCTGCGCGCCGCGCCCGGCCAGAACATGCCGATCCACCGCATTCCAGCAGGTGTTGACCGACGCATCGGTGAACCATTCGTAAAACGGCGCGCGGGTGGCGTTCAGCGCATGGGTCGGCGCCGTTTCCCAATCAATCGCACCCGCCGCCTGCATCCAGAACGCTTCGGGATCGGCGCGCCAGTTGGCGTAGATATCGGCATACTTCATGCAGTTGCCTCAGCCATAATGCGCCACAGGGGTGCCCGCCAAAGCCGAGATATTCAGCAGCCCGCGCGCGGTGATCGAGGGCGTGACGATATGGGCGCGGTTGCCCATCCCCATCAGGATCGGCCCAACTTCCAGCCCGCCCGCCTTGAATTTCAGCATGTTCCGCGCCGTGCTTGCGGCATCGGAATAGGCGAAAACCAACACGTTGGCCGCCCCTTGCAGCCGCGAGCCGGGAAAAATCCGCGCCCGCAGATCGGGGTCAAGGGCTGCATCGGCGTTCATCTCACCTTCATAGGTAAAGTCCAGATCAAGTGCGTCCAGAATTTCCAGTGCCGCGCGCATCCGCCGCCCAGAGTCGTTGTCAAGATTGCCAAAACTGGAATGTGAACACAAAGCCACCTTTGGCAACACGCCAAAGCGTTTGGCATGGCGCACCGCGCCGATCACGGTTTCGGCGATTTGGTCCGGCGTGGGCACCGCGTTGACCTGAGTGTCGGCAATGAACAACGGACCGTCTTCCAGCACCATCAGTGACAGGGCGGCGCGCGGGTGCAAACCGTCGCGGGCCAAAACCTGGCGCACATAATCCATGTGCCACAGATATTGACCAAACGTGCCGCAAATCATGCTGTCGGCATCGCCGCGATGCACCGCGATGGCGGCAATCGCGGTGGTATTGGTGCGCATCACCGCGCGGGCAATGTCGGGCGTAACCCCGCGCCGGGCCATCACCTCGTGATAACTGGACCAATAGTCGCGATAGCGGGCGTCGCTTTGCGGGTTCACAATCTCAAAATCACGGTCGGGCCGGATCGCAAGGCCCGCGCGTTCGCAGCGGCTGGCGATGACATCGGGGCGGCCGATCAGGATCGGCTTGTCGGTCATTTCTTCCAGTATCGCATTGGCGCAGCGCAGCACCCGTTCATCTTCGCCCTCGGCAAACACAATCCGGCGGCTGGCGGTGCGGGCGGCTTCAAACACCGGGCGCATGATCAGCGCCGATTTGAACACCGACCCATCCAGTTTCAGCCGGTAGGCGTCAAGATCGGCAATCGGACGGGTGGCCACGCCGGTTTCCATCGCGGCCTTGGCAACCGCGCTGGCAACCACACCAATCAGACGCGGGTCGAACGGCTTGGGGATCAGATAATCCGGGCCAAAGGTAAGCTGTTCGCCCTGATAGGCGGCGGCGGCTTCGGCGCTGGTGGTGGCGCGTGCAAGGGCTGCGATCCCGTCGATGCAGGCCAGTTCCATCTCGGCATTGATCGTGGTGGCCCCCACATCCAGTGCGCCGCGAAAAATGAAGGGAAAGCACAGCACATTGTTGACCTGATTGGGAAAATCACTGCGCCCGGTGGCGATAATGGCATCCGGGGCCACCGCGCGGATGGCGTCGGGCAAAATTTCGGGCGTGGGATTGGCCAGCGCAAACACGATCGGCCGAGCCGCCATTTTCGCCACCATCGCGGGCGTCAGCACGCCGGGGCCGGACAGGCCAAGGAACAAATCGGCCCCTTCGATCACCTCTGACAGGCCCGCAGCCGTGCTGCCTTGGGCATAAGCGGCCTTTTGGTCGGTCATCTGATCGACGCGCCCATGGTAAATCAGCCCCGCCAGATCGCAAAGCCAGACGTTTTCACGCCGCACCCCCAACTTTAACAGCATGTTCAGACACGCGATTCCCGCCGCCCCGCCGCCGGTTGAGACGACTTTGATCTGGTCAAACCGCTTGCCCGCCACATGCAGCGCATTGGTCACCGCGGCACCGACCACAATGGCTGTGCCATGCTGATCATCATGGAACACCGGAATTTTCATCCGCTCGCGGCACAATTGTTCAACGATGAAACAATCCGGCGCCTTGATGTCTTCCAGATTGATCGCGCCAAAGGTCGGCTCCAGCGCACAGACAATCGCGGCCAGTTTTACTGGATCGGGTTCGTTCAACTCGATGTCAAAACAATCAATATTGGCGAATTTCTTGAACAGCACCGCCTTGCCTTCCATCACCGGCTTGCTGGCCAAAGGCCCAATGTTTCCAAGGCCCAAGACGGCGGTGCCGTTGGTGACAACCGCCACCAGATTGCCGCGCGCGGTATAGCGGCTGGCGGTGGTGGGATCAGCTTTGATTTCCAGACAGGCCTCGGCAACGCCCGGCGAATAGGCGCGCGACAGATCGCGGCCATTGGCCAAAGGCTTGGTTGCCCGGATTTCCAGCTTACCGGGCTTGGGGAATTCATGGTAATCCAGCGCCTCTTGACGGGCGTTATCCTGGCGCATTTCTTCCATGTCAGATCTCCAACCAAATTTGGTTTAACGTTAAACTATAGTTTTCCATCCGCCAAGACTGACCTTTTCCCCAAGGCCTGCACCGGTTCTTGCAAATCATCACCCCAGCCGCCAGTCTGGCGTAAAGCCAAAGGAATTGCCATGACCGAGACTCGTGCCGAAATTCGCCTGCCGACCCAAGAACTGCGTGACGATCTGCCGTTTTACACCAAAGTGTTAAAGATGCGTCTGGATATGATTTATCCCGCCGACAACCCTGAAGTGGCGGTTTTGTCGGGGCATGGCCTGCGCATCCGCATCCAGAAAGGTGCCACCGAAGCCCCCGGCACCCTGCGCATTCTGACCGATGATCCGGATGGGTTTGCGGATGGGGCGCGTCAGCTGACCGCGCCGAACGGCACAAAAATTGAAATTGACGCGCTGAACCCGCCGATGGTGCAGCCTGCCACCCAGCACGCCTTTGTGGTGCGCAGGCTGGCCGATCAGGCGCCTTGGGTGCTGGGCCGGGCGGGCATGTCTTACCGAGATCTGATCCCGTCGCGTCTGGGCGGTGCGATGATCGCCAGCCATATCCGGGTGCCCGATGGCCCGGTGCCAGATATGGTGCATTTTCACAAAGTCGGCTTTCAACTGATCTTCTGCGTCGCGGGTTGGGTTGACGTCTTATACGAAGATCAAGGGGATATCTTGCGGATCAACGCGGGAGACTGCTTTATCCAGCCGCCGGGCATTCGCCACAAAGTGCTGCAATCCGAAGGCGTGCAAGTGGTGGAAATCGGCGTGCCCGCCGATCATGTCACCGAAATTGACCATGATATGACGTTGCCGACAGCATATTTTCGCCCCGACCGCGAATGGGATGGCCAACGCTTTGTCCATAACATAGGGGCCACCGCCAACTTTCAGCCGTTTCGAATTCCGGGGTTCGACGCCCGCGACACCACGATCCACACCAACACCAAAGGCGTCGCTTCGGTGATGGTGGCGCGGTCCAATGGGGCGCCCGCGCCATGGACCAAACACGCGGGTGACATCGTTTTTACTTTTGTGATGGCGGGGCAGATGACCCTGCACGGCACCGGCAAAGACCCTTACCGGCTGTCGCCCGGCGATGCTTTCGTCATTCCGCCGGACATGGCGACGCGCTACACCGATAGCACGCCTGATTTGCAACTGATCGAAGTGTCGCTGCCCGGAAATCCACCAACCACGCTGCTTTAGGATTTTCATTTTGGCGCAAATACTCCGGGGGTCCGGGGGCTGGCCCCCGGCTTGGAGGGCGAAACTGTTTAGAGGTCTGAAATGCCACTTCTGTCCGCCGCCACCAAAGTTCGCTTGCGCGCCTATGCCCCCTATTCCCGGTTTCAGGTTGGGGCGGCGATTTTGTCGGTTGAAGGCCGGGTTCACATTGGCTGCAACGTCGAAAATGTTGCCTATCCTGAAGGCACCTGCGCCGAAGCGGGCGCGATTGCGGCGATGATTGCGGCGGGTGATAGCCGGATTGCCGAAATCTGCGTCATCGCCGACAGCCCTGATCCGGTGCCGCCTTGCGGTGGCTGTCGCCAGAAAATCGCTGAATTCGCAGGCCCCGACGTGGTTGTCACGCTGTGCACCACCGATGGAAAATCAAAATCCATGACGGTGGCCGATTTGTTGCCGGGGCTGTTTACCGCCGCCCATATGGCCAAAATCACGCAAAGCCCAGATTGATGGATGCCCGCGCCATCATTGCCAAGCTGCGCGATGGCGCACAGCCTTCGGGTGATGAATTGCGTTGGTTTGCCAATGGCTTGGCATCGGGCGCGGTGTCGGATGCGCAAGCGGGTGCCTTTGCCATGGCGGTTGTGCTGAAGGGGCTGACACAGGACGCTTGCGTTGCGCTGTGCTGTGCCATGCGCGATTCCGGCCAAGTGTTGCGCTGGGATATGCCTGGCCCGGTGTTAGACAAACATTCCACCGGGGGCATCGGCGATTGCGTGTCGTTGATGCTGGCCCCGGCGCTGGCGGCCTGTGGGGCCTATGTGCCGATGATTTCGGGGCGCGGCTTGGGCCACACCGGCGGCACATTGGACAAGTTGGAATCGATCCCCGGTTTTCGCACCGGTCTGTCGCAAGACCAACTGACCCGGCAATTGCGTGATGTGGGTTGCGCGATTGTGTCGGCATCCGCCGAAATCGCCCCCGCCGACCGCCGCCTTTACGCCATCCGCGACGTCACTGGCACGGTGGAATCGGTCGAACTGATCACCGCCTCGATCTTGTCGAAAAAGCTGGCCGCGGGGCTGGAGGCGCTGGTGCTGGATGTCAAATGCGGCTCTGGCGCGTTTATGAAAACCATGGCGCAGGCAGAAACCTTGGCGCGCTCGCTGGTGGCAGTGGCGCAAGGGGCGGGGTGCATGACCACCGCGCTGATCACCGATATGAGCCAACCTTTGGCCACCGCTGCCGGCAACGCGCTTGAGGTGATCGAAGTGATGGAAACCCTGACAGGCACGTCGGTCAACACCGCCCTATGGGATATCACCGCGGCTTTGGGGGGCGAGGCTTTGGCCTTGGGGGGCTTGGCGGCGGATCCGATGGACGGGGCGCGACGGATTGAAAACGCACTGTCGTCGGGCGATGCCGCCGAATGGTTTGGCCGCATGGTGCGTGCCCAAGGGGGCCCCGGCGATTTTGTTGACCGTTGGCCAGACCGGCTGCCCGCCGCCACGGTGATCCGCGAAGTGCCGTGCCTGACCACGGGCTATGTGCGGGTGATTGATGGGCAAACCTTGGGGCTGTGCGTGGTCGCTCTTGGCGGCGGGCGGCAGCGCGAGGGCGACAAGATCAACCT
Organism: Cypionkella sp.; assembly: GCA_031422555.1. Taxonomy (GTDB): domain Bacteria; phylum Pseudomonadota; class Alphaproteobacteria; order Rhodobacterales; family Rhodobacteraceae; genus JANNAT01. The sequence continues at coordinate 32,989 of JANPLZ010000033.1, read as the reverse complement.
GTCGGTGGGCCTGTCGGATTTGGCGGGTATTGGCGAAGATATCGGGGCGGGGGATCCGTTGTGCATGGTGCATGCCGCCACCGAGGCGCAGGCCGATGCCGCCATCAAAGCCGTGCAATCGGCCTATCATCTGGGGGCCGATGCGCCACTGGACCCGGCGCTGATCTTGAAAAGGATCGCCTGAATGGCGCGCGCGTTTCTGATCGTGATGGATTCCGTTGGCTGCGGCGGTGCGCCGGATGCGGCGGTCTTTGGCGATGTGGGGGCAAACACGTTGGCCCATATTGCGCGCGAATGTGCATGGGGGCGGGCGGATAGGGGCCGGTTCGGCAGGCTGGCCCTGCCACATCTTGACGGGCTTGGGCTGGGGGCTGCGGTGCGTCTGGCCTCGGGCGACGATGCGCCGGGGCTGGACGCGCAACCGATTGGGCGGTGGGGGGCCGCAACCGAAGTGTCAAACGGCAAAGACACGCCGTCGGGTCATTGGGAACTGGCAGGCGTGCCGGTGCCGTGGGACTGGACGTATTTTCCCGACAAAACACCGGCTTTTCCGCCTGATCTGGTGGCAAAGGTTTGCCAGTTGGCGGGCACCAGTGCGATTTTGGGCAATTGCCACGCCTCGGGCATTCCGATCATCGCCGCCCATATCGACGCCCATCTGCGCACTGGCTGGCCGATTTGTTATACGTCGGCGGACAGCGTGTTTCAGATTGCCGCGCATGAACAGGCATTCGGGTTGGAGCGGTTGTTGAACTTGTGCGCCGATCTTGCGCCGACGCTGCATGCGATGCGGGTGGGTCGGGTAATCGCGCGGCCCTTTACAGGCACGCCTACCGATTTCAAGCGCACCGCGAACCGGCATGACTATGCGATTGACCCGCCCGGCCCGACCCTGCTGGATTGGGTGTCGCAGGCGGGCAGGGCCACCCATGCGGTTGGCAAGATCGGCGATATCTTTTCGATGAAAGGCGTCGGATCTTTGCACAAAGGCACCTGCGATGCTGACCTTTTCGATCATTTGGACAGGCTTGTGGGCGATGCCGAAGCCGGGTCTTTGACATTTACCAACTTTGTTGAATTCGACAGTCTGTATGGCCATCCCCGCGATGTGGCGGGCTATGCGCGGGCGCTGGAATGGTTTGACGGCAGGGTGGGGGCGTTTTTGGCGCGGTTGCGCCCGGGCGATCTGGCGATTTTTACCGCCGATCACGGCAATGATCCGACATGGCGCGGCACGGAACACACCCGTGAGCGGGTGCCAGTGTTGTGTGCGGGTGTCGGGGCAGGCACGATAGGGCATTGCGCTTTTGTTGATATCGCCGCATCGGTAGCGGCGCATCTGGATGTGCCGGGCAATCGTTTGGGGAAAAGTTTTCTATGATAATCAGTGCTATGCCAAAGATCGAACTGCATCTTCACCTTGAAGGTGCCGCACCCCCTGCGTTTATCCGCGGCCTTGCGCGCGAGAAAAATATCGACCTGTCGGGCATCTTCGATGAAAACGGCGGCTATAAGTTCACCGATTTCTGGAACTTTCTGAAGGTCTACGAGGCCGCCACCGAACCCTTGCAACGCCCGGAGGATTTCTATCGCCTGACACTGGCAGTGCTGGAAGAAAGTGCTGCAAGTGGCGTGATTTATTCGGAAACTTTCCTATCCCCCGATTTTTGCGGCGGCCGTGATATTGGCGCTTGGCGCGAATACCTGCATGCCATCCGCGAAGCCGCCGGTCACGCACAGGCGACAATGGGCATCACTTTGCGCGGCATTGTCACCTGTATCCGGCATTTCGGCCCGGAAAAGGCGCGGCAAACCGCCTTGTGTGCGGCAGAAACGGCGGGGGATTTCATTGTCGGCTTTGGCATTGCGGGCGATGAAAAAATCGGCGCGCCCAAGGATTTCGTCTGGTCGTTTGACGCCGCCCGCGAGGCTGGTTTGCGGTTGACGGCGCATGCAGGCGAATGGGGCGGGCCACAATCGGTGCGCGACGCCATCCGCGATCTGGGGGTTGAACGCATCGGCCACGGCGTGCGCGCCATCGAAGATCTGGCGCTGGTCGATGAGATTGCCGAACGCGGCATCGTGCTGGAAGTGTGCCCCGGATCGAACGTGGCCTTGGGGCTTTATCCGAATTTTCGCGCCCATCCCATCGGGCAGATGTATGATCGCGGCGTCAAAGTGACGATCAGCACCGACGATCCGCCATTTTTTCACACCACCATGACGCAGGAATACGATCAGTTGAACCGCGCTTTTGACTGGGACGAAGGGGTTTTCGCCGCCATCGCCCGCACATCGCTTGACGCCGCGTTCTGTGACGCCGATACCAAAGCGCGCCTGTTAAAGACATTGGAGCCGGACAATGCTTGATCACCTGACTGTCGTTTTGCACCCGCTGGTGCAGCACAAACTGACTTTGATGCGGGAAAAAGACACCTCGACCGCCAGTTTTCGCAAACTGCTGCGCGAGATCAGCCTACTGCTGGCCTATGAGGTGACCCGCGAATTGCCGATGACCACCAAGCGCATCGAAACCCCGCTGGAACCGATGGATGCCCCCGCGATCGACGGTAAAAAGCTGGCGCTGATCTCGATTTTGCGGGCGGGCAACGGGCTGCTGGACGGTATTTTAGAGCTGATCCCGGCGGCGCGGGTGGGGTTTGTGGGGCTGTATCGTGATCCCGAAACCCTGCAACCGGTGCAATATTATTGCAAATTGCCCGATCAGTTGCAGGATCGTATTTCTATCGTGGTGGACCCGATGCTGGCCACCGGCAATTCCTCGGTGGCCGCGATCACGCTTTTGAAAAATGCCGGGGCCAAGAATATCCGGTTTTTGTGCCTGCTTGCCGCCCCCGAAGGCATTGCCCGCATGAAAGAAGCGCATCCTGACGTGCCAATTGTCACAGCGGCGGTAGACAGCCACCTGAACGACCATGGATATATTGTCCCTGGCCTAGGGGATGCGGGCGACCGGATGTTTGGCACTAAATAAGGGGTAGCCCCCTTTACTTGGACACAATCCTGACGCATTCTGATTATTGATGCGGTTTAGGGGATTGTTATGTTCTGGAAAGTTGTTTCCGTTGCTGTGATCGCGGCAATCACCCTGCCTGTTTGCGCGCAGGCGCAAACGCTTGCACAAATTGGCGGTCCCGCAGAATTGCCGCCCAACACCTTTCGCGGCGATCAGTATGTCGACAGCCGGGGCTGCGTGTTTTTGCGCGCGGGCAATGGCGGGCGGTTGAATTGGGTGCCCCGGGTAACGCGTGAGCGCAAAGTGCTGTGCGGCTTTCCCCCGACGTTGGGCGCTAAACCCGTGATCGAAATGGCGAATGAAACCGCGCCGGCGCAGGCCGCCCCGGTGGTGGTGGCTGAAAAAGCTGCGCCGCGCGCGCCGGTGGTTGTGACCCGCCGCGTTGGCCCGCCGTTGGAAACCATCGCAAGCCTGCCCGCACCGCGCCGGGTGGTGGCCCCGGTTGTGGCAGACGTCGCCCCGGCGCGCGCGGTGCGTGCGCAAGTCTATGACGTTGCCACCAGCACCGGCGTGCCTGCGGGCAAAGTTGGCTGTTATACCAGCGCGCCGGTGGCCGAGCGGGTGACTTTACGCAACGGTGGCACAGCGTTGGTTTGCACGCGCGGTGACGGCACCTTCACGGGTTGGCGGCCCCCGGTTTATCCGGATGGCGCACGGGTTGGCGCATCGCTGTCAAATCCGCCCGTTGCAATTTCCGGGCAGTCTGGACGCGCAACCGGCACTGCAGCACCTGCTGATGATTATGCGGCTGCGACCATGGCCGCACCGGTGATGCCCAAAGGCTATCGCGCGGCATGGAAGGATGATCGGCTGAATCCAAATCGTGCGCGTGGCACCGCCGCGGGCCAAGCCGCCCAAGACCAGATCTGGACCCGCGACGTGCCGGCACAACTGGTCACCGACAAAGCCAAAAAGAAGGCCAACAAGGCCAAGACTGTTGCGGTGTCTACCAGCAATGCGGCGACGGCGTCGACAAACAGCCTGTGGGTGCAGGTTGGCACGTTTGGGGTAAAAGCCAACGCGACGGGGGCCGCGCAAAAGCTGGCGGCGCTGGGGCTTCCGACGGCAAAAAGCAGGATTACCAAGGGTGGCAAGGCGCTGGAGATTGTTCTGGCGGGGCCATTCGGATCGGCAGCAGAGGCGAAAGCCGCATTATCCTCGGCCCGCGCGGCGGGTTTTGGCGATGCGATCTTGCGCTGACAGGGCGACTCTTCGGCCTGCTAGATTGCGGATTGTCTAAAATCTGACCCCCCGGTTTTTCCGGGGGGTTTTTTCTTGAACCGCTAGCCGGCGCAAATGGATTGCAGGGCCAGCCATCCGGCATCGTCCAACACTGCGGGAACCGATCCGGTGGCAAATGCATCGGCTTCGATCAGCGGCAGTGTTGATTCGCCACTGGGATCAAGGGCATAGGCATAGGGTGTGGCGGTGATGCTGGCAGTTGCAAAGGCCGTCAGCATCGGGTCGGCGGGCAGCGCCGTCATTGGCGCGGCCAACAGGGCCTGCCCGAATCCCGCAACCGCGTCGGGGGCCATCCCCCCACTGGCAAGCAGGCGCAGCGTGGGCATCAGGCCCGCGTGATGCAGCAAGGCCTGGGTCGGATCATCGGATTTGGCGCGCAGCAATTCAACCATGACAAAGCCCGCAACGGCATCAGCGCCCGTCGCTTGTTCCACCAAGGCCGCAGGCAGCAAAACGGTGTCGCCGGGCAATACCCGCGGCACCGACAGACCGTCGCGCATCACCACAATCGACGGCGGGTTTGCCGGATCAATGCGCCGCGCCATATCCCGCGCCGCAGCCGCGCCGGGGACGGTGGCGCAGGGAAACCCTGTCAACTTTACCATATCGGCCAGCGCCAATTGGCCAAGCGCGTCTTGGGTCACCGAGGGCAGCATGCCTGCGGTGTAATCCATCAACCGCCCCGGCAGCCAGAACACCGCCAGCGCCAGCACCGCAACGGCCGTGCCTGTCAAGATCACCCCCCGCAACCGGCCCGGCCGCGCGCGCCGACGATCCAGCGATGTGCGGACGGTTTCCAAGGCGGCGATCATTTCGGGATCGTCCAGTTCCACCATTTCAACGCCGTCAGTGTCGGGGCTGAACATCGCAGGTGTCGCCCCCGGATTCAGCCGCACCAGCGCGGGCAGCGACCACTGTGCCAAGGCCATTTCGGTTTTGGGATCCGTCAGGATCAGGGTGGCATCGCGCAAACCCACCACCACTTCGCGCAAGCGCGCCTCGGGGCGATCCCGCCACAGCCCGGTGGCCTCCAGCCGCTGATATTTGCGCAATGCGGTCATCGCCAAACGATAGCCGAATGTCGTCCCCGCTTCAATCAGGGCCTGTTTCAAATCCACAGGTCGGGTCCTTAACCCCTTGCCGAATGTCGTTTTCCGGCGCGCAGTTGCCCGCCGATGGCGCAAGGCTGCATGCAACACAAAGGACCACAGCATGACCCAAGGCGGCGACAAAACCCTGATGGCGGCGGGTCTGATCCTGATCTATGCGGTCATCATCGGCTTTACCGATAATTTCGTGCAAGTGATTGCCGCCGAATCCGGTCTTTGGCAGTTTCATCTGCAACGCGGCATGATTGCGCTTGGCCTGATCGCGCTGGTGGCTTGGCCCATGGGTCTGCGGGTGCGCCCGGTGCATTGGCGCGCTGTGGTGGCGCGTTCGGCGCTGCACGGGGGCGCTATGATCATCTATTTCGGGGCCTTGGCATTTTTGCCGGTGGCGTTGGTGGCGGCGGGATTGTTCAGCGCGCCGATTTTTGTCTTGCTGATTTCAGGTCTGGTGTTTGGCGAGGTGATTGGCCCGTTTCGTATCGCCGCGGTCTTGCTTGGCTTTGTGGGTGTGGTGCTGGTGCTGGGGCCCGAGGCCCTTGCCGGGGCATCGCTGCCCGCGCTGTTGCCGGTGGTGGCAGGGGCGATTTATGCGATGGGCAATATCACCACGCGCCGGTGGTGCGGCCAAGAATCGGCGGCGACGTTGCTGGTCGGGTTCTTCGCGGCTTTGATGGTGATCGGCGCGGTCGGGCTGACGGTTCTGGCGTTTTTCCCGTTGCCGGTGCCCGCCGGGGTGGACGGGTTCTTGCAGCGCGGTGCGGTGTGGCCGTCATCGACCGTGTTGCTGTGGACCTTTGTGCAGGCATCGGGGTCTTTGGTGGCGGTTGGCATGATGGTGCGCGCCTATCTGATGGCCGATGTGACGCGGGTTGCGGTGTTTGAATATGCCATCCTGCCCGCGTCGGCGTTCTGGGGCTGGGTTTTGTGGGGCGAAACCCTAAGCTGGATCGCGGTGATTGGCATGGGGCTGATATCGCTGGCGGGGGTGATGATCGCGCTGCGGGCGCGGCAAACCGGTTAGCCGTCAACCGCCTCGCGCCAGTGCCGCCTGCACAGCGACACGTAGGTTTCATTGCCGCCAATCACCACTTGTTCGCCGCTGCGCAACGCCCGTCCATCCGGGCCACGCCGGATCACCATGGTGGCTTTCTTGCCGCAATGACAAATCGTGCGCACTTCGCGCATTTCATCCGCCCAAGCCAACAGTGCCGCCGACCCCGGGAACAGCTTGCCCTGAAAATCCACCCGCAACCCGTAACACATCACCGGCACGCCCAGATCATCAACAGCGCGGGCCAGTTGCCAAACCTGGGCTTCGGTCAGAAACTGGCATTCGTCGATGAAGACGCAGGCGACTTTGCCAACGGCAAACCGCGCCGCCAGCTTGGCGAACAAATCCTCGGCAGGCGCAAACGTATCGGCGGGCTCGCCAATGCCGATGCGGCTGGCAATGCGGCCCTCACCGGCGCGCAGATCAAACTGCGCGGTGATCAGATAGGTCATCATCCCGCCCTCGCGGTAGTTATGCGAGGCTTGCAGCAACGACGTCGATTTCCCGGCGTTCATCGTGGAATAGTTGAAATACAGCTTGGCCATTGCCCGACTTAACCCAAACCCGCAGACGCGCGCAACGCGTTATCCGGTGCCGGAACAAGCGCTACGAAGTGCAGCAGGCCGTCAGCACCAAAAGACCGATAACTGACCAAAAACTGACGGGCCCGCCGCACCACCGTGGCATTCGCCGACAGACGGTTCCTTGCGGAACGCTTGCACGGCGGACCCCCACCATGTCGGCGCTGGGGACGCCGACCACTCGTTACAACTCCGAACCGTCGAAGTTGCTTTGTGAATGACAAATCCACATGATCGGAATAATGGGAAAAGGTGGCACGATTTCCCCGTCTTGGGGCTTTCGCAATGGTAAAGGCGTAGAATGAGTATTGAGACATACCTGAAGAAACATTCCGAGGCTTTGGTAAAAGATGTCGGCATCGAAGCAGCCTGTGCTTTGACCGGAAAATCAAAGGCCACTTTGGGCAGGTATTATTCAGACGCCGATGAACACAACGACCGTTTCATGCCCATTGATGTGGTGGCCCAACTAGAAGCTGGCGCGAAGTTTCCCCATGTCACGGCGGCCTTGGCCGATTTGCGCGGCATCACGATGTCTTACGATGCTGACAAACGCAACGCGGCCTCAACCGGCGTCAATCAGGACGTGGTGGCACTGGCACAGCGCTTTGCCATGCTGATGTCGGAATACAATATTGCCATTGGCGATGGCGTGATTTCGGTCAACGAAGCCAAGCGTTTGTTGCGCGAAACCTTGGCCATTCAGCAAGTGCTGCTGGATATGAAACTTAATCTGGAAGACGAGGCCAGCTGACCCGCATCGCTGCGGGTCAAAGGAATTTTTGCGGCCCATCCGGTTTGGCGGGGCCGGTTGGGTGCGTTACGCCGGACGGCGCTGTGCCGGGCGGGGTTTGGCCCCATCGGTGCGGCGGGGCGCAAAGGATCCGCCTTTTGCCGCAGGTTTTGCACCGGGTTTGCCGGCGGCTGCGCGTTGAACCGGTTGCGATCCGGCCTTTTGGCCGCCGCGCGACGCCGGACGTTGACCGCGGTTCTGACCCGGTTTAGGGGCCGCAGCCACCGCATCCGCTGCCCAAGGCGCGCCACCCAACACCGGGATCGCCTTTTTCAACAGCTTTTCCACCGCTTGCAATTCGCCCATTTCCGCAGGGGCGCAGAAGGAAATCGAGGTGCCCTCTTTGCCCGCCCGCGCGGTGCGGCCGATGCGGTGGACATAGTTTTCCGGCACATTCGGCATGTCAAAATTATAGACAAACCGCACGCCCGGAATATCAATGCCGCGCGACGCCACATCGGTGGCCACCAGAACATCCATCTCGCCATTGCGAAACTCGGTCAGGGTGCGGTCGCGTTGGCTTTGGCTTTTGTTGCCGTGGATAGAGCCAGCCTTGAAGCCCCATGTCACCAACAGCTTCATCAGCTTTTCCGAGCCATGCTTGGTGCGGCCAAACACCAGTGCCTGTTCGCCCGGATGTTTGTTCAGGTATTCCTGCAGCACGCGGGCCTTGTCGCCGCTGGGCAGGTAATGCACGCCTTGAACGATGCGTTCCACAGGTTTGCCGGGGGGGGCGACCTGAACTTTGATCGGGTTTTGCAGATAGGTCGATGCCAGTTCTTCGATATCTTTCGGCATGGTGGCCGAAAACAACAAAGTCTGCCGTTTCAAGGGGATATGCTTGGCGATTTTGCGCAAGGAATGGATGAACCCCATGTCCAGCATATGATCGGCCTCGTCCAGCACCAGATATCCGGTGGCGTGCAGGGATACATCGCCGCGTTCAATCAGATCAATCAGGCGGCCCGGCGTGGCCACCAGCACATCGGCGCCGCGCTTCAGCCGCTCGGCCTGCTTGAACAGGCTGGCACCGCCCACAACCATGGCAACCTTGACGGAGGTGCCTTTGGTAAACTGCTCAAGGTTGGCGGCAATTTGGGCGACCAATTCGCGGGTGGGGGCAAGGATCAACGCGCGCACGGTTTTGGGCGCGGGCGGATGGCCCAGATCAAGGATGCGGTGCAGCAAGGGCAGGCCAAAGGCGGCGGTTTTGCCGGTGCCGGTTTGCGCCAGCCCCATCAGATCGCGGCCCGCCATGATATGCGGAATGGCTTCGACCTGAATCGGCGTTGGCAGTTTCAGGGTGGTTTTTTCCAGTGATTTCAGAATGCTGGCCGAAAGGCCCAGATCGGCGAACGTGGTTGTCATAACAGTCTTTCCGGCAGCCAAACGCCGCCATCCACCCCAAGGATTGGGGCGGCCAGTGGGAAGCGACAGCCCCTCGCGCAGGGTTTATACCCCAAGCCGTGACAATCGCGGAACCCCTGCGTGCGGTGGGAACCAGTGCCAAAGGTCTTACACATGCTCACGCGGCACGGACGCTTTGGTTCGGGCCAAATGCGGGATTTCGGCGGCGAAGTCAAGGGGCGCGCGCGCCAGACGCAGGTTTGCTGCCGACGGGGGGCCTTTCGGCACAACCAAAAGTAGCAATACTGGTCAAAACGCTGACAACCGCAACGGTGACCCGCCTGCCTGGCATCTTCGAATAACCCGCAGATGACGTTAGGTAATTTCCCCCGCCGAAAAATCGCTGTTACCTTTGGAATCACCTACCGGCGGTGGACCTGTTAACTGGATAAAACCAAGTCCGGGAAAGTCTGACAAAGTATCATTGCACATAAAACACTGAAAATAGACCATTTTTTTGAAAATTTAATTTGTAGGAGTGTTCCATGCCCAACCTAAAATCCATTGAAGACAACTTTTCTGATTTTAACCGCCTGCTGCCACTGCAGGTTGCAGTCGCCTCTAACATTGGCGCGATTGCGGCGTGGATGGATTTCAGCGCAGTCTATTGCGGCTTGACCTGTTCTGATCAGGCCACGCCCGACATGGACCGGCTGGGCCCCTTGGTGTGCCGCGCCGTGAAGGTGGTTGTCAGCAGCAACGAGACTTTGAAAGCGGCGCTGAATTTGACGCTATATCCGTTTTTATATGCGCGTAACGTGGCCTGGGGCATAGGCTACGTCAACGGCCGACAAGATCGCGGCGACAATAGCCAGTCGCAAATGCAAGGGATCAATAAGGGCCAGGCGATAGATCTGGCGGAAAATACCCAAAGAGTCCTTGAGCGGAGAGCCGAGGTCGCCCTACGCCACGGCGGCAATTACAAACTGTATATCGAACAGATGATGGAACCCATGGCCGGCTTTGGCGAGTTGGCCGAACAAAACCTCCAACGCATGCGCACCGGCGAAAACCTGCGGATGATGGCCCGCACCCGGGCGGTTTACAACGTTCGTGGGCGGTAAGGCGGCGGGGGGGGGGGCGCGCCTTCTTAGCCCGGATTCAAGGGCAAAGCCCGCCGGGCCGCGCCCGACCTCCCCCCGGGAGGGCGCATTTGCCAAGGTCGCCAGCAGAAATTCTGCGGGAGGGGTTGAGGAATAAAGTGCCTAGAACCAGCGTTGGTGCGCCATCCCGAGGTCGGGCGCGGCCCTGTGTGTGGGCAGTTTGATATTCACTCACGCAAAAATCACTAAGTGAGTTTATCTGTATCAGATGCTACTTTCGCCGAGTAGGCATCTGCGATCCATCGCACAAATGAAAAGCCTTGAGAAACAATTGCAATAGTAAAGCTCTCAGATGGCTGTTCAACTTCGCTACCGCCAGCGGCGTGCCGATAGAAATGTGCCGCCTCCACCCAATCGATGAATGAGTTTACCAACTTTTCTGCCGCGTGTCGTTCTGCCTTACTGTCTTTCGTTGATTTGACCAAAAAAGGGCCAAGATCACTGGTAATGTTTACTTTATTAAGTTGAGTTAAATTTGAAAATATTACTCTCAACAAATTTTCAGCAGCGTCAAAAGTTGACCGAATTGCCTGACGTCCGTCAAACGATCCTGCAAGAAGTGATCTTTCAGCTTGAGAAATGTGTTCGTGAGATGCATTCAGTCCAGCAATGTTTAGATTTCTCAGCAAAGTTGCTGAAGAAACCGAAAACGCAGCGTCAATTGCCGGGTGAACGCCACCTGCCTCATCAATTCTGTAGGCGAGGTTCTGCTCTGAGAAGACACGCGTTGCGAACTCGAGCAAATTGTAAACTACGATCACCCGATTTTTGAATTCTTTTTTCTGTGGTTCAAATCGGATTACCGCGGTCGTCACATCCAAGAAGTCCCGGATATCAAGTTCTTTAAGAAATGGCTGCCAGTCAATAAAGAGGCTTGAAGTGCCCCACTTTAGGCATTTGATGCCCAGTTCTTGCTCAATGAATTTTCCAATTTCACGCTGTTTTGCAGAGTAGTATTCGCTGAGATACGCTGCCATCCGGTATCTGGCGCGCGCGTTATCTGAAAATGGTCTGTCCTCACACAAATAAGTTCGAGAGAAAAATCCTCCAACGGGCGCTTTTTCTGGTGCTTCTACCACTGTCTTTCCCTCACCCCTGCAACGTCCGAACCCCATACCCCTCACCCCGGGCCTTCATCGCCGCCACCACGGCAATACTCGCCGCAGCGGTGGTGAAATACGGGATCTTGTCCATCAGTGCGACGCGCCTGATATCACGCGAATCCGATACCGCTTGGGTGCCTTCGGTGGTGTTCATCACCATGGCAATGTCATCATCCTTCAGCCGGTCGACGATGTTCGGGCGGCCCTCATATACCTTGTTCACCGGGGTGGCGGCGATGCCCTTGGCGGTCAGCCAGGCGGCGGTGCCACGGGTGGCGACAATTTCAAACCCCATCCCCACCAGATCGCGGGCGGCATCTGCAAAAGCGGCGGTTTTGTCCATGTCCTTGATCGACACAAACACCCGGCCCGCGTCCGGCAACACGGTGCCCGCGCCCATCTGCGCCTTAAGAAACGCCAGCGCAAAGGTGCGGTCCCAGCCCATCACCTCGCCGGTTGATCGCATTTCCGGCCCCAGAACCGGATCCACGCCGGGAAAGCGCGCAAAGGGCAGCACGGCCTCTTTCACCGAAAACCACGGGGTGATCGGGTCGGCCAGCGTGTTTGGGTCCATCAAGGGCAGCGGCGTGTCGGGGCCAACGCCGGTGGCATAGGCCGGGCGCAGCGGAAAGTTCGACAAAGGCTCGCCTGCCATCAGGCGCGCAGCGATGGCGGCAATCGCGGAATCTGTGGCTTTGGCGACGAAGGGCACGGTGCGGCTGGCGCGGGGGTTCACTTCCAGCACATAAATATCCACGCCCTTGATCGCAAATTGCACGTTCATCAGGCCGACAACATTCAGCGCCAGCGCCATCTGCACGGTCTGGCGTTTCAACTCGGCAATGGTTTCGGGCGTCAGGGAATGCGGCGGCAAACAGCAGGCGCTGTCGCCCGAATGCACGCCCGCCTCCTCGATATGTTCCATGATTCCAGCGACATGGACGTGCTTGCCATCGGACAGCGCGTCAACATCCACCTCAATCGCGCCGGACAAATAGCTGTCCAGCAAAACCGGGCTGTCGCCCGAAACCTGCACCGCCGTGCGGATATAGCGTTCCAGTTGCGCATCATCGCGCACGATCTCCATCGCGCGGCCACCCAGCACAAAACTGGGGCGGATCACCAGCGGATAGCCTACGTCCTTTGCCACCGCAAACGCCTCATCGCGCGACCGGGCCGTGCCGTTGTGGGGCTGTTTTAGACCGAGTTTGTGTAGCAACTGCTGAAACCGTTCACGGTCTTCGGCCAGATCAATCGCGTCGGGCGTGGTGCCTAAGATCGGGATGCCTTCGTTGGCAAGCGCCTGCGCCAGTTTCAACGGCGTCTGCCCGCCCAGTTGCACGATGACGCCGTGCAAAGTGCCATTTTCCTGTTCCACCCGCAGGATTTCCAGCACCGATTCCAACGTCAGCGGTTCAAAATACAGCCGGTCCGAGGTGTCGTAATCGGTGGAAACCGTTTCGGGGTTGCAGTTGACCATGATCGTTTCATAACCCGCCGCCGTCAGGGCATAGCAGGCATGAACGCAGCAATAATCAAACTCGATCCCCTGCCCGATGCGGTTGGGGCCTCCACCAAGGATGACCACCTTTTTCGCCGCCGATGGCCGCGCTTCGCATTCGACATCGCCCATCGCGGGGGATTCGTAGGTGGAATACATGTAGGGAGTTTGCGCTTCGAATTCTGCCGCACAGGTATCAATCCGTTTGAACACGGCGACCACGCCCAGATTGCGGCGTGCCCGTCTGACCTGGCCTTCATCGCGGCCGGTCAGGGTAGCAAGCCGGGCATCGGTAAAGCCATACATCTTCAATCGCCGCAGGGCGGGCGCGGTAACCGGCAGGCCACCCGCGCGCACTTCGGCTTCGATATCAATAATTTCGCGGATACGGGCCAGAAACCACGGATCAAAACAGGTAATCGCATTGATCTGATCATTGCTGAACCCGTGCCGCATGGCTTGGGCGATCACGCGGATGCGGTCGGGGGTTTGTTTGGACAAGGCTTGGGTAATCGCGGCAGGGTCTGGCGCACCGGGGATGGCGATTTCGTCAAAGCCGGACAGCCCGGTTTCCAAACTGGCCAGCGCCTTTTGCATCGATTCGTGGATGGTGCGGCCAATCGCCATCACTTCGCCCACCGATTTCATCGCGGTGGTCAGGTTCGGTTCCGATCCGGGAAACTTCTCAAACGCAAAGCGCGGAATTTTGGTGACAACATAGTCGATCGAGGGTTCAAACGACGCCGGTGTGACCCGGGTGATGTCATTGTCCAACTCATCCAGCGTATAACCGACGGCCAGTTTCGCCGCCACTTTGGCAATCGGAAACCCGGTCGCCTTGGACGCCAGTGCAGATGATCGGCTGACACGCGGGTTCATCTCGATCACCACCATGCGGCCGTCCGCCGGGTTGATCGCCCATTGCACGTTTGACCCGCCGGTTTCCACGCCAATTTCGCGCAAAACGGCGATGCTGCCGTTGCGCATGATCTGATATTCCTTGTCGGTCAACGTCAGCGCCGGGGCCACCGTGATGGAATCCCCCGTGTGCACGCCCATCGGATCGACGTTTTCGATGGCGCAGATGATGATGGCATTGTCGGCGGTATCGCGCACCACCTCCATCTCGAACTCTTTCCAGCCCAGCAGGGATTCGTCGATCAGAATTTGCGCCACCGGGCTGGCATCCAGACCGGATCGGCAGATCGCCTCATAGTCATCGCGGTTATAGGCCACGCCGCCGCCGGTGCCGCCAAGAGTAAAGGCAGGGCGGATGATGGCGGGCAGACCGACATATTCGATGGCGGCCATACATTCAGCCACGCCGGCGGTGATGTCATACTTGCCCGATGGCAGTTTGGGGGCGGCGATGATGGTGGCTTTGGGGTTTTCAAGGCCAATCCTGTCCATCGCCTCGCGGAACAGTTTGCGATCTTCTGCCATTTCGATGGCTGCGCGCTTCGCGCCGATCAACTCGACATTGAACTTTTCCAATATTCCCATATCGGCCAGCGCCAGCGCCGTGTTCAGCCCGGTTTGCCCGCCCATGGTGGGCAACAGCGCGTCGGGGCGTTCTTTTTCGATGATTTTGGCAACAACTTCGGGGGTGATCGGCTCAATATAGGTGGCATCGGCTAACCCTGGATCGGTCATGATGGTGGCAGGGTTGGAATTCACCAACACCACCCGGTAGCCTTCTTCGCGCAACGCTTTGCAGGCCTGCGCCCCGGAATAGTCAAACTCGCAGGCTTGGCCAATCACGATAGGCCCGGCACCGATGATCATGATGGATTTGATGTCGGTTCTTTTTGGCATGGTGCCCCCATCTGCGCAAAACTTCCGGGGTTATAGCGACGGTGCGCCGGGGTGCAAGGGCCGATTGCGGCTAGATATTGATGCCCCACCGGGATGCGACCCAGACCACCACCAGATAAAGCAACACGGTGATCGCGCAGCCGATGCCAAGCGACACCCAAAACCCAAAGCCCGCGCGCAATAAGGCGGGAATGATCACAAACATCGGTAAAGATGGGGCAACATACCACAAGGTGGCACTGGCGTGGTTGGCCAGCCGAACCGGATCATGGGTATCGCGCCACAGCCAGATCATCCCTAGCACCGAAATCAACGGCAGCGACGCGATCAGCGCACCGATCCCTGCATTGCGGCGGGCCACTTCGGACGCGAGGGCAATCAGAATGCCCGATAGGATGGCTTTGAGGGCAAGATAGATCATCACATCCCCGCTCTAATGAAAAGGCGGCCGGGCTGCCCCGACCGCCTTTCCGGTTTACAGATCAGGTCAGCCCTTTTCGCCAACCGCTGCTTCGGCGGCAGCAATGGCGCCTGCGCGTTTTGCCACTTGCTCGCCAATCGGCGGGCCTTGGAAGCGGCGGTTTTCAACGCCGAACCACAGCACCACCAAAAACGCGACGAAAGCTGCAGTGTAATACCAAAGCCCTGGCACAAAGCTGGCACCAGTGGCAGCATCGCCGGGGATCGAGACCACAAAAGCGTGGCCCGCAATCGCCACAACCACCGTGCCAAGCGCCACGATGATCGCAAACAGCGTATAAAGCCCGCCCAAATCGAACGAGCCTTTTTCTTTCCACTTGCCATTGCTGCGGGCAAAAACACCCGCAAAAATCGGCATGGCGTAAGAAATGTAAAGATACATCGCAGACCCGGTGGAAAGCGCCGCAAAGGCCCCCAACGGTGTGGTCAGCGCGGTCAGGATCGAACACAGGATCGCCGTCATCCAGATGGCGGCAGTTGGCGTGCGGTAGGTTGGGCTGACCGATTTCAGCAGTCCCGAAAACGGCAAACCGTCATCGCGCGCAAAGGCATAGATCATCCGCGACGTCGAAGTGACCGCCGCCAGCGCGCACAAGAAGTTAGAGATGATGATGCCACCCAACATCAGCTTGCCCAAAGTCGACCCAAGGATCGCTGCGATGAACAAGTTGTTGAACGAAGACCACCCCATCGCAGCCTGCGCCGGCACATCCGGGATCGCCATGATCATCGCGATGATCAGCACAAAGCCGAACACCAACGACCAGAACACCGAATGCAACATCCCCTTGTGAACCGTGTCGCGGGCGTTGACGGTCTCTTCGGCGGTATGGGCCGAAGCGTCAAAGCCGGTGATGGTAAACAAAGGATACAGCAGGCCAATGATCATCGCCATCAGCGGGCCGACTTCGGGTGCAACTCCGCCACCCAACGCGCCTGTGTTGTTGGTAAAGACAAAAGCTTTGCCCAGATCAATCCCCGGTGCGGCCATCAGGAACATCACCACAAGGATGATGGTCACCACAAAAATCAGATAACCCGACAAATCGGTCAACAGCGTGGTCAGTTTGATGCCAAAATTATTCAGCAACGCCTGTGCCACCAAAAGCCCGATGACCGACCAGATCTGGGTCCAAAGGCCCCAGCCCGACACGTCCCAGCCCAAAACTGTGGCAAAGAACAAGTCTTTGGTGATGAAATACAAAAACACGTTGATCGCAGGCACCACAAACAGCAGGCCCAGCAAGTTGGTATAGGCCGTAGCCCAGCCCCAAAACCGCCCGCCAAGGATTGACGACCAGTGATACAAGCTGCCCGCCGTCGGATAGGCCGACGCGATCTGCCCCAGACAGGCCGCAACCACCAACGCAAACACACCGCCAACCAACCAACCCACCGTCAGCGAGAATGTCCCGCCGGTCGACAGCGCAATTGGGAAGGATCCCAGCCCGCCCGAGATGATGCAGATGATCGAGAACGAGATCGCAAAACTTTGAAACGGCCCCATGCGCCGCGAAAGCTCTTGTGCATAGCCCATGCCGTGCAAAAGCCTGGTATCTTCATTGCTGTCTTTATCCGATGCCATTTTCCATTCCCCTCTGGACCCTTGTTCGGTCGTGTTGTTGTTAAGGTCGGGGCGCGTATTGCCCTTCCCTGAGCGCAACAGAACCGGATTTCGACAGTCTGGCAAGCATTGAATAGAAAATTTCAGAAATGCAGGGTGGGTTGGCTTTGTCACAGATGGATTTGGCGGCGATGTCGCAAATTGCGGCACAAGGCGGCGCGATTGGTCTGGTCGGGTGCGCGGCGGTGCCCTAGGTAAATATCGAGGTCAGATAAGGACGGGTGCAACGTGATCTTGTGCGAGGATGGACCGGGCGGCACGCCTGCGCTGTTTGACGGCGCGCAGGGTCTGGTTCTGGCATACCGGGTCGATCAGGTGGCAGCGGCCTTGGCCGAACTGGACGCAGCACGGGCGGCGGGCTATTGGGTGGCGGGGTATCTGGCCTACGAGGCGGGCTATGCGTTCGAGCCCCGGCTGGCGGGGTTGCTGCCAGACGCCGCTGATGCGCCGTTGCTGGCTTTTGGCATTTATGCCGGGCCACAAGACGCAAGTGCCGTGCTGGGCCAAGCCCGCGCGCAGGCGGCGGGGGTGACACTGGCGCCGTTGATGCCGATGATCAGCCGCGAGGCTTACGGTGCGGCGATTGCGGTGGTGAAATCCTATATTGCGGCGGGCGATTGCTATCAGATCAACCTGACCTTTCCGATGACCAGCCACATGCAGGGCGGTGGCCCGCTGGGGCTTTATGGGGCGCTGCGCGCGGCGCAATCGGTGCGGCATGGGGCTTTGGTTGATTTGGGTGCGGGGCCGGTGTTGGTGTCGCGCAGCCCCGAGTTGTTTTTGCACATCGCCGCCGATGGCCGTATTGAAACCCGCCCGATGAAGGGCACGGCCCCGCGCGATGCAGACCCGGTGCGCGACGCCGAATTGGCCGAAGAGTTGCGCGCATCCGCCAAGGGGCAGGCGGAAAACCTGATGATCGTCGATCTTTTGCGCAACGATATCGCGCGGATTTCCCGCGTAGGCTCGGTCAAGGTGCCAAAACTTTTTGCCGTCGAAAGCTATGCCACCTTGCATCAGATGGTGTCTACGGTGGTGGGGCAACTGGTTGATCCGCCGTCAATGGCGGGCGTTATGGCGGCACTTTTCCCCTGCGGGTCGATCACTGGTGCTCCAAAAATCCGCGCCATGCAAATCATCCATCAAGTCGAACCTCACCGCCGCGGGCCCTACTGTGGCGCAATCGGCTGGATGGCCCCTGACGGTGCCGCGCAGTTTAACGTGGCGATCCGCACGCTGCAAATCTTCGACGATGCCCGCGTGATCTTGAATGTCGGCGGCGGTGTTGTGCAAGACAGCACTGCGGATGGCGAATGGGAGGAGGCCTTGTGGAAAGCACGTTACGCGCAGCGGCTGGTGCGCCGGACCTGAGGTTGATCGAAACGCTGGCTTGGGATGGCGCGGCGTTTGTGCGGCTTGATCTGCATCTGGCACGGCTGGCGCGGTCGGCCGATCGGCTGGGTTGGCAGGGCGGCGATGCGCGGGCGGCTCTGCGGGCCGATGCGCCCATAAATCCTGCCCGGTGTCGCCTGACGATGGATCACGACGGCAGGTGTGAGGTGAGGTTTGCGCCCCTGCCCGCACCGCCAACGGTTTGGCGGCTGGGCCTTGCGCGGGATCGGCTGCCGTCAACCGATCCGTGGCTGACCCTGAAATCCACCAACCGCGCCGCTTATGAAAATGCCCGCGCCGCGCTGTCCGCCGGGCTGGACGAGGTGGTTTTTCAAAATGAACGCGGCGAGGTTTGCGATGGCACCATCACCACGCTGTTTTATGATCGCGGCGATGGCTTGCGCACCCCGCCGCTGCGCTGTGGGCTGTTGCCCGGTATTTTGCGCGCACAAATGGCCCTGCCCGAAGCGGTGCTGATGGCGGATGATTTGCCAAATGTGCGGCTTTGGGTCGGAAATTCACTGCGCGGTTTGATCCCGGCGGTTTGGGCCGATTAGGCCAGAATGCAAGGGCCTTGGGCTTGACTTCGCGCCTGTGCCGGGGTGTATCGGGCGCAATCAATTGCCCGCCAAAAGGGAAACCCGATGCACGCCTATCGCAGCCAGACTTGTGCCGAATTGAACATCGCCCATGTGGGCCACGAGGTGCGGCTTTCGGGCTGGGTCCACCGGGTGCGCGACCATGGCGGCGTGTTGTTCCTTGATCTGCGCGACCATTATGGCATCACCCAAGTGATCGCTGACAGTGACAGCCCCGCCTTTGCCGATATCGAACGCTTGCGTGCCGAATGGGTGGTGCGCATTGATGGCCGAGTGAAGGCGCGCGCTGCGGGGCTGATCAACCCCAAGCTGCCCACGGGTGCGGTTGAGGTTTACGCAACCGGTGTCACGGTGCTGGGTGAGGCGGCCGATCTGCCAATGCCGGTGTTTGGTGAGGTGGACTATCCCGAAGAAACCCGGCTGACCTACCGCTTTCTGGATTTGCGCCGCGACCGGCTGCACCGCAACATGATGCTGCGCAGCAACGTCGTGCGGTCGATGCGCAACCGGATGTGGGATCAGGGCTTTAACGAATTTCAAACACCTATCATCACCGCGTCATCGCCCGAAGGGGCCCGCGATTTTCTGGTGCCGTCGCGCCTGCATCCGGGCAAGTTTTACGCCCTGCCGCAGGCACCGCAGCAGTTTAAGCAACTGATCATGGTGGCGGGGTTTGACCGCTATTTCCAGATAGCGCCGTGTTTCCGCGACGAAGACCCGCGGGCGGACCGTTCCCCGACCGACTTCTATCAGCTTGATATTGAAATGAGTTTTGTTGAACAGGAAGACGTTTTCGCCGCCGTGCAGCCGGTTATTCAGGGCATTTTCGAAGAATTCGCACCGGATAAGAAAACCTATTCGGATTGGACGAAGATATCCTACCGCGATGCCTATAAATGGTATGGCAGCGACAAGCCCGACTTGCGCAACCCGATCAAGATGCAGGATGTGAGCGAACATTTTGCCGGATCAGGCTTTGCCATTTTCGCCAAACTGCTGGAACAGCCGGGCACCGAAATCCGCGCTATTCCAGCGCCCAAAGGGCCGTCAGGCGAACCCGTGGGGCGGAAATTCTGTGACCGGATGAATGCGTTCGCGCAGAAGGAAGGCTTGCCGGGGATGGGGTATATCTTCTGGCGGCAAGCCGAGGATGGGTCGGGCTCCGAAGCCGCCGGGCCATTGGCGAAAAACATCGGCCCGGAACGCACCGAAGCGATCCGCCTGCAACTGGGCCTTGGCCTAGGCGATGCGGCGTTTTTCCTTGGCGGCAAGCCCGAAACGTTTGAGGCTGTCGCTGGCCGGGCGCGCAATGAAATCGGCCGCGAACTGGGGCTTACCGAAGAAAACTGCTTCAAATTCGCCTGGATCGTCGATTTTCCGATGTATGAGAAAACCGACGATGGCAAAATTGATTTCAGCCACAACCCGTTTTCGATGCCGCAAGGCGGGCTTGACGCGCTGATGGGTGATCCGCTGAATGTCTATGCCTATCAATACGATCTGGCCTGCAACGGCTATGAATTGATCTCTGGCGGCATCCGCAACCACAAGCCAGAGATCATGTTCAAGGCGTTCGAGTTGGCAGGCTACCCAAATTCCGAAGTGGAAAAGCGCTTTGGCGGCATGGTCAAGGCGTTCAAATACGGCGCACCCCCGCATGGTGGCTGTGCGGCGGGCATCGACCGCATCGTGATGCTGCTGGCGGATGAGGCGAACATCCGCGAAGTGATCATGTTCCCGATGAACCAACGCGCCGAAGATCTGCTGATGGGCGCGCCGTCCGAGCCGCTGAACGCGCAGTTGCGCGAGTTGAACTTGCGGGTGGTGCCGAAGGAATGACGCAGACGGCTACTTTGGTTTAGTTTTTCCGACGGATTCGGCCGGTAAACGCGTATGATATGTAGGCGGCGCGTCACCTTCAGTCAGCGCAATGCCGGTGCAATGTCGGGTCGCGCACCCTATATGCATCTCACGCCGCCGTAACGGGAGACCGCGATGACCGCCATACGCACGCTTGCCGCGATCCGGTTTGGCTATGGCCTGCCGTTGCCAGCCGGTGCGCCGGACGCTGTCCCTGCGATGTTGGCGGCCTTGGCCGGGCCGGACCGCGCCGCGGCAGATTGGCCGATTGACGGTCTGGCGGTGATCCAGCCCAAACTGGCGCAACTGCGCAAAATGAAAGGGGCGGGGCGCACCGACCCTGCGCTGATCCCGGTTTATGACCAATTGCAGGCCGAAATCTCGGCAGCGGTGGCCATTGCCGAACGCCACACGGTGGCCCGCGCACTGGACGCAAGGGACGGGTTTCGCGAACGTCTGGTCGCCTTCTGGGCCGATCACTTCACCGTTTTGGCAAGGCCCAAATCTGATGCGATGTTGCCCTATGCCTTGGTCGAAGACGCCATTCGCCCAAATATAGTCGGTTCTTTCAGTGACTTGCTGACTGCCGCCACCCTGCACCCGGCGATGTTGACTTATCTGGATCAAAGCCAGTCGGTCGGGCCAAACTCATTTCAGGGGCAACGTCGGGAAAAAGGTCTGAACGAAAATCTGGCGCGCGAAGTGATAGAGCTGCATTCGCTGGGCGTGGGGGCTGGCTATAGCCAGGACGACGTGCGCCAGATGGCGGAATTGCTGACGGGCGTGACCTATGACCCCCGCATTGGCACGCGGTTTGAACCGCGCCGTGCCGAACCGGGGCCGGAAACCGTTTTGGGCGTAACCTATGCGGGCGAAGGCATGGATCCGGTGCGCGCGGCGCTGGGGGATCTGGGGCGCAAGCCAGAGACGGCGGGGCATATCGCGCGCAAACTGGCGGTGCATTTTGTGTCAGACACGCCGGATGTCGATTTGGTGGCAGCGCTGCAAGCGGCGTTTGTGGCCAGCAATGGCGATCTGATGGCAGTCTACACCGCCTTGCTGGCCCATCCGGCGGCGTGGCAGCCACAGGCGGAAAAAGTGCGCCAGCCGGTCGATTTCGTGGTGGCATCGTTGCGCGCGCTGGGGCTGGGCGGGGCCGATGTGATGGCGATGTCGCGCAATTCGTTCCGCGCCAAACTGCAAGGTGCGATGGCCGAAATGGGTCAGCCGTGGAAAAAACCCAAAGGCCCTGATGGCTGGCCCGAAGACGCCAGCGCGTGGATTTCGCCGCAATCGCTGGCCACACGCATCACGTGGGTGATGCAAGCGCCGGAAAAACTGGTGCCAACCCTGCCCGATCCGGTGGCGTTGATGACGGCCTGTCTGGCCGATCGCGCGGGTGAGACATTGATCTGGGCGGTATCAAAGGCGGAAAGTATCCGCGAAGGCGTTGGGCTGGTGCTGGCGTCGGCAGAATTCAACCGCAGATAGGGGGCACAGCATGGACAGACGATTTTTTCTGCGCGGTCTGGCCGCGTCGGCGTGTTCGGCGGCGGCGCATCCGTTGATGACGACAGTGACGCTGGCCGGGTCAGATGGCGGGCGGCCCTTGGGCGAACACCGGCTGATCGTGATGATTTTGCGCGGCGCGATGGACGGGCTGGACGCGGTGCAGCCGCAGGGCGATCCCGAATATGCCGGGTTGCGACCCACATTGCTGCGCCCAGATGCCATTGATCTGGATGGGTTTTTTGCCCTGCACCCCGCGCTGGGCGGCCTTGCGCCGCTGTGGGGCGCGGGGCAGTTGGCCTTTGTGCAGGCCACCGCCACGCCCTACCGCTATAAACGCAGCCATTTCGCGGGTCAGGATATGCTGGAGGCGGGCACCGGCATGGATGTGGTGGCGGACCGGGTGCGCGACGGCTGGTTGAACCGCCTGTTGCAAGCCATGCCGGGCCTGTCGGCGGAAACCGCCTATGCGATTGGCCGCGACGCCATCCCGCTGCTGGATGGCGCGGCCCCGGTGCGCAACTGGGCCCCCGAGGCGTTTCTGGATCTCTCACCGCAGGCGCGGCTGTTGTTCGAGGCGGTTTATCACGACGATCCGCTGTTCGCCGCCGCCGCATCCGAAGCGATGGAGCTGGCAGATTCGGGCGATGTCGGCATGGGGATGGCTGACAAAGGCCGCGAGCGCACCAAGGGCGTCAAGCTGGATGACGTCGAAAAGCTGGTCACCTATGCCGCCGGCCGTTTGCGCCAAGACACCCGGATTGCAGCGTTCAGCCTGTCTGGCTGGGATACCCACCGGGGGCAGGCGGGCAGTCTGGACAAGGCGCTGACCCGGCTGCAATACGCAATCGTGCAACTGCGCGAAAAGCTGGGGGCCGAAGTTTGGGGCCAAACCACGCTGCTGGCCATGACCGAATTCGGCCGTACCGCGCGCGAAAACGGCACGGCGGGTACCGATCATGGCACCGGTGGCACGATGGTGGTGGCCGGGGGCGCGGTGCGCGGCGGGCAGATGTATGGCAAATGGCCGGGATTGGCCGAGGCCGATCTGTTTGAGGCGCGCGATCTGATGCCCACCTCAGATGTGCGCGCTTGGGCGGCGCATGTGATGCAGAGCCTTTATGGCATCGACCGGGCGCTACTGGAAAGCGTGGTGTTTCCCGGCCTCGATATGGGCGGCCTGCAGATGAACGGCGCGCCGGGGTTGATCCTGTAGGGCCTTGTTTTGTCGCGAACTGTCCCACCATAATGCACGATGGGGCGGCATGATGGCGGGGGCAAGCGATGACACATCCGGGCGGTCAGGGTTGGACGGTGGACGGATGGGTTGCGCCACGCCGTCCGGCGCGTGCGGTGATGCAAGGTGCTTGGGTGCGGCTGGAGCCGATGGACGCCGACGTTCATGCCGCCGAATTGCACGCCGCATTTGCCGGTCACACTGCCTTGTGGGATTACATGCCTTACGGCCCGTTCGCGACCGTCGCCGCCTATCACGACTGGGCCAAAACCACAGCCAGCGGCCCCGATCCGGTTTATTATGTGCTGCGCGACAGGGCCACCGGGCTGTGCGGGGGGGTGGCCAGCTATTTGAACATCGTGCCTGCGCATGGGTCTATCGAGGTGGGCAATATCTGTTTTGCACCAGCAGTGCAGCAAGCCAGCCTTGCAACCGAGGCGATGTTTTTGATGATGGATTGGGCTTTTGGCGCCGGGTATCGGCGCTATGAATGGAAATGCAACGCCTTGAACCTGCCGTCACGCCGCGCGGCGCAGCGGTTGGGGTTCAGCTTTGAAGGCATCTTTCGCCACCACATGGTGGTGAAAGGCCGCAACCGCGATACCGTCTGGTTTGCGATCACCGACCGGGATTGGCCCGCGCTGCGTGGTGCCTGTCAGACATGGCTTGCGCCGGGTAATTTTGATGCGGCGGGTCGGCAATTGCAGCGCTTGTCCGATTTGACTGGCCAATTGCGGGTGGCATCCGATCCGGCGGTCAGCCGGTAAATGCGCGTTTCAGCGCGTCACTACGGCGCTTTGGTTTGACTTGACGCCGACTTTCTTGCCGCACAACGGGGGCGTCGTGCCGGGTTTCACCGTTATCTCGCGCTTGCTCAAACCCCTTCCGTCAGCTTGTTTCCCGCAAAAACGGCGGCGGTGCGGCCAATCTGTCGGCAATCAGATCGCGCAAGCGGCGAAAGCCGTGATCGGCGGTTGCGCCATCTGCCAGCGTTGCGGCTTCCGCCAATCCGGGGTCTTTGGCGTGTGCGGCGATGCCCGACAGAAACCTTGCCACATAGCGGCGGGTCGCGGCATCGGGTTCCCCCGCCAAGGCGCGCGCGGCCAAAGCCAGATCGTCATGCAAAGCCATCGGATCGGGGGACAGCGCGGCCGCAGGCATCTCGGTGGGCACCGCACCCCCACAGGGCAGATGCAAATGCGCCTGCAATTCGGCACAAAATGCCAAAACTGACGCATAGGGCTTGTCGATAAAGCCATCCGCACCGGCATCCAGCGCGCAGGCGCGGCCCATCGGATTGCCCGAGGTGCCCAAAACCGCGATGGGGCGTTGCGGCGATCTGGCCAGATCGGCGATCAGCGCTTCACCCCGGCCATCGGGAAGTCCAAGGTCAATGATCACCACATCGGGGCGGTAAACCCGCAGATGCGCGCGCGCCACCGAAAGGCTTTCCGCCCGACGCAAGCGCGCACCGGCGCGTTGACACATCAGGCGCAGCGCCTCACAGGCAAAGCGGCTGTCTTCGACCGCCAGAACAGTTACCCCCTGCAACGGCAGCGCCGGATATGTGCCCAGACCCGCCAGCGCCGTCATCGGTCCAAGCGGGCCGGGTTGGACAGTATAAGACCACGGGTTGGGCATATCGTCTCCTTTGCCAGCACATTCCTCGCCCAGTGATGCACGCCCATGCCTAACAGGCGGTAAACGCGGGCGAGCTGAGGCAAAATAAACCGGCCCATGCGGCAGATCAGCCCCTTGCCCCGCACAGACGCGCCACCCATAACGCAATGAACCAACGGCAGGAGCCTTTGATGATTGGTCGACTGAACCACGTGGCCATTGCGGTGCCTGATCTGGCAGCGGCGGCAGATCAATACCGTGCGATGCTGGGTGCGGTGGTGCGCCCGGCGCAGGACGAGCCGGATCATGGCGTGACGGTGGTGTTTATCGACCTGCCCAACACCAAGATCGAGCTGCTGACGCCCTTGGGCGATGCGTCACCCATTGCGGGCTTTCTGGCCAAGAACCCGGGCGGCGGCATCCATCACATCTGCTATGAGGTTGTCGATATTCTGGCGGCCCGTGATCATCTGATGGCGTCCGGCGCGCGGATATTGGGATCGGGCACCCCCAAAATAGGTGCCCATGGCAAGCCGGTGCTGTTCTTACACCCCAAAGACTTTAACGGCTGCTTGATTGAACTGGAACAGCTATGACAATCACAGCCGCCTTGGTGATGTATTCGGTAACGTGGTTTATGGTGTTCTTTTGCGTGCTGCCGTTGCGGTTTCGCAGCCAAGCGCAATCGGGCACCATCGAACCTGGCACCCCGGCCTCGGCCCCGGCGGACGCGATGATCAAGAAAAAAGCGCAAGTGACCACCGCTGTGGCGGCGGTAATTTTTGTTGTTCTTTATGTTGTGATCACATCGGGGCGCTTTGGCATTGATGATCTGGATGTGTTTGGTGTGATGTCGCGGGTGCCGCCAGCGCAACCCTAATCAAACCCGAATTAGCGGCGGGTGCCTTGCGTCAGCGCGTGAAAAATATGGGTGAAGGTGGCAACGCCCAACACTGGAATAATAAGATTTATCAGCGGGATAGACAGAGGTGCCGCCATCAGCGTGCCCGCGATCCAGATGCGCCCGGAATACTGCTTGCGCAAGGCCTTGGCCCCGATCCGGCCAAGGCGGCGGCTGGCGACAAGGGTGAAATATTCGCGCCCCAGCATAAAGCCATTGATCGCCCAGAACGCCACCGGAATAAGCGGGCCCAGAAAGGCATAAAGCACAAAGGCCAGCACGTTGACCACGATCAGCAAGCCCATGAAATTCGCCGACTCAATCAGCGTATCCCACAGCTTTGCCCGCGCCACGGGCGGCAGGCCGGGGTAATGGCGATCTTCAACCGCTTGGGCGACATCTTCCAAGAACAGCCCGACAAAAAGCGACGCCACCGGAACCATCAAAAAGATCGACAGCCCGATCATCAGAAACAACGACCCCCAGGACAGCAACGTATCAATGCCGCCAACGGGGCCGATAAACGGAATGGTGACCGATCCCGGCACAAAGGTTTCCAGCACCCATAGAAACGCGGAATAAACCCCTGTCAGCAGCGCAATCGCCAAAACGCAGCCAAAAAACACCACGCGAATGAACCGGCCATCGCCCAACTGCCCCAAGGCCCGGCGGAAGGCATGCCAGATCATGGCGTGTCCCACTGGATCAGGCGGTCCAGATCGGGGCGTGGCCGGTCCGGGCCATCGGGCGCAGGCGTGCCGATGTGCACAATGCCTGCAACGGTTTCGGTGGCGCTGCAGCCAAAGGCAGCGGCGATAAAGGCCGGATCATGCGAAGGCCAGCCCGACAGCCAATTCGCACCCCAACCCGCGGCTTCGGCAGCGGTCACGATGTTCATGCACAGCGCGCCCGCCGACAGCACTTGTTCAATCGCGGGCACTTTGTCAGACGGTTTGGGTGCGGAAATCACCACAACCGCCAGCCGCCCCAGATCAAACTGGCCGCGCGCCTTGCCGGTTTTCTCTGTATCCGCGCCGACGGCGCGTGCATGGGCTTCGGCCAATGCCGCCACCCGCGCCATGCCGGACGCTTGCAAAACCACCATGCGCCACGGCTCCAGCTTGCCATGATCCGGCACCCGTGTGGCGGCAGTCAGGATCGCGCGCACGGCATCGGGGCTGGGCACCGGACCCGAAAACAGCTTGGCAGGCCGCGAGCGGCGATTTTGCAAAAAGTCAAACGCGGCGGGGTTTGGGGCAAGGCTTGGCAAGGGCATCTCCTTTGTCCCCTTGGGTGACGGGCTTTGCGGGCAGCGTCAAGACTGGTCCGTGACAAGACTGGTCCGTGACAAGACTGGTCCGCGTCAAAACCGGGTCTCAGGCTTTGTCGATGCGGTAACTGCCTTCGGGCAGGTTCAACGCCGCCGCCAGATCGGCCAGTTGCGTCATCGACAGGGTGATCGACACCGGCGCATCGGTCATCGAATCAATTTGGCGCAGCACAACGCAATCTTCAAACGCCTCGATGGTGATGTCTTCTTGCAGCGGATGGGTTTTATCGCCCTCGTCCACCAAGGTGATGATCGTGGCGTCAAAGTCGTGTTCAATGGTGAACATAATCGCTCCTGATCTGGCAATCTGTGGGGTTTGGCCCTTACAAGTCTGCAAAAAACGATGCGGATTTTCAACGGATTAAAGTCGCCCCTCTTGGTTGATTTTCACCACATCAACCCGCGAAGGCCGTCAACATCGAAGCCACGCAAGCGGCGCGAAACGCCAAAGCCGGGCCTTCCAGAACACCAATCCCACGGCATCCTGCGGCATCTGCCCACTGATCAACCCCCAGCGCCCGCTGGTCTGCAAGGCGCTTTGCTGCCGATCAAAGTTCTTTGCGCTACACATATCCGCGAGGGGGCTGTGGCGGTGCGGATTTCTTGCTATGTCCCGCTTACTTACAAAAAACTTAGGGTCACAGCCATGCAACATGCGGTTTTTGCCGTCCTTCTGTCCGCAGGTTTGGCTGGATGTATCGCCCCTGTCCGCCCCATGCCGCCGCTTGAACCGATTGCGGTTCCGGCGGTGCAGATCATCCCCGGTGCAATTTTGCCCCCCGATCAGGCCGCCCGCAATTTTATCACCGTGGTCAACCGGGTAGAGCCTGTGGCCGAGGCCTATTGCCGCCAGATCGGCCGGGTTTCAAACTGTGATTTTCGTATTGTGATTGATGATCGCCCGGGGCAGGGGGTGAATGCATTTCAAACCCTTGATGGCCAAGGCCGCCCCTTGCTGGCGTTTTCGATCGCGCTGATTGCCGAGGCCCGCAATGCCGATGAATTGGCCTTTGTCATGGGCCACGAGGCCGCCCACCACATTCGCGGCCACATTCCCAAAGCCCGGCAATCTGCGGCGGCGGGGGCTGTTCTGGCAGGCGTGATCGCTGCTGCCTCGGGCGCGGGGCAGGCAGGGGTGCAACAGGCCCAGCAAATTGGTGCCGGCGTGGGCGCGCGCAGTTATTCCAAGGATTTCGAACTGGAAGCCGACGCGCTTGGCACCGAAATCGCCTTTGATGCGGGCTATGATCCGTTGCGCGGTGCGGCGTATTTTGATCGGTTGCCCGACCCCGGCGATCAATTTTTAGGCAGTCATCCGCCCAACGCCCAACGCAAAGCCACTGTTGCCCGCGTGATGGCCGATTTGCGCGGCTGACGCGGTGCAAATTCACGATGTGGTGCGCGATCGCGGCTCGCGCTATGCGGTGTCGGGGGGGCCGGTTCAGGGCCGCGCCGGGGTTGACGCGCTTCTGGCCGATCTGAAATCCGACAAGAAATTCGCCCGCGCCAGCCATAATTCCTGGGCGGTCGTGTTGTCTGACGAAGGCGCGGTCAAAGCCGACGACGGCGAGCCGGGCGCGGGCGCGGTGATTTTGAAAATGCTGGAACGGGCCGGGTTGACCGATCATGTGATTGTCGTAACCCGCTGGTATGGCGGGGTAAATCTGGGCGGTGACCGCTTTGCCCATGTGGTGACAGCCGTGCGCACCTATCTGGCGGCGCTGGCCCGCGCCTGACCCGGCCTGCATTGAAATTCTGGACAGCCGGGCGCAATCGCGCCTAGCGTTGCAGCCTGTAGGGGTTGCAACAACGGAGACGCAGAATGCGCGGTTTACTGGCGGCGGAATGGCAGCGGTTTGCCAATACGGTGATTTGGTCGTGGGAGGGCTGGTGGGCGGCTTGGGCGACCGAGAAGACCTTGCGACAATGGAGCATCGTTAATCTGCTGTCGGCTGGGCTTGCGTTTTCGCTGACGCTGACGCCTGCCGAACGCGGCCTGATCCTTGCGCTGGGCTTGTTGGTGCTGGCGGCCGAGGTGATGAACACCGGGCTGGAAGAAGTGGTCGATTATTTGTCAACCGCAACAGACCCGCGCGCCAAAAAGGCCAAAGACTGCGGCTCGGCAGCGGTGGCGCTGACGGCGCTGGCGGGCGGGGTGGCGTGGGTGGTTATTCTGATCGGCTGACGCGCTGGCGGCGCAAATGCGCGCGGTATAGGACCGGGGCCAGAAGATGGTCATAGATCAATGCCGCCGCCCCGTTGATGCCGGGCAAGCCCACCAGTCGGGCCGCCCAATGCCAGCGCGGCATTTCAGACCACAGGGCGACAAAGGCCGGAATGCCCGACAACAACCGCCCCTTGTGGATCACATGCAGCCGCCGCGCTGCCGCATCCGCCGTCAGCCCCCAATCTGCCGCTGCCACGATGCGGTCAAACCGGATCGGCAGATTGTCCAGCGTCGCACGATGGCGATAGCCATCGATTTCGAACCGGCAGACCGGGCAGGTGTCGTTATACAAGACTCGGGTGTCAGAGGGTTTCTCCATCATGCGCCGAACATAGCCCCATTTCACCCCCGCGCCAGCGACGTGATGCCGCTGTTCGCCGCAACTTGCGCGCCCGTCTGATCGCACCCTGGCGCGCGACGGCGGCAATAGCGGTTGCTTTGTCCATGGTTTGGCGGAACAATCACGCAAATCACCAAGTAGCCGGAGCGATCATGCGCCTTGTTTTCCCCCTGCTGGCCCTATGCTGTGCCGCACCCACGGTGCAAGCGGGGTCTATGATTGCCATAGTGATGCACTGATGCGGGCGGGCAAGCTGTTGAAACTGCATTGGAACGTGGAAGGCAGCCAACTTGCCGAAACCGCCGGTCCGCCCGGCGCGGATGGATCGGTGATGGCATGGTCGCTGGACGCGGCACCTGTTGAATTGCCCCCCGTCAACGCCCCGGTCGGCGCGGGCCTGTTCGATGTGCTGGAGGTGAATGGCGCGGTGTATAAGGCGACGTACCGAATGCGGTTCATCTACGCCCAAATCCCCGACGCCTGCGTGCTGATGGGCCAAGAGATTATCGAACTGGCCGATCCGTATTAGGGGGGGCCTGCGACACGTGCCTGATTGCGCCGTTTCAATGTGATCAGCGCCGCGGTAGCAAAACCATCACCCCAACCGACCCCAAAGATCATAGTCCCCCGCCTCTTCCACCGTCACCGAGACGATATCGCCGGGCAACAATTCCTCAAAGCCTGCATCAATAAACAAATTCCCGTCGATTTCCGGCGCGTCGGCTTTGGTGCGGCAGGTAGCGCCGTCGGCGTCAACCTCGTCGACGATCACCTCGATCACCCGGCCCAGTTTTGCGGCCAGTTTGGCTTCGGAAATCGCCTGCGCGCGCTCCATGAAACGGTCCCAGCGGTCTTGCTTTACCTCGGCGGGCACATGGTCGGGCAGGGCGTTGCTGCGGGCGCCTGCGACGTTTTCGTATTGAAAACACCCCACCCGATCCAGTTGCGCCTCGTCCATCCAGTCCAGCAAAACCTGGAATTCCGCCTCGGTCTCGCCGGGATAGCCGACGATGAAAGTGGATCGCAGCGTGATCTCGGGGCAAACGGCGCGCCATGCGGCGATTTCGTCCAGCGTTTTGGCTGCCGCTGCGGGGCGGGCCATCCGGCGCAACACGCCCGGATCGGCGTGTTGGAACGGAATATCCAGATAGGGAAGGATCAACCCATCTGCCATCAGCGGGATCAGATCGCGGACATGCGGATAGGGATAGACGTAATGCAGCCGCACCCACGCGCCCAAAGACCCCAGATCGCGGGCCATATCAGTGATGTGCGCGCGGTGGCCTCGGTCGCTGGCGTGGCGCAGATCAAGGCCGTAGGCCGACGTATCCTGACTGATCACCAGCAATTCGCGCACCCCCGCCAGCACCAGCTTTTCAGCTTCGCGCAGCACCGCATGGGCGGGGCGGCTTTGCAAAAGCCCGCGCATATCGGGGATGATGCAGAATTTACACTTGTGGTTGCAGCCTTCGGAAATCTTCAGGTAGCTGTAATGCCGGGGCGTCAGGCTGACGGCGCTGGCGGGCAAAAGATCAATGAAGGGATCGGGTTTGGCGGGCACGGCGCGGTGCACGGCGTCCAGAACCGCCTCATACTGATGCGGGCCGGTCACCGCCAGAACGCGGGGGTGTGCGCCAGTGATGTAGTCGGGTTCGGCCCCCAGACATCCCGTCACAATCACCCGGCCGTTGGCGGCCAAAGCCTCGCCTATCGCCTCAAGGCTTTCGGCTTTGGCACTGTCCAAAAACCCGCAAGTGTTCACGATCACCGCGTCGGCCCCGGCGTAATCGGGGCTGATCGCATAGCCTTCGGCGCGCAGCCGGGTCAGGATGCGTTCGCTGTCGACAAGGGCCTTGGGGCAGCCAAGCGACACCATGCCGATGGTGGGCTGACCCACGCGGCGGGCGTCGGTAAAGCGGGCCTTGGGGGCAAGATCGGGGCGCAGGCCAAGATTTGGCGGGGGCGGATTTTGTGACATGGCCGGGGGTATACCGCGCGCGCGGCCTTGGCGAAAGGGGGGGGCTGGTGGCGCCGGAATTTGCGGCAGCTTTGGCGCAGCCAATGCACAGCGCACCCCTTTTCCGATCCACACCGTTTGCGCCAATTCTTGCCGATCAACGGTCTGTGCTTGGCAGCGCACCCTGCGGGGCGCTAGGCTGTTTTTAACATTCGCTGGAGGCATCATGCGCTGGATTGTTCGCTCGGCTATGGCTTTGGTCGTTGTGGTGGTGCTGGCCGCAGGGGCGGTTTTCTTGATCCCGGCTGAGAAAATCGCAGGTCTTGCGGTGGCAAAATTCAACGCGCTGACCGGGCGGCAATTGGTGATCGAAGGATCGGTACGCCCGTCGTTCTGGCCACAGCTGGGGGTAAAAACCGGCCCCGTCAGTATTTCCAACGCCGATTGGTCTGACGAAGGCCCGATGTTGCGCGCCGCCGGACTGGCGATTTCCATTGATATGGCGGCGCTGATCGGGGGCGAGGTCAAGATCATCGGGGTCGAGGCGATTTCGCCGCGCATTGTGTTAGAGCGCCACGCCGATGGCCGCGAAAACTGGGTGTTTGGTGGGGCCAGTGGGGGCACGGTCAGCGTCGATACCCCCGGCGTCGGCGCGCCCTTCACGCTGGACCGGGGCGAGGTTTCGGCCGGCAGTCTGATGTTCATCGACCACGCCAGCGGCAGCCGCACCGACCTGAGCGCCATCGACGCCGTCGTCCGCATTCCCGATTATATCGGCGAGGCGCGGCTGGAGATGACGGCGGTGATGAACGGTCAGGCCTTTGGCGCAGGCGTCACCGTGGGGGCGTTTCAAAAGTTTCTGGATGGCCGCGTTGTGCCGATGGACCTGACGCTGACAACGGGCACGGCCAATCTGGCCTTTACCGGCCGCGCAGGCCACGCGCCACTGGAAGCCGAAGGTGATCTGGTGGCCGATCTGGCCGATCTGGCGGCCATAGCAGGGCTGGCGGGGGCGCAGGCCCCGGGGATGCCCGAAGGTTTGGGCGCGCGGTCTGTCACCGTGGCGGGGGCAGTGACGGTCACGGCGGATGCGGCGATATATCTGCGCGGCGGCAAAGTTGCGCTTGATGGCAACGCTTTGCGCGTTGAGGCCGACTTTGCCACCAATGGC
>JANPLZ010000032.1:0-8631 GCA_031422555.1 Cypionkella sp. | reverse complement strand
CCGGTGAGATGCCGGGCTGGGTGGCGGATGCGATAGAACCTTTGGCGGGCGTCAAACACGTCAACGTCGCGATGACGTTCGAGCCGCCCTGGGGCATGGATATGATGTCCGACGAGGCGCGGCTGGAACTGGGGTTTATGTAGGCGGGCGGCGCGCTGTGCTGTGACGGTCATCGGCGGTTTCAGTTGTATCTGCCGCTTGAAAGCCCATCACCCCCGATCTGCCTGACCATGTCACTGCGTCAATGGCCCGTGCCCGCGCCCAAAGATCGACACCAAGACAATGACGGGGGACTTGAGCAATTGCCCCCCCTCTCCTATATTATTGGTAAGGAGACCCTGCATGTTTGGCATTCCCGGCAAAGCTGCCGTCACCATGACCCCGACCGCCGTGCGCCAGATCGCGCGGCTGATGGACCGGCAACAGTCCTCGGGCCTGCGCATCGGCGTCAAAAAGGGCGGCTGCGCTGGCATGGAATACACCATGGATTATGTGGCCGACGTCAACCCGTTGGACGAGGTGATAGAACAAGACGGCGCGCGGGTGATGATCGCCCCGATGGCGCAGATGTTCTTGTTCGGCACCGTGATTGATTACGAAACCGACTTGCTGCAATCGGGCTTCAAGTTCCGCAATCCCAACGTGGCCGAGGCCTGCGGCTGCGGCGAATCGATCAAGTTCAAAGACGCCCCTGCCGCCTAGCGGTCTTGCTGGCGCGAGGCTGGCGCCGTATGCCTGCCGCCCCTGACGGACCCACAGCCCATAGTCTGCGCCAGCACCCGCGTCTGACCGCTGGATGCAGTCTTGCCGATCCCTCGCCAAACCCCGCCGAACTCAAACGTTTTTTACCCGCATGGCGCGGCACGGCTTTCCCTTCGCCCGGGCATCGGTTACCCCAAAGGCTGCACCATTTGGGGAACCCGTGATGAAAAAGCTGGCCGCCGGAAATTGGAAGATGAACGGCGGGATGCCTGCCCTGGCCGAAGTTGCGGCCATGCTGGCAGCCCATCCGCGCCCCGGCTGTCAGATGCTGCTGTGCCCCCCCGCCCCCCTGATTGCTGCGATGGCCGCGCTTGCCGCGGGATCGGCGCTGATGGTTGGCGCGCAGGATTGCCATTTTGCCGCCAGCGGTGCGCATACCGGCGATATCTCGGCGGCGATGCTGGCCGAAGCCGGGGCAAGCCATGTCATTCTGGGCCATTCCGAACGCCGCGCCGATCACGATGAGACCGACGCGCTGGTCTTGGCCAAGGCCAAAGCCGCCCTTGCCGCCGGGCTGGTGGCGATTGTGTGCATCGGCGAAACCGAAGTCCAGCGTGATGCCGGCGACACGCTGGCGGTGATCGGCGCACAGCTTGACGGCTCGGTGCCGCCGGGGTGCCGCGCCGACCAACTGGTCATCGCCTATGAACCGGTTTGGGCCATCGGCACCGGACGCACCCCCAGCATTGAGCAGATCGCCGAGGTGCATCAGTTTTTACGCGCCCGCCTGACCGCGCATATCGGGGCTGCCGCAGCCACGGTGCCATTGCTTTATGGCGGTTCGGTCAAACCTTCGAATGCGGCGCAGATTTTCGCGGTGCCCGATGTTGACGGCGCTTTGGTTGGTGGTGCCAGCCTGAAGGCCGCCGATTTTGGCGCCATCGTCGCCGCCTTGTCCGCATGACGCCCGCGCAAGGTGGGGCGGTTGCGCAAAGTCCGGTGCCCGCGCACAGCGGCGTGTTGGGGGCCAATCTGTTGTGCCTTGCGTCGATGCTGTTCTGGGCCGCCGGATTGCCGGCCGCCAATCTGCTGATCCCGATCATCCCGCCGCTGCCCTTGGCGGCGCTGCGGCTGGCGTTGGCGGCGGCGGTGTTGCTGCCGCTTTGGTGGATGATCGAGGGCGGCCGCGTGGTGCGGGGGGCTGCCTGGGGGCGCGGCATTGGCGTTGGCGGCGTGTGTCTGGGATTGGGGGCCACCTTGTTGATCTATGCGCAGTCCAAGACCGATGCGGTCACGGTTGCGGTGATTTCGGCACTGGCCCCGATTGTGGGCATGGGGCTGGAATGCGTGCTGGATGGCCGCAGGGTGACATGGCGGTTGGTGGTCGGGCTGCTGCTTAGTCTGGCGGGGGGCCTTGGGGCCTATGCGGTGGCGATGGGCGATCTGGCCTTGGGGCTGGGGGCTGCGGCAGCGCTGGCCTGTGTTGTGGCCTATACCTGGGGCTCGCGCGCCACCGTCACCGCCTTTCCAAAGCTGTCGCCCTTGGGCCGCACCGCCATCACCGTGACCGGGGCGGCGATTGTCACCGCGCTTGCCGCCGTGATCCATGCCAGCCTTGGCGCGGCCACGCCCGACTGGCAGGCGTTTGGCTGGCCACAGTTTGGCGCATTGGTGATCTTTGGCGTGGGGTCCGTCGCCATCAGTCAGTTGTTATGGATCATGGCGGTGGGCAGGCTTGGCATCGGCATGTCCAGCCTGCACATCAACGCCACGCCGTTTTATGTCATGCTGTTCCTGTTCGCCCTTGGCGGCGACTGGAGTTGGCCACAAGCCCTGTCTGCGGCCGTCGTCGGGCTGGGGGTGCTGATCGCCCAAGGTCTGGTGTTTCCCGCCCGCACAGGTGGCAGATGATCTCCCTGCAGCAATCGCCAACGGCACCGGATTTCGTCCAAAACCCCTATCCGTTCTATGAACTGGCCCGCAAAGAACTGGCCGACAATCACGGCGCGTTTTTTCACTGGCAAGATTACAACCTGATCTGCACCACCGATGCCGCCGCCTGCAACGCCATCTTTCGCGACCGCCGTTTTGGACGCGAACTGCCTGCCGAGAAGGCCAGCGCCCCCCCCGACCATCTGCGCAGCTTTTACGCCGTCGAGGCGCATTCGATGCTGGAGCTGGAACCGCCGCGCCACACCCGGCTGCGCGGGCTGGTGCTGCGCGCCTTTACCTCGCGCCGCATCGCCGCGTTGCAGCCCGAAATCGCCGCCCTGTCGCACCGGTTGATCGACGGCTTTGCGGGTGGCCCCTTCGATCTGCTGACGCATTTTGCGCAAAAACTGCCCGTCATCATCATCGCCCGCTTGTTGGGCGTGCCCGAGGCGATGTCGGACGATCTGCTGCGTTGGTCGAATGCGATGGTGGGCATGTATATGGCGCAGCGCAACCGCGCCACCGAAGACCGCGCTGCCGACGCCGCCCGCGATTTTGCCGATTTTTTGCGGGGTTATATCGAAAAACGCCGTGCCGCCCCCGCGGATGACCTGATCACCCATCTGATCGCCGCCGAAGAGGCCGGAGAAAAACTGTCCACGGATGAGCTGATCTCAACCTGCATTCTGCTGTTGAACGCCGGGCACGAGGCGACGGTGCATACCATCGGCAATGGCGTGAAAACCCTGCTGGAAACCCAAACCCAGCACGCCATGCTGGCCCCCGATATGGTCAATCTTTGCGTCGAAGAGGTTCTGCGCTTTGATCCCGCCCTGCATATGTTCACCCGCCATGTCTATGAAGACGCAGATATTTTGGGACACACATTCCACCGGGGCGATCAGATCGGCCTGCTTTTGGCCGCCGCCAACCGCGATCCGGCCTTGTGGGACAACCCGGATCAGTTCCAGCCCAGCCGCCCCCTGAAACCGCATGTCAGCTTTGGCGCGGGCCTGCATTTTTGCGTCGGCGCCCCCTTGGCCCGGCTGGAACTGCAAGTGGCCTTGCCGGTGTTGTTTCAGCGCCTGCCGCTGCTGCGCCTTGCAGAACCGCCGCGCTATGGCGATGTCTACCATTTTCACGGGCTAAATCGTTTGATGGTGCAAACCGGCTAGATCGTTTCATTTTGGCGAAAATACTCTGGGGGGGGCGCCCCGCGACGGGGGGCAAAGCCCCCCAAAATTCTTTTTGCAAGAATTTTCGCCGCTACAGCGGCAAGACCGTCGTTGCCTTGATTTCTTCCATACTTAACAACGCGGTCACGTTGAAAATCTTCACTTCAGAAATCAACGCCTGATAAAACGCATCATAGGCGCGGGCGTTTTTGACCCGCACTTTCAAGATATAATCAATATCCCCCGCCAAACGGTGCGCCTCCAGCACTTCAGGGCGTTGTTGCAGCACGCGCAGGAATTTCTGTTGCCAGTCGGCCTCATGCTCGGACGTGCGGATCAGCACGAAAAAGCATGCCTCCAACCCCAACTGTTCCGCGTCCAGCAAAGCGGTCTGGCGCAAGATCACGCCGGTCTCGCGCATGCGCCGGATGCGGTTCCACACCGGGGTTTTAGAAGAGCCTACTTTGCGCGCAATTTCGTCCAGCGATTGCGCCGCATCGCTTTGCAATTCGCCAAGAATTTTCCGGTCCAGATCGTCGAGTTGGGCTGCCATTCGCGTGATCCCGGATAAAATGGAAATTCGTTCTGCCACGCCCCGTTATCGGAACATTCTTCCTTATCCGCAAGGGGGGCTGGTCAAATTATGGGAAAATATCCTATCTTACAGCCAGTAATCCAAAAGGCACACAATGATCGACTTGCCGCAATTTTCGCCGGTCTCTGCCGCTGTTACCTTTGTGGGCGCGGGCCCCGGGGCTGCGGCGCATTTGACGATCGGGGCGTTTCGCGCGCTGCAAGGTGCCGATGTGGTGATCTATGACCGGCTGGTCGGGGCCGAAGTGCTGGCGCTGATCCCGGCGCATGTCACCCGCATTGATGTTGGCAAAACCGGCTTTGGTGTCTCTACCGCGCAATCTGACATCAACGCAGCCCTTGTGGCCCATGCCCAGACCGGGGCCAGGGTGGTGCGGCTGAAAGGCGGCGATCCGGGTATTTTTGGCCGCCTGGACGAAGAAATTGACGCGCTGACGCTGGCGGGCCTGTCGTTTACGATCCTGCCCGGCCTGACCTCGGCCAGCGTGGCCGCCGCAAACATTGGCCAAAGCCTGACCAGACGCGGTCGCAACGCCGCCCTGCGCATCGTGACCGGGCATGACATGGCGGGGTTCGCCGATCAGGACTGGCGCGGCATCGCCCAGCCCGGCACGGTGGCGGCGATTTACATGGGCAAGAAATCGGCGCGGTTTATCCAAGGCCGCCTCATCATGCACGGGGCCGCCGCTGATACACCGGTTACCTTGGTGGAAAACGTCTCTTGCCCCGAGCAGCGGATTTTGGCGGCCACGCTGGCCACGCTGGCGCAGGCCGCAGCCACCCTTGAAGGCCCCGCCGTCATCCTTTACGGACTGGCGCCAAGGGCCGCCGCCGCCGTCCTGCCCCAGTTGAAAGAGGCCCTGATATGAGCCGCGCCTATACCCCAAAAGTTGTCACCGCCAATGACTTGCGCTTGGGCGATGTGGTTTATCAGACCGCCGATGACCGCTGGACGCGCCACCACCACCACGCCGAGTTGATCGAAGACGAGGCGCATGCGCAAATGCGGCTGCTCGATGCCGCAGCCCAACGGAATGTGATCGTCGGCGCGTATCTGGCCGATGCGCGGCGCGGCACGCATGGTCCCGAACCCGTGCATTTCCGCGAGGCGTTTCGCACCCGTGGCCCCTCCAATTATGCCCATGGCAAACAGACGGACGCCCCAAATGTATGACTATTCCGACTTTGACGAAAGTTTCGTGCGCGCCCGCGTGGCGCAGTTTGCCGATCAGGTCGCGCGCCGTCTGGACGGGTCCCTGACCGAAGAAGAATTTCGCCCCTTGCGTCTGATGAACGGGCTATATTTGCAATTGCACGCCTATATGTTGCGGGTGGCGATCCCTTATGGCACCCTTGCACCCCGGCAAATGCGTCAGCTTGCCCATATTGCTGACACTTATGACAAGGGCTATGGCCACTTTACCACCCGGCAGAACATTCAGTTCAACTGGCCCAAACTGCCCGAAGTGCCCGCCATTCTGGGCGCGCTGGCCGATGTGGAAATGCACGCGATCCAGACGTCGGGCAATTGCGTGCGCAACGTCACCGCCGATCATTTTGCAGGCGCTGCCGCAGACGAGGTCGCCGATCCGCGCCCCTATGCCGAACTTTTGCGCCAATGGTCTACCGACCACCCCGAATTTCAATTCCTGCCGCGCAAATTCAAGATCGCCATCACCGGCGCGCCGAATGACCGGGCTGTGACCCGCGCCCATGACATCGGCTTGCGGATGCTGCGCAACGGTGCGGGCGATCTGGGGTTCGAGGTGATGGTCGGTGGCGGTCTGGGCCGCACCCCGATGATTGCCTTTACCGTGCGTGATTTCCTGCCCGAGGCCGACCTTTTGCCTTATGTCGAGGCGGTTTTGTCAGTGTATAACACGCTGGGGCGGCGCGATAACAAATATAAGGCCCGCATCAAGATCACCGTGCATGAAACCGGCCGGGCTGAGATTTCGCGGATGATCGAAGAGCGGTTTCTGGAAATGCGCCCACAGTTTGGCGGCGCGGATCAGGCGTTGCTGGCCGATATCGCGGCCGCCTTCGCGCCCCCTGCGTTTCGCAACGCCCCGACCGATGCCTATGATCAGTTTTACCGCGCCGATCCGAATTTCCGTGCCTTTGCCGATACCAACCTGACGCCGCACCGCCACGCGGGCTATGCGATTGTCACCATCAGCCTTAAGGCGCATGGCGCGACACCGGGCGATGCCACCTCGGATCAGATGCGCCTGATGGCCGATCTGGCGGAAACCTATGGCCACGGCGATCTGCGCATCAGCCATGAGCAGAACGTGATCCTGCCGCATGTGCATAAATCCGATCTGCCCACCGTGCATGCGGCTTTGGTTCAGGCCGGTCTGGGCACCGCCAATATCGGGCTGATCAGCGATATCATCGCCTGCCCCGGCATGGATTACTGTGCTTTGGCCACGGCGCGGTCGATTCCGGTGGCGCAAGAGATTGCGCTGCGGTTTGACGCGCTGAAGCTGGAACATGACATCGGGCCGTTGAAGCTGAAAATCTCGGGCTGCATCAATGCCTGCGGGCATCACCATGTCGGCCATATCGGCATTCTGGGGTTGGACCGGGCGGGGGTTGAAAACTATCAGATTACCCTTGGCGGCGATGGCAGCGAGACCGCGGCGATCGGCGAAAAGGTTGGCCCCGGCTTTGCCTATGATGACATCGTGCCCGCGATTGAGCGCATCGTGCTGGCCTATCTGGATATTCGCACCGACGCGGACGAGACCTTTTTGCAAACCTATCGCCGTTTGGGTGTGACCCCGTTCAAAGTGGCGCTCTACGGCGAGGATGGCGCTAAAGATGCCGCGTGATGACCATGACGGATCGGTTGCCGCCCGTGTGGCGGCGCTGAACGCGCGCTATCGCCATCACGGGGCGACGGCGGTGCTGGAACATTCCTTGCGCGACGTCGATCTGGGGTCGGTGGCGCTGGTATCGTCATTTGGCGCGGAATCGGTGGTGCTGTTGCATCTGGTGTCGGTGATTGCGCCCGAAACCCCGGTGTTGTTCATCGACACCCGGATGCTGTTTGCCGAAACCCTTGAATATCAGCGCACTTTGGCCGAATCCTTGCCATTGTGCGACATCCGCACCATCCGCGCGGCTGCCCCCCGACTGGCCTTGGAAGACCCCGACAACACGCTGCATCAGTTCAATACCGATGCCTGCTGCGGCGTGCGCAAGGTGGAACCGCTAGAGCGCGCGCTGGCGCCGTTTGACGGCTGGATCACCGGGCGCAAGCGCTATCAGGGATCGGCGCGGGGCCAGGTTGATTTCTTTGAGGCCGAGGGCGATTTGCGCATCAAAGTGAACCCCTTGGCGCATTGGGGCCGTGAGGATCTGGAAGATTACATCGTCAACAACCGCTTGCCCCGGCATCCTTTGGTGGCAAAGGGCTATCCTTCCATCGGCTGTGCGCCTTGCACATCGGCGGTCAAACCGGGTGAAGATCCACGTGCAGGCCGTTGGCGGGGTTCAGAAAAAACCGAATGCGGCATTCACTTTGTCGATGGCCGCGCCGTCCGCATGCCCAAAGGAGCCGCCGCATGAGCGTTCTTGTCACCGACGCGGGCTTTGGCCCCGTGCCCGCCGCCGATTTTGTCAGCCTTGCCGATATCGCGACGCACCGCGGTGCGGTGGATCTGGCCCATACCGATGACCCCGAAGCCTTGATCGACCATCTGCCGCAGTTAACCTTGATCCGGGTTGGCTTTCCGGCGTTCAACGATGGCCGCGCCTTTACCATTGCGCGGCGGTTGCGCGAACTGGGCTATGCGGGCATTTTGCGCGCCATCGGTCCGGTGATTGTCGATCAATACCCGATGGCGCGGCGGGTGGGGTTTGATCAGGTCGAGATTCCCGATGATCTGGCCGCGCGCCAGCCGCAAGACCAATGGTTGCTGCGCACCGACTGGCAGGCGCATGATTACCAAAGCCGTTTGCGCGCGGCAAACGCTTGACCCTGCCGTCGCGCAAAGACCAACCGCGCGCCGTTTTGACTTATCCGGGATACCACTGACATGAATGAAGCCGTAGCCGTGCCTGCCACGCCCTCCACCACCGCCCCCACCACTGCAAAGGCGCATTTGCCCGACGCGCAATCCGTCACCCAAGTGAAACACTGGACCGACCGGCTGTTTTCGTTCCGGGTCACGCGCCCGGCGTCGTTGCGGTTCCGGTCGGGGGAATTTGTGATGATCGG
>JANPLZ010000031.1:0-9706 GCA_031422555.1 Cypionkella sp. | reverse complement strand
GATGGTAGGTCATGGCACACTCATGCTTTAAGGTCTGCGCGGTATAGCGGGCAGAGGGCGGTAGGGGAAGATGCGACAGACGGGGCCGGTTTGGGCGTTGGGGGCGATGTCGGGCACGTCTTTGGACGGGGTTGATGCCGCCATGGTGCTGACCGACGGCCATAAAATCCATGAATTTGGCCCGCATGCCTATCGCGCCTACACCGGTGCGGAACAAGCGGTGTTGCGCGCAGCCCTCGGGCAGTGGCCGGGCGATCCGGATGTGGCCGCTGCCGCCGAAGTGACAGAGTCGGCGCATGCCGAAGTGCTGACGCGGTTTTCGGGGGTAGATATCATCGGCTTTCATGGCCAGACTTTGGCGCATGACCCGCGCGGGCGCGGCACACATCAGGCGGGCAACGGCGCGGTGTTGGCGCAGGTTCTGGGCTTGCCTGTGGTGTGGGATTTTCGCAGCGCCGATGTGCAGATGGGCGGGCAGGGCGCGCCGCTGGCGCCGTTTTTCCACTGGGCCTGTGCGCGGTGGATCGGGGCCACAGCACCGTTGGCGATTTTGAATATGGGCGGTGTGGGCAATCTGACATGGATTGATCCCGAAGCGGCCACGCCCGAATGCCCCGGTGCGCTGTTGGCCTTTGATACCGGCCCCGCCAACGCGCCGATCGACGATCTGATGCAGGCACGGCGGGGGGTGGCGCTGGATGCGGACGGTGCTTTGGCTGTCAGCGGCACCGTTGATGCCCACATTCTGGCCCAGCTTTCAGGCCACAGCTTTTTCCTGAAAATCCCTCCAAAATCGCTGGACCGCAATGATTTTCATGGCCTGTTGCAGGCGGTCGCCGCCCTAAACGACGCTGACGCCGCCGCAACTTTGACGGCGGCGGCGGCGCTGGCTGTGGCCAAAGGGGTTGCGTTTTTCCCAAAACCGGTAGCGCAAATTCTGGTTACCGGTGGCGGGCGGCACAACACTTCGCTGATGCAACAGTTGCAAAACCGCATTAAGTGTGACGTGCAACAAATTGAAACCGTTGGCCTTAACGGTGACATGCTAGAGGCGCAGGCCTTTGCCCATCTGGCGGTACGGGTGGCGCGCGGCTTGCCCACGTCGTGCAAAGACACCACCGGGGTGGCGGCGGCGGTGGGCGGCGGGCAAATCAGCCGCCCTTAGGTTATTTCCCCGCCGCCCGCGCCTGACGCACCATTGACACGGTATAGAGGATCAATGCCGCCCAGATCATCGGAAACGCCACCATACGGGCGCGGCCAAAGGGTTCATTGAACACGTAAACCGCCGTCAGAAAGATCATCGTCGGGGCGATGTATTGCAAGATGCCGATGGTGGATAACCGCAGCAGTTTCGCGCCATTGGCATAAATCATCAAAGGCACCGCCGTCACGAACCCGGCACACAGCAACATGACGGTGTCAAAATTTGCGCCCGCAAAGAAATGGCTGCGCCCCGTCCACCCCGCCCACAAGATATATCCCGCCGCGAAAGGGGCCAGAATGATCACCTCAAGGAAAAATCCCTGGTTCGGGCCAATGGGCAGGGATTTCTTCAGATAGGCATAAAAGCCCCAGGTCACAGTCAACCCCAGCGCCGCCAACGGCAGTTTGCCGCCCTCGATGGTCAGCACCGCCACCGCCACCGCCGCCAGCGCAATTGCCAGTTTTTGCGCGCGGCTTAGGCGTTCGCCCAGCAGCACAGCGCCCAGAAAGATCGAAAACAGCGGGTTGATGTAATAGCCCAAAGCCGCGTCAAGCGCGTGACCTGCGCCGATGGACCAGACATAAATGCCCCAATTGACGCTGATCAAGGCGGCGGTGCAGCCCGCCATCGCCAGCATGCGCGGGTTGCGGATGGCCGCACGAATATCCGCCGTGCGGCCCAGCCAGATCAACACCGCGGCGGCAATCGGGATCGACCAGATCACCCGATGGGCGATCACCTCGGCGGGTGGAATATGCGCCACCGACTTCATATAGATCGGTAAAAACCCCCACAACAGATAGGCCGTCAAGGCAAAGCCAAAGCCGCGCAGGGTGTCTTCGTTTTTGGGGGCGGTGTTCATGGCCTGCTTGCTACGCGCGCGCGGCGCAAAGGGAAACGGCAAACTTGTATCGGATACATTCAAGTGCGGGGTCTGCGGCGGCGCTGGCACCCTACGCCGATCGGGCATTTATCCGTGAAGGGCACTCGCCCGCACTAAGTGACAGACAAAAGGGCCGCGCATCGGCGCAGCCCCTTTTTCCGAACTCACTACACCTTCAGCTTAGCGCCGCAGCACCGACAGCCCCGCGTATTCCGCCGTCTCGCCCAGCATTTCCTCTATCCGGATCAGTTGGTTATACTTGGCCAACCGGTCCGAGC
The DNA here is from genome assembly GCA_031422555.1 of Cypionkella sp. Taxonomy (GTDB): domain Bacteria; phylum Pseudomonadota; class Alphaproteobacteria; order Rhodobacterales; family Rhodobacteraceae; genus JANNAT01. Next base: position 7,338 of record JANPLZ010000031.1, on the reverse strand, counting down.
GTGACAGCGATCCGGTCTTGATCTGGCCGCAGTTGGTGGCCACCGCCAGATCGGCGATGGTGGTGTCTTCGGTCTCGCCCGAGCGGTGGCTCATCACATTGGTATAGCGCGCGCGGTGCGCCATATCGACCGCCGCCAGCGTTTCGGTCAGCGTGCCGATCTGGTTGACCTTGACCAGCATCGAATTGGCACAGCCGCGCGCGATGCCATCTGCCAGACGGGTCGGGTTGGTGACAAACAGATCGTCGCCGACCAGTTGAATTTTGCTGCCCAACCGGTCGGTCAACAGCTTCCATCCGTCCCAGTCATCTTCGGAACAGCCATCCTCGATCGAGATGATAGGATAATCGGCGGCAAGGCCTGCCAGAAAATCGACGTTCTGCTCAACGCTCAGGGATTTGCCTTCGCCCTTCATTTCATACTTGCCACCTTTGAAATATTCGGTGGCCGCGCAATCTAGCGCCAGACAGATATCGTGGCCCGGCTTGTAGCCCGCAATTTCAATGGACTTCAGAATGAAATCAAGCGCTTCGCGGGCAGACTTCAAATTGGGGGCAAAGCCGCCCTCATCGCCGATGCCGGTGTTATGGCCGGCCTTCTGCAGCTCTTTCTTCAGGGTGTGGAACACTTCGGACCCCATGCGCACCGCCTCGCGGATGTTTTGCGCGGCCACCGGCATGATCATGAATTCCTGAATATCAATCGGGTTGTCGGCATGTTCGCCGCCGTTGATGATGTTCATCATCGGCACCGGCAACACCCGCGCCGAGGTGCCGCCGATATAGCGGTATAAGGGCTGGCCGGTGAATTCCGCCGCCGCCTTGGCCACCGCCAAAGACACGCCCAGAATAGCGTTGGCACCCAGACGGGCCTTGTTTGGCGTGCCGTCCAACTCGATCATCGTGCGGTCAATGCCGACCTGTTCGGTGGCGTCAAAGCCTACGATTTCGGCGGCAATCTCGCCGTTCACCGCCGCCACCGCCTCTAGCACACCCTTGCCCATATAGCGTTTTTTGTCGCCGTCGCGGCGCTCGTTGGCTTCGTGCGCGCCGGTTGAGGCCCCCGAAGGCACCGCCGCCCGCCCCATCGCGCCACTTTCCAGGATCACGTCAACCTCAACCGTGGGGTTGCCCCGGCTGTCCAGAATTTCGCGGGCGTGAATGTCGATGATCGTGCTCATGGCGGTGTCTCCAAAGGGCAAATGAAACAGTTGCGGCCTTTTAACGCGCGCCAGCCCCTAAGGAAAGCCGCTTTAGGGCGGTTCGGGTTTTGATGGAAAAAGCAAAATCGAAAAACGCGGTCGAGCGGACTGAGAGGCAGCGATTTTCGATTCTCTCCAAACCTGAACCGCTTTAGTCAGGCTTGATCGGCACGCCCAGCAACTCTAACCGGTGCCCGATCAGCCGATATCCCAGCCGGGCGGCGATGCGTATCTGCAAGGCCTCGATTTCAGGATCAACAAATTCAATGACTTGGCCGGTGTTGACATCAATCAGATGATCGTGGTGATCGCGTTCGGCATCTTCATAGCGCGCGCGCCCGTCGCCGAATTCCAACTTGTCCAAAAGTCCCGCCTCTTCAAACAGTTTGACGGTGCGGTAGACCGTGGCCAGGGAAATTTTCGGATCAATCCGGGCGGCGCGGGCGTAAAGTTCTTCAACATCGGGGTGATCATCGGCGTCGCCGATCACGCGGGCCACCACACGGCGCTGATCGGTCATCCGCAGCCCCTTGGCCGCCCCCCGGGTGATGATGGTTGACATCGCACACACCTTTTATGGTCGATTGTTTTTTCGGATTAGCGCACCTGACCCGGCCATGCCAGTGCTTATCGCTGGCTTGACAGTCCTTGGTTGCAAGCAAAGGTTGGCCGCCGAACGGGACGGGCGAACGGGGCGGGGAATCATGCGCAAAGACAGTTTAGACCGCACCGGCCTTGCCGTATTGATCGGCGTCACCTTGTTGCTGGCGGGCAATCAGATCATCGTCAAAGAGGTGAACAGCGGGTTGCAGCCGGTGTTTTTTGCCGGGGCACGATCAACGCTGGCGATTGCGTTTGTGGGCGCGTGGCTGACGTGGCGCGGATTTTGGCCCAAATTCCGGCTGGCCGATGCGCTGCCGGGCATCGCGATGGGGCTGGTGTTTGCCGCCGAATTTCTGTGCCTGTTCGTAGCGCTTGATCTGACCGCCGTTGGCCGCGCGTCGGTGATCTTTTATTCGATGCCGGTGTGGATGGCGGTGCTGGCGCATTTCGGGCTGCCCAATGAGCGGCTGACACCGGTGCGCAGCGCGGGGCTGGCGCTGGCGTTTGCGGGCACGGCTTGGGCCATATTGTCGCGCAGCCCCGGCGGGCAGGGCAATCTGATCGGCGATCTGTGCGCGCTTGGCGGCGCGCTGGGGTGGGCGGGCACGGCGTTTCTGGCGCGGGCGACGCGGTTGCGCCATGCCGGCCCTGAAGTGCAACTGTTCTGGATGGTGCTGGTGTCGGGCCCGGTACTATTGCTGGCCGCCCCGATGTTCGGGCCGCTGATCCGCGATGTGCTACCGATGCACTGGGTCTGGCTGGTGTTTCAGGCGTCGGTGGTGGTGGCGGGCGGTTTTATCAGTTGGCTGTGGCTGCTTTCGGTCTATCCCACTTCGACCGTTGCCAGCTTTTCCTTCCTGACCCCGATCTTTGCCATCGCTTTGGGCTATTTTCTGTTGGGTGAGTCGCTGGCTCCGGGGCTGTTGGGGGCGGCGGGGTTGGTGGCGGTGGGAATCGTCTTGATCAACCGCCGGGCGCAGCCCTAGGCGCACAAGCGCCGCCAGACCACACAAACGCTTCGCACTCCGTCTGAGCGAACCGGCCCAAACAGGCCGATCTGAATGGTTTTTCGCCGCTTTTCACGTGTCGGATGAACCGCCGATTCCGCCGGATCACGCAAATTGCAACGATGTGGCCAAAGCGCCACCCCTAGGGCGCAACGCCGCGTCAAGCACATTATCTGGTGTAGACCTGTAATAAATTCGTTGCGAAGGCAGGCAAACTACGACATTTTGATCAGGTGCCAAACGACACCACCAGATGTTGTGGCACTAAGGCGGGCAGACCAAGATCAAAACATCGCGCCATGGGTATTGGTGCAGACACCCGGACCCTGACAGGGGCGGGTGATTGAGAGTGTCTGCAAAGTTTGGCGCAGCGACGGACGGGGCCTCGTAACAACCCCCGCCGTAAACAGATGGGACGATGGGTATGAAGATCGAGCGTAAATTCACCACCGAAGCAAGCGGTGCGTATGGGGCGATGGCGTTCAGCCTGACCACATCCGAAATTCGCAACCCCGATGGCAAGATCGTGTTCCGCAATGAGGGCGTCGAAGTGCCCGCCGGCTGGAGCCAGGTTGCCTCGGACGTGTTGGCGCAGAAGTATTTCCGCAAGGCGGGCATTCCGGCGGCTTTGCAGAAAGTCCGCGAAAAAGGCATGCCCGAATTTTTGTGGCGGTCGATCCCGGACGAAGACGCGCTGGCCAAATTGCCCGCCGAAGACCGCCTTGTCGGCGAAACCTCGGCCAAGCAGGTGTTTGACCGGCTGGCGGGTGCCTGGGCCTATTGGGGTTGGAAAGGCGGCTATTTCAGCACCGAATCCGATGCCCGCGCCTATTATGACGAGATGCGCTTTATGCTGGCCCGCCAGATGGCCGCACCAAACAGCCCGCAATGGTTCAACACCGGCTTGCATTGGGCTTACGGTGTCGATGGTCCGGCGCAGGGGCATTACTATGTCGATCATGCCACCCACAAACTGACCAAATCCGATAGCGCCTATGAACATCCGCAGCCGCATGCCTGCTTTATCCAGTCGGTCAAGGATGATCTGGTGGGCGACGGCGGCATCATGGATCTTTGGGTGCGTGAGGCGCGGCTGTTCAAATACGGCTCTGGCACCGGCACCAATTTTTCATCCTTGCGCGGCGAAGGCGAAAAACTGTCGGGCGGCGGCAAATCATCGGGCCTGATGGGGTTCTTGAAAATCGGTGACCGCGCGGCGGGGGCGATCAAATCGGGTGGCACCACGCGGCGTGCCGCCAAGATGGTGATCTGCGATATGGATCACCCCGATGTCGAAGCGTTTGTGAACTGGAAAGTCATCGAAGAACAAAAGGTTGCCTCGCTGGTCGCCGGATCAAAAGTCCATGAGGCGCGGTTGAACGATCTGTTCGCCGCCATCAAGGGCTGGGATGGCACCATCGCAGACGCCACCGATGCCACCAAAAATGCCGCCCTGAAAACCGCCATCCGGGCGGCCAAAAAGGCGATGATCCCCGACACCTATACATTCCGCGTGCTGCAATACGCCCGCCAAGGCTTTACCAGCATCGAATTCCCGACCTATGACACCGATTGGGATTCCGAAGCCTATGTCACGGTATCGGGCCAGAACTCGAACAATTCGGTGCGGGTGACCGATGCATTCTTGCAGGCGGTCAAGGATGATACCGATTGGGCGCTGATCCGTCGCACCGATGGCAAAGTGGCCAAAACCATCAAGGCCCGCGATTTGTGGGATCAGGTTGGCCACGCCGCATGGGCCTGTGCCGATCCGGGGATTCAGTTTCACGACACCGTCAATGCGTGGCACACTTGCCCCGAAGATGGCGCGATCCGCGGGTCAAACCCGTGTTCGGAATACATGTTTTTGGACGACACCGCCTGCAATCTGGCGTCGATGAACTTGTTGACCTTCTTTCGTGACGGCAATTTTGACGCCGACGGCTATATCCACGCCACGCGGCTGTGGACCGTGACGTTGGAAATCTCGGTGATGATGGCGCAGTTTCCATCCAAGGAAATCGCGCAGAATTCCTTCGATTTCCGCACCCTTGGTCTGGGCTATGCCAATATCGGCGGGCTGCTGATGAACATGGGCTTGGGCTATGACAGTATCGAAGGCCGTGCGATGTGTGGCGCGCTGACCGCTTTGATGACCGGCGTGTCTTATGCGACGTCCGCCGAAATGGCGCGCGAGTTGGGGGCATTTGCAGGCTATGGGCGCAATGCCGACCACATGCTGCGGGTGATCCGCAACCACCGCGCCGCCGCTTATGGCAAAACCAGCGGCTACGAGGCGGTCAACGTCAACCCGGTGGCACTGGACGCCGCCAACTGCCCCGACCAAACCCTGATCACCTTGGCGAAATCGGCGTGGGACGAGGCGCTGACGCTGGGGCAGGCGCATGGCTATCGCAACGCCCAAACCACGGTGATCGCGCCCACCGGCACCATCGGTCTGGTGATGGACTGCGACACCACCGGGATCGAGCCTGACTTTGCGCTGGTCAAGTTCAAGAAACTGGCGGGCGGAGGTTACTTCAAGATCATCAACCAATCGGTGCCTGCCGCCTTGGAAAAGCTGGGCTATTCCACGTCGCAGGCGGCCGAGATGGTCGCCCACGCGGTGGGCCATGGCAGCATCGGAAATTGCCCGGGGATCAACACCACATCCCTGATCGGCCACGGTTTTGGCGCGCGCGAATTGGAAAAGATCGAAGCGGCGCTGCCATCGGCGTTCGACATTCGCTTTGTGTTCAACCAATGGACGATCGGCGAGGATTTCTGCAAGAAAACCTTGGGCATCCCTGCCGAAAAGCTGAACGATCCGGGCTTTGATCTGCTGCGCCACCTTGGCTTTACCAAAGCCCAGATCGACGCCGCCAACGACCATGTCTGCGGCACGATGACCTTGGAAAATGCGCCGTTCCTGAAAAAGGAACATTATTCTGTGTTCGACTGCGCCAATCCTTGCGGCAAAACCGGCAAACGGTTTCTGTCGGTTGACAGCCACATTCACATGATGGCGGCGGCGCAATCGTTCATCTCGGGGGCGATTTCCAAAACCATCAACATGCCTAACGACGCCACCATCGAGGCGACACTGGCGGCCTATGAATTGTCATGGTCGCTGGGCATCAAAGCCAACGCGCTCTATCGCGACGGATCGAAACTGTCACAGCCCCTGGCCTCGGCCTTGGTTGACGATGATGCCGACGCCGAAGAGATCATGGCGACCGGGTCTTTGCCGGACAAAGCCATGGTGATGGCCGAAAAGATCGTCGAGAAAATCATCATCAAGGAAATCATCCGCACCAACCGCGAAAAACTGCCCGAACGCCGCAAGGGCTATACCCAAAAGGCCATCGTTGGCGGCCATAAAGTGTATCTGCGCACTGGCGAATACGGTGATGGCCGTCTGGGCGAGATTTTCATCGACATGCACAAGGAAGGTGCGGGCTTTCGGGCCATGATGAACAACTTTGCCATCGCCATTTCGGTGGGTCTGCAATACGGCGTGCCGCTGGAGGAATATGTCGAGGCGTTCACCTTCACCCGGTTTGAACCGGCGGGCATGGTGCAGGGCAACGACAGCGTCAAGAATGCCACCTCGATCCTGGATTACATCTTCCGCGAACTGGCGATTTCCTATCTGGACCGCACCGATCTGGCGCATGTCAAACCCACGGGTGCCTCGTTTGACGATCTGGGGCGTGGCGTCGAAGAGGGCAAGCGCAACATATCCGAAGTCACCGATCAGGCGGCCAGCCGTGGTTTGGAAGTGCTGAAGCAAATCAGCTCGACCGGTTATCTGCGCAAGCGTCTGCCGTCCGAATTGGTGGTGTTGCAAGGCGGCATGGGGGCGACTGCGCTGGCCAATGGGACCGATCCGGTATCGGCGCTGAACATGCTGATCCCCGAAACCGCGCGCAGCGGCCTTAGCGGCATGACCGCCCTTGCCACCGGCACCGTCACGATGGACGTGCGGGTGAAAGCCAAGATGCAAGGCTATGAAGGCGATCCCTGCGGCGAATGCGGCAACTACACGCTGGTGCGCAACGGCACCTGCATGAAGTGCAACACCTGTGGTGGCACTAGCGGGTGTAGTTGATTTGGTTAACGATTGTAAAGCCGGGGTCCGAGCGGCCCCGGCTTTGCGGCTGCAAGATCATGGGTGCAACGGTGCAAACTGCCACAACGCTTCATCGTTGCAATTGCGACCAAACCACAGCCGGTTTAACCGTGCAGTCTAACGGAAATTTACTTTTTCAGAACAGCAGCTTATAGGTGTTGCCCCGCGTGTCGGTGGCGGTGCCTGTGCCGCTGGTGGTGCTGGACCCCATCACGAACTGCCCCTCAACGCGGGTGCCGTCTTTGCACACGGCGTAAATCTCGCCGGTGTTGATGCCGCCGACCGATTCCACCGAATTGCCGATATTGGCCCCCGGCCCGCCGCGCAACGTCAGTGACAGCCCGCGCGATTTTTCCACCACTTTTGGTGCCAAAGCCGACCACGTGCCTGCGCAT
>JANPLZ010000030.1:0-13557 GCA_031422555.1 Cypionkella sp. | reverse complement strand
TGGTTCGATCTGGCCAAGGTCTATCCCTATGCGATTGATCCGGCGTCAAACAGCCTGCTGGCGGTGATTGCCGATGCCACCGGAACACCGGTGCCGATTGTGGGCGCAAGTTGGTTCACCCATCACGGATCAGAAGCCCCTTACTACGACATGCTGCTGCGCCTGCCCGCCGATATCAAGGATCTGGAGGCGCGGATGGGCGTGGACGTCAACGCGCGGATTTATGACCGCGATGTCGCGCGCGCGGCGTTCACCGAAGGCAGTTCCGGCGTCTCCGATCACAACCGGATGTTAGAGCGTCACGATCTGGGACGCGGCGGATATTACTGGAAATCTTACGATTTCGCCAATTCCGACGGCGTGCAATCGCTGCTTTTGCACCCCGATGGCCCCGCCGAAGCCTATCCGCTGCCCTCGGGCACCGAACCCTTCGAACATGACGGCGGCGAGATGATTTTCAGCTTGGACAACGGCTTGCAGGGCTATTACCTGTCCACCGCCCAAGGCATCCGGTTGCAGGTTGGCCCCGCCTCCATCGTGTCTTATCGCAACAAACCGGTGGGAAAGGGCGTTGAGATTGTCAACGCGCGGTCCTGCTTTGATTGCCATGAAAACGGCATCATCCGCAAAACCGATGAATTGCGGCCCTTTATCGAAAGTTCCAACAGCCTTAGCCGCGATCAGCGCGAAATCTTGCTGGAAATGTATCCCGCCCCCGAGGTGATGGAGACGTTTTACCGCGACGACGCCGCAACCTTCCGGGCGGCATTGGAAGACCTAGGCGTGGTGCAGCCGTCTGCCGCGGGCATTGCTGTCAGCCTGCAAGCGCCGATGTCGGTGGGCGGCGGCGAGATTGTGACCTATCTGTCCGATCTGCAATTTGACAACCTTGATTTGCCGGCGGTGGCGCGGGTGTTCTTTTTAACCGAAGCTGATTTCCGCGACCGCATGCGCAGCATGGGCGACCCGGTGCTGATGCAAATCGTCGATCAGTGGATTCAGCGCGCCGATGCGGGGTTGTTCGTGACCCGCTCGGAACTCGAAGATGTCTACGCCGATCTGCTGCCGCGTCTGACCGATTATCGCCCCTACCTGCCCTATGATGCAGCTTATGTTCCGCAAACCGGGGCCGGGTATGACGATCAGGCGGTGGCCGCATTGGAATACACCACCGAACAGCAAGCCACCCCCTATACCCCGCCCGCGGCAGGCAGCCTGCCGGTGTATCAGGCAGAGGTGTATAATGACGATCCGCTGATCCTTGAATTGTCGGTGCCCAATGTCGAGGTGCGGGTGAATGATCTGCTGGAATTTGACGTCCGCGCCAACCGGGCCTGCGAATTGCAGGTATTGTATGTCGAAGAAACCAAAACCGTCGAAGAACTGCCGCCCGAAGTGATTGGCCCGGCCTTTCTGGAACCCGGCGAAACCCGGCGCATCCCCTACCCCGGTTCGGGTTTTCAGTTGCGGTTCGACACCACCGGGCGCGGCGAGACGATGGTGGCCTATTGCCGCGAAGGCGGGCTTGGCGATGCCCGCATTTCCGGCCAACAGGCGATGGATTATGCGACCGATCATTTTCAGCCGCTGTCACGCGGTTTGGTGATTGAACGCATAGCGCAGGTCGAGGCTGATGGCGGCACATCGGCCACCAATGCCGTCACCTTCAACGTCGCACCATAGGGGGGCGGGTCATGTTCAAACCTGTGGCTTTGACGCTGTGCCTGTTGGCCGGGGCGGCTCCGGTGGCGGCGCAAACCGGGTGCGATGCGGCGGTGGCCAGCCTGACCGCCAGCTTTGCCAGCGGCGATGTGGCGGGGATCATGGCCGCGTGGACGGCCGTGCAATCCACCGCCGACTGTGCGCCCGAAACCGTGACAGGCGCGCGCGGCCAAACCTCGGCGGTGATCGCGCGCGCGGCCCAGACCGCTTTTGCTGCGGGCGATCTGGACGGGGCCGAAGCGATTGTGCTGCAAGCCCCGGGCATGCATTGGGCGGTGCAAGCGGTGCGCGGTGACATCGCAGCCGCGCGCGGCCAGCGCGATGAGGCCGCCGGTCTGTATAACGCCGCCCTAGACACCTTGGGCGATCCCGGCCTGACCGTGCAAACCCCGCAACTGGAACCGGTGGCCGCGCGTTTGGCGCAATTGGCACAGGAAAACATGATGTTGGCAGGCAGTATGAATTCAACCATCACCCGCGGCGGTGCAGCTACCGGCGTGATGGGCATGGTGTCGCGCGGGCTGGTGATTGAAAAAGTGCCGGCGGACGCTGCTGCCGATCCGGCCTATGTCGCCCCCGTCTACAACGTGGTGACGGCGGCGGCACAATCGGTGGAGACGGTGTTTTTGCCGATCAATTTCGGCTTTGACAGTGATCAACTGGATGCCGCGGGCCTGCGCGAGGCGCTGCGCCTGTCAGAGTTTCTCAAGGCCAATTACGTCTCGGAAATCACCATCAGCGGCCACACCGATGATGCGGGGGCGGCCGAGTATAACCTTGATCTGTCGCTGCGCCGCGCCGAAAGTCTGGCGGCGTTTCTGGTCAGTGACCGGGTGGACACCGCCATTTTCGTTGAAGGTTTTGGCGAATCCGCGCCGCCCACGCTGTTGGATGCAGGGATTTATTCGATCGGGGAATTCCGCACCATCGCGCGGCGAGTCGAGGTGTCTTTTGCCTATTAAACCCGCCCTGATAGCCGCCCTCTTGGCCTGCGCCGCCCTGCCTGCACAGGCGCGCGACTGGGCGATCGTGATGGGCATTGATGATTATATCAATTTTGTGACGTTCGATCCGCAAAACCCCAAATCCGGGCTGTTTGATCTGGCGGGGGCGGTAAACGATGCAACGGTGATCCGCGATGCGCTGCGGGTCAGCGGCGTTGATCTGCCCGACAACAGGGTTTTGCTGGACCAGAACGCCACGCTTGCGGCGTTTCAGGCGGCTTGGGCGGATGTCACGGCGCAGGCCGCCGCGGGCGATACCATCTTTGTCACCTACGCGGGCCATGGCGGGCAGGAACGCGAAGCATCAAGCCCGCTGGATGAGGCTGACGGGCGCGACGAAACCCTGATGTTCGCCGATTTCGATCCGGAAAATCCGCGTGTCGGGCGGCTGAACGATGACCAGATCTATGAGATGCTGGGCGCAAGCCCGCAGTTTCAGATCATCTGGGTGATGGACAGTTGCAGCTCTGGCGGGTTGGAGCGCGCGATAAACCCGGCGGCCACCGGGCGCAGCCGCTCGGGCGGTGTGTGGGATATTCCGATTGATCCCTTGCCCACCGAGGCTGTGGCAGGGGCGGGAGAGTCCGGTGCTGCGGGCCTTGCGCATGTCACCCAAATTCTGGCCACCGCGACCGATGAACTTTTGGTCACCGAAACCGCCTTTGACGGTGCGGCGCACGGGGCGCTGTCATGGTTTTTTGCCAAGGCCATCAGCGGCGAGGCCGATCAGAACAGCGATGGCGCGATGACAAGGCTGGAGTTGTCGTCGTTCATCGGCGACCGGGTTTTCACCCATATGGAGCAAAACCAGCAACCCAAATTCGTGCCGCGCGGCGATGCGTCGGTGATGCTGAACCTGTCGCGCGGCTTGGTAATCGAAGCCGCCCCCAAAGCCGCGGCAACCGGGCTGCCAATCCGTCTGGTGGGGGCACCTCCGCCGGGGCTGGACAGCGGCAACTGCCCCGGCTGCCGGGTGGTGACGGCGGGCCACGCGTTGATGTTTCAGGCGGTGGCGGCGGGTTGGGATGTGTATTCCGGCCAAGGCGACCGCATCACCACGATCACGGAAAATGCCCCGGCCCAGATCGCGCGGGCCGCATTCCTGATTGATTTGAACGCGGCCAAACAGGCGCAGTTGCCCCCGGTGGTGATCGGCGCGATGCAATCTGCCGCGCGGCAAACGGTTGGCACCAACGTCGGCTTTGAATTTCACGCCCCCAGCCGCGATTTGCCCTTTGTGACGCTGTTCAATGTGGCCTCGGACGGGTCAGTTCAATACCCGCTATATCCGCCGGGGTTTGACCCGGGCGTGGCTGTGACCGATGCGCTGACCTTGCAATTCGCCGTCACCCCGCCGACCGGCGAAGATCAACTGATCGCCATCTGGTGCGCCCGCCCGCCGCTGGGGTTGCAAGATTTGCTGCTAGCGGGCACAGGCAGAACGGTGCCCGCCATGGCCGATGTTCTGGCCGCCACCGCCGATACAACATGTCAATACGGCCGGATCGGGCTGTTCACCGGTGGCTGATCCGACACCCAAGACGCGCTTGCTTTTGACCGGTAAAAGTGGCCCAATCGCGCCGCGAATGGATAAGGAATAATCCGATGTTGCTGTTGCGCCAGTTCGTCACGGTTTTGCTGCTTTCCCTGCCCGCAACGGCATGGGCCGAAGGCAAAGTGGCGCTGGTGATCGGCAATGCGGCCTATGAAAATTCATCGCCGCTGGCCAACCCGATCAACGATGCCCGCGCGGTGGCGGCCAAGCTGGAATCCATCGGCTTTGAGGTGGCGCTGCACGAAGATCTGACAGGCCAGGCGTTTCGGATTGCCTTGGGAGAGTTCAGCGAAAAGGCCTTGAACGCCGATCTTGCGATTGCGTTTTATGCGGGCCATGCCATTGAAATGGAGGGTAAAAACTATCTGATCCCGGTGGATGCCCAGATGCGGTCACAAGCCACCGCGCAGTTTGAAACCATCACGCTGGATCAGTTGTTGTCCGCCGTGCGGTCCGCCGATCAGTTGGGCATGGTGATGCTGGATGCCTGCCGCAACAACCCGTTTGCCACCTCGATGGTGCGTTCAAACGGCACGCGCGGCGACAGCCGGGGGCTGGCGGCGGTGTCGGTCGAGGGGGAGACGGGGCTGGTGGTGTCGTTCGCGGCCGAAGCTGGCAACACCGCCGATGACGGCGACGGCATGCACAGCCCCTACACTGCGGCGCTGCTGGAGGTGCTGGATCAACCCGGGCTGGAAGTGGGGCGGATGTTCCGCACGGTGCGCGCCAAAGTGAAAACCGCGACCGATGGCAAGCAAGTGCCGATTGAACAGATGCAACTGCCCGATCAGGATATTTATCTGGTGGCAGGGGCCGTGGCGACGCAGCCCGATCCGGGCACCGGAACTGGCGGCGGCGATCTGGTGGTGCCGCAAGATGATGCCACCACCGCCTATTTCAGTGCCGTCAAGGCCGGCACCGTTGAGGCTTTGGCCGACTTCATCAAGCGCTATCCCGGCAGCGACCGCGCCAATGATGCGCGTGCGCTGATGGCGGCAATCGAGGACGATGCGCTGTTGGAAAAAACCCAAAGCGCCGCCAGCGTTTCGGCCTATAAACGCTATTTGCTGGTGTTCCCGGCAGGCACCTATGCCGATGAGGCCGCAAGATGGCTGGCAGCCGCCAAAGCGGGCGGATCGCAACAAGTGGTGGCGCCGCCCCGGGTGGATGATCCGGTGCTTGAAAACCCTGCCGGGAACGAACCGGTCACCCTCTACACGCCGCCCGAAAAGACTGATGCTGTGGGCGGACCCGTGCTGCGCGTGTCGGCCAGTGGCGGCGGCGATTACCGCAGCATCGCCGATGCGATTTACGCAGCAGACCCCGGCACCACCATTGAAATCGGCCCGGGTGTTTACAACGAGGCGCTGGTGGTCGACAAACCCCTGCAGTTCATCGGTGTCGGCGATGTGACGCAGATTGTGATCAGCACCGATGCGGGCGATCCGTTTTTATGGTCTGCCGCGTCGGGGCGGATCGAAAATCTGACGGTGCAGCAAACCGGCACCGGGCCCTATTCTGCGATCACCTTCACCGGCGGTGCGGCGGACGTGATCGGCAATGACCTGACATCGCAAGGCTATGCCGCCATGACGGTGCAAGGCGGCGCAAACCCCACCGTGACCAGCAACACCCTGCACGATGGTGCCGCGTCCGGGTTCTATATCGCGGGCGATGGCACCACGGGCAGCTTTACGAAAAATTCGGTGTTCGGGAACGCCTATTCCGGGTTCGAGATCAGCCTGAACGCAGCACCCGCAGTGTTGGAAAACATCATCCGAGACAACGTGCAAAGCGGCATTTTCATCTCGGAAGGGGCAAGCGGGGTTTATGCCAACAACCAGTTGAACGGTCATGGTCTGGCGGCAATATTTGTCAACAACGGCTCAAGACCCGAGGTGAAGAACAACATCATCACCGGCAATAAAACCAGCGGCATCGTGGTGGCGGACGGCGGTTTGGGGGTTTACGTGGGCAACCTTATCGTCGGCAACGCCGAAGCCGGCGTGCAGGTGTTGCGCGGCGCCAACCCCGACATGCGCGACAATACCATCAAGAACGGCGATCAGGCCGGGGTGGTGATCAACGAAGATGGCAAGGGCCGCTTCAATGGCAACACCATCACCGGCAATGGGCAGGCCGGGGTGTTGACGCTGAACGGCGGCAACGCGATTTTCAAGAACAACACCATCACGTTCAACGCCTATGCCGCCATCGAAGTGCAGTCAGGCGGCAGCGGCATTTTCACTGGCAATGACCTAAGTTCCAACGGGCGCGGTGGTTTTGAAATTCTGGATGGCGCGGGCAGCATCGTCAATCAGGACAACCGGGAATAATCCGGTGGCCCGGGTCCGCAATCTGTTCGCTCTGATCCTGCTTTGCCTGCCCGTGGCGGCGTGGGCCGAAATCCGCGTAGCGCTGGTAATCGGCAATGCGGCCTATGAAAATTCATCACCGCTGGCCAACCCGATCAACGATGCCCGCGCGGTGGCGGCCAAGCTGGCGGCCATCGGCTTTGACGTGGCCTTGCACGAAAATCTGGACGGTCAGGGCTTTCGGCTGGCGCTGGGAGAGTTTTCGGAAAAGGCGTTGAAGGCCGATCTGGCGCTGGTGTTTTACGCAGGGCACGGCATCGAGATGAACGGGCAGAATTACCTGATCCCGGTGGATGCCAAGATGAAATCGGAAGCCACCGCGCAGTTCGAAGCCGTGGCGCTGGAACAGGTGTTGGGGGCGGTGCGTGTCGCGGGCAAACTGGGTCTGGTGATGCTGGATGCCTGCCGCAATGATCCGTTTTCGGCCACCATGACCCGCAGCAATGGCACCAGATCGGTGTCGCGGGGGCTGGCCCCGATTTCGGTCGAGGGTGAGACCGGCATGCTGATTTCCTTTGCCGCCGAAGCGGGCAAGACCGCCGATGACGGCGACGCCGATCACAGCCCCTACACGGCTGCGCTGCTGGGAGTGTTGGATCAACCGGGGCTGGAGGTTGGGCGGATGTTTCGCGCCGTGCGTGCGCGGGTCAAGGAAACCACCGGCGGCGCGCAAGTGCCTGTCGAGCAAGCACAATTGCCCGATCAGGATATTTATCTGGTGGGCGCGCTCACCCCGGCTGAACCGGCAGCAGGCGGGGCAGCCACCGGTTTGGCCGCGCCGCCTGCCGCCGCGCCTGCTGCCGCCCCGCCCGCAGCCCCGCCCGCCGACGATCCGTTGCTGATTTATCTGGCGGCGCTGAAATCGGGGGACCGCGCCGCGATCGAAGATTTCATTCGCCGGTATCCCACTCACGACCGCGCCGTTGATGCCCGTGCCGTGGTGGCCGACATGGCGGAAACCGATTTTTGGGCCGATACCACCGCCAAAAACACCGAAGCGGGCTTTCGCGCCTATCTTTTGGGCTTTCCCAAGGGCCGCTACATAACTGAGGCCGCCAACCGCATCGCCGCTTTGGCCATGGTGCCCCAACCGGTGCCCGCCGCCCTGCCCGCGCCTGAACCGGAACCGGAACCCGCGCCCGCCGCCAAACCCAATCTTGCCGCCGCCCCCGATCTGGCCCGTTGCCCGATGCAAATTGGCGGCTGGTCGGTGAAGGGCATCGCCACAGACGATACCTTGTTTGTGCGCGCAGGCCCCGGCACCAGCCACGCCGAAATCGGTGAATTGGCCTATAACGCCACCGGAATTACCGTCACCAATTGCGCAAACAAGTGGTGCGAGGTGCAGTATGGCTGCATGGCGGGCTTTGCAGCGCTGAAATATCTGACCGAAGATTTCGTCGAGGCGGCCAGTTCCGAATTTTCCGGCTTGTTCCGGGTGGTCGACCACCCGGCGGACGAAAATCTGAACATCCGCTCTGGCCCCGGCGAGCAATACGCGGTGGTGGCGCACCTCGCCCCCGATACCACGGGCATTGTGGTCACCGATTGTCAGGTGGTTGATAATTACAACTACCTTTGGTGCAATCTTGCTTGGAACACAGTGTCGGGCTGGGGATACGGGCGGTATTTGCAAGATGATCAGGGGCTGAAACCTGCCGCCGTCACCGCGGACAACCCCGATCCGCAAATGTCCGAGATGTGCTATAACCTGTGGTATCAGCGCAACGCGATCCTTTATGCCAACGGCTATTGCTTTACCACCGACCTGGGGATTGCAACGTTTGAAGATGGCACGTGCCATACCTCGACGCCAACGCTGACCGCGGTCGAGGAACAACTGGTCGATCAGGTCAAAGCCAAGGAAAAGCTGAACGGCTGCTGACATCGCCCTTTTCGGGTCGATGGTTGGCCGTGTCGTGACGCGGGCCCGCGCGGCCGCGGGGGCGCACAGGGTTTTGCCAGCCCGGCTTGCCCATGGATCTGGCGCGCAGAATCGGCGGTATCGGGCAGCGTGCAGGTCTGTTCGCGGCCGATCCAGAAGCGTTGTGCGGGCCTTGTCGGGTGGCAGCCCCTGCCATAAATCTAGAAAGTCACGCAAAATCATCTGGTTACCCCCCCTGTATCGCAAGGAACAGCGCCGCGGCAGGCGATCGGGCAATGTCATCTCATACGGGCCGCACGACGTGGCGGTCCGGCCCCGAGCCGGCCCCGCGCGGCCCCCGATATGGAGAGTTGATGATGTTCACACGTTTTGCCCTTGCCGCCGTCCTTGCCCTGACATCCGCAGGCGCTGGCCTTGCCAACCCCGGATGGGCGACGCGGGATTTGAACTTTCGCACCGGTCCCGGTTCGGATTACCAAGTGATCGCGGCGCTGAATGCCTGCACCCGGGTGCATGTTTATGAAAGCTATGGCGGCTGGTATCGCGTCATCTGGAACGGTTACGAAGGCTGGGTGTCGGCGCGCTATATCTCGGGGGGCGACGATCACTGCTATTACGCACCCGCCCCGCGCAAGCACAAGAAAACCTATACCTATCGCTACTGATCAAGCCCCATTGCGGGCCGATCAGACGACCAGCTTAGCCTGATGCCTTTCCCCGGGGATCAGGCTAATCTTGGGGCGGAATCATTCCAAAGCAACACCGCGGGTCAGGATCTGTTGTCCCCCTGCCCGCATAAGCCGAGGGTTACGAAGTGCCTTTCATCACTAAAAACCGCCCCATCCCCCGCCGCCAGGCTATTTGCCTGATCGGCGGGGGAACTTTTGCTTGGGCGACGGGGGCTTCGCGGGCGGCCAGCGGCATTGGCACCGTGGTGGCGATCAACGGGCCGGGACAGGTGGGCCAACCCGACCGGCTGGCGCAAATGCTTGCGGGAATGCCCCTGTTTGATGGGGATCTGGCGGTGACCGGATCAGAGGGGCGCGCGCATCTGGGCTTGGGGGCGTCAACGGAAATACATCTGGGGCCGGTGTCGGAATTGCGCATCGACCGCTTTATCGCCGAAATTGGCGGCGCGATTTATCTGAACGGCGCCATCGTGTTTGACCGCGATGACACCGCCCCGCCGGTTGATCTTGAATTTCAGACCGACTTTGGTCGCATCGCGGTGCGCGGCACCCGGTTTTTTGCCGGTCCCAGCGAAAACGCCTTTGCGGTGTTTGTTGAACGGGGCCGTGTGACGGTGTCGGCGGGGGGTGTGATCAAGGCGTTGCAACCGGGTCAGGGCGTCAACCTGCGCGGCAATGATGTGGCCCCTGGCCCGGTGGGAACATGGCCGCAAGCCCGCGTCGATCAGGCATTTTCCTGGGTGCTGGGGCGCTGATCAGTCGGCCAAGGTGGCGACCGCCACATCGCCAAAACTGCGCAGATCAATCACGCTGACCGGCCCCAGCGCAAGATTTGTCAACGCGGCGGCGCGCGGGCCGATCAACACGGTGGTGCCCAGCGTCTTGCTGGCCTCTTGCAGCCGCGCCGCCATGTTCACCGCATCGCCATGCGCGGTATAATCGGTGCGCCCGCCTTGGCCGACATCTCCCAGCAGCGCCGGCCCGGTTTCAACACCAATGCGGGTGCGGCCAAAGCCCGCCGCGGCCGCCGCAGACCCTTGCGCAAACTGGCCCGCAAAATCGCGAATATCACGCGCCGCCCGGATCGCCTGATCGACGTGGTCGGGCTGATCCACCGGCGCGTTGAAAAACGCATGCACCGCGTCGCCGACGATTTTATCCACCATGCCGCCGCGCGCCGCAATAATGCGGGTCAGCCCGGTGAAATACCCATCCAGCAGCGCCACCAGCGCCTGGGTCGGCAACCGCCGGGTCAGATCGGAAAAGCCCTCGATATCGGTAAACAGCGCGGTGATCTCGCGCATCTCACCCTTCAGGTGCTGCGCGGCGGTGCCATCGGTGACGCGGTCAACCACGGAGGCCGGCAAATGCTGGCGCATCCGGCGCGACAGGTTGGCTTCGGCGCTGCGGCTGGCGCGCGCCTCGGCCAGCAGCGCGACAGAGGCCGCGCCAACCATCGCCAGTGCCGGCAACAAAGGGTCAAGCAATTGATCGCCCCAAACCGCTGTGGCCCAAGTGACAGCGATCCAACACACCGCAAGCCCGCTGGCACCCGCCGCCGCCGCCAGCGGGGCCAGCCGCAGCACCGCCAGCAGCGCCAGCACGGCACCTGCCACTGCAACCATGGCCTCGAACAGCGGGGCGGCGGGCTGGCGCGAAAAAGGGTGGCCCGACAGCAGCTGCGTCACAACGTCGGCGTGCAAATGCAGCGACGCATGCAAAGGTGTTGCACGGCTGGCGCGCAGGCCGCCCATTTCGGGCAGGCTGGACCCGATCAGGATCACCGCACCTTGCGGTATTTCTGGCGCTCTGCCCGCCAGAACCGCCGCCGCCGCCACGGTTAGCGCCGCGCGCCGGGCGGGGGGCTGCGGCACAAAGCGGAATTGCCCCATGCTGTCCAGCGGGATGGTCACCCCGCCCAGCCGCAACCACCCCGGGCTACCCCCGCCCATGATGGGGGCAGGCCACCCTGCCGCATGCCGGGCCAATTCGACGCCCAAACCCGCAAAGGGCTGGCCCGCCACAAAGCCAAGCGCGGGCGCGGTGCGCACCCGCCCGTCGCGCCCGCCGGAAAGCGAGATCAGCACCGCGCCCTTTGATGCCGCCTGAAACACCGGACAGGCGGTTTCTGCGCCCGGCGCATCCCAGGCCGGGGCGTTTTGCATCACTGCAATCGGCAATTGCGGCGCAGGCAGGGTGCCCGCAGGCCCCGGCACCACAAATCCGGTCAACACCGGCGCGCTTGCCAAGGCGGTGGCCAAACCTTGCGTGTCCGACCCCGGCGCGCAATCCTTTGACAACACAATGTCAAGGCCGATCACGGCGGGTTTGGTCGCCGCCAACTTGGCAATCAACGCCGCCAGATCGCCGCGCGACCACGGCGCGTTGGCAGCATTGCCAGCACCGATTTCAACCACCCAGACCTTGTCTGATACCGGCGGCGCGCGCCCGGCAATCATGGTGTCAAACAACCGCTCGCGCAGGGGTTCCGTGGCGTTTTGCCCGGCCAGTATCAGCCCCGCCAGCAGCCCCGCCACCGCCAGTGCGGCCACAATCCCCGGCGCGCGCCGGTGCCACGACGCCGGCACGGGCGCCGGCACGGGCGCAGGCGCAGGCGCTGGCGTCATTCATGCCCCGCAGGATCGGCAAAGGTTTCCAGCAAATCAGGATCGCATTCCAGCACGTCGCCGGTGCGCTTGATGGCACCCGCGGCCTCAAGTTCCGCAATGGCGCGGTTCACTTTGGGGCGGCTTGCACCAAGGATCGCTGCCAGTTCCGACTGCGTCAACGGCAGGCGCAGGCGCGGCGCGGGCGGTAGATCATCGCCGTTCATCTGCCGCAGGGTCAGCAGAAAAAACCGCGCAAGGCGCGAACTTAGCCCGTAAAGTGCGATGGATTCCAACTGATCCGTGGTGTCGCGCAGCCGCTGACACAGATAAATCGCCGCTTTTGACACCAGCAACTGCCGGTCCGCCAGCCGGTCAAAATCAACCCGCCGCAGAATAAAGCCGCTGGTGGGTTCTTGCGCCGTGGCATCGGCGGACCGCGGGGCGGGATCAAGAAACGCCAACTCGCCCAGAAAATCGCCGCCCTCGGCGTGGCGCAGCACCAACTCGCGGCCCTGCCGTGTGACCAAGGACAGCTTGACCCGCCCCGATGCCAGACCGATGACAGACTCGCCCGCATCACCGCGCTGAAACAACATCTCGCCCACCCGCCACTGCATTGCCGTGCTGGCTTGGGCCAAGGCGGCCAAAGTCGCCTCGCTGGCGCCGTCAAACAGCGCCGCACCGCGCCAGATGCGCAAGGCTTGTGATTGCGTTTTGCTCATCCGGGGCCCCATGTATTGGCGGTGTGTTTTGGCGTTTTTTGGCGGTGTGTGATGCAGCAGTATCGCGGCGCAGCGACCAAGATCGCAGCCCCGCCTAAGTGCAGGTAACACAGCGCAAATCGCCCCGGATGGCAAAGGCTAATTTCACCGGCTGCCCCGGCAGGGGTGCCAAATCCCTGCGTGGGAATGGCCGCCCGTCCCACAATCACGCCGCACGTCCTACGCTGCGCCAGACTTGCCGCTGTGCGCGGCCTCGGCTATCAACACAGCAGCAACCGGTGGCACCGCGCCGCCAGATCAAGGCAGGTCCATGCGCATTCTGATCACCAATGACGATGGCATCAACGCGCCGGGCCTTGAGGTGCTGACCCGCATCGCCCATGACATCGCGGGCGAAGGCGGCGAGGTCTGGACAGTCGCCCCCGCGTTTGAACAATCGGGCGTGGGCCATTGCATCAGTTATACCCACCCGATGATCAACGCCAAACTGTCGCACCGCCGTTATGCCGTTGAAGGTAGCCCGGCCGATTGTGTGCTGGCGGGGGTGCATGACGTGCTGGGCGGGGTCAAACCCGATCTGGTGTTGTCAGGCGTGAACCGGGGCAACAATTCGGCCGAAAACGTGCTGTATTCCGGCACCATCGGGGCCGCGATAGAGGCGGCGTTGCACGGCATTCCGGCGATTGCGCTGTCGCAATACATGGGCCCCGGCACTGCCGCGCTGGCCGATCCGTTCGAGGCCGCCGCCGCCCATGGCGCAACGGTTGTGCGCGCATTGTTGGACAAGGGCATCTGGACAGGTGACGATTACCGGGTGTTTTACAACATCAACTTTCCGCCTTGTGCCGCAGCCGACGTCAAAGGCACCGCCGTGGCTGCGATGGGGTTCCGGCGCAGCTCGCCCTGGGGGGTGCTGCCCTACACCGCACCGTCGGGCAAACGGTTCTTGTGGATCACCGGTGGTGATCAACAGACCCCCACCCTGCCCGGCACCGA
>JANPLZ010000029.1:0-31208 GCA_031422555.1 Cypionkella sp. | reverse complement strand
CCTTTCTCGAAAAACAGCACCACGGTCTTGACCCCGGCCCCCTGAAACGTGCCTTGCGGGCAATCAAGGATGGTGTGCAACTCTGCCGCCTCCATCAACTCACGCCGCAGGGCCACCGATGCGTTGTCAGTATTGCTGAGGAAGGTGTTCTTGATCACCACCGCCGCCCGCCCCCCGGCGCGCAACTTGCGGATGAAGTGTTGCAAGAACAGATAGGCGGTCTCGCCCGTGCGGATGGGGAAATTCTGCTGCACCTCTCGCCGCTCACCGCCGCCAAAGGGGGGATTGGCAAGGATGATGTCGTGGCGGTCTTTTTCCTGTATGTCCATCACGTTTTCATTCAGCGTGTTGGAATGGACAAGGTTCGGGGCCTCGATCCCGTGCAGCACCATATTCATGATGCCGATGATATAGGCGAGGCCCTTTTTCTCTTGCCCGTAAAAGGTGCGGGTTTGCAGGGTTTCGTATTCGGATGCCGTCAGCGTATCGGTGCGCAGGTAATCATAGGCTTCGCACAAAAACCCCGCCGACCCGACAGCGCCATCGTAGATGGTTTCGCCCAGCTTGGGGGCCGTGACCGCGATCATCGCCCGGATCAGCGGGCGGGGGGTGTAATATTCTCCGCCATTGCGCCCCGCATTGCCCATGCGCCGGATGCGGCTTTCATAAAGCTGCGACAGTTCGTGGCGGTCAGCTTGGGTATTGAAATTCAGGGCGTCCAGAATTTCCAGCACGTCCCGCAGAATATAGCCAGAGCGGAACTTGTTGCGCAGTTCGGTGAAAATCTCACCGATCTTGTATTCGATGGTTTGCGGCCCGGTGGCCGATTGGCGGAAGCCTGCAAGAAACGGAAACAGCTTTTGATCGACAAAGCTGATCAGGTCGTCGCCGATCATGGCCGTGTTATGATCGAAAGCGCCATTGATCTTGGGGGCAGCCCATTGGTCCCACCGATACTGCCCGTTGATGATCGGGGTGTAGGCTTCACCGTCCAGTTCCGCCCGGTCGCGGCGTTCGGTTTCCAAGTCATGCAGGTACTTGAGGAACAGCACCCAAGAGGTCTGTTCAACATAGTCAAGTTCGTTGGCAATGCCTTCTTCGGCCCGCAGGTTGCGTTCGATGGTGTTGAATGCGTTTTCGTACATGGTGCCCTGTGATATTTTATGCAGACAGTTCCACCGGTTGGCGGACAAAGCAACCGGTTATCGGTGCGGCAAGCCGGGGGCGACTGTGGTGGGGTGAGTCTGA
Organism: Cypionkella sp.; assembly: GCA_031422555.1. Lineage (GTDB taxonomy): Bacteria > Pseudomonadota > Alphaproteobacteria > Rhodobacterales > Rhodobacteraceae > JANNAT01. The sequence goes on along the minus strand of JANPLZ010000029.1, from coordinate 29,960 downwards.
ACTTGTGTACGGATTTGATCATAGCGCATCCCGTAAGTTGATGTCTTGGCGCGTTCGGATTGACCAGCCCAAACCATCATAAGTGATAAACGCTTAGCGAACATGGGTTTGCGTGTGCCCAAAGACAGCTTGATATCGGTGCGTAGGCCCGACGGATGTAATGAAGCGGGTCTTGGCCAGCGAAAATAAAAAATTCCGTGCCGAGAAGTACTTAGATAGGCAGTTTGGTGCATGCCGTGCGTCTCACCTGTGCGGCGCGCCGGGAAGTCACAAATTCTAAGCCGTTGATCTGGCGAAGAATGGTGGGCGACCCTGGAATCGAACCAGGCACGAGTCGCCTCGGGAGAGTTACAGTCTCCTGCCGCACCTTGCAGCACGTCGCCCACTAAGGGCAGGCATTAGCGAAGGGGTCGGGGGGCGTCAAGGCGAAATGCACAGCTTGGGCCGGATCGCATTTCGGCTTGCTTTGGCCCGCGTTGTGGCCCCATGGTCTGCCCCTAAAAGAGTGCAAGGGGCTGCGATGTCGGGCGATAAAAAACCAACCTGGGTGGTGGACAAAGAACGCAACCGCCGGGCCGAGGCGCGCGAAACCGTCTGGCTGTTCGGCCTGCACGCGGTGCGCGATGCGCTGATGAACCCGGGCCGCGAAAAGCTGCAACTGGTGGTCACCAAAAACGCGCTGGACAAGCTGCAAGACGCGGTGGCCTTTGCCGGGATCGCACCGCAAATCGCCGATCCGCGCCGCTTTGACGTGCCGATTGACGAAGGGTCGGTGCATCAGGGGGCCGCGATGGAAGTGCGGGTGCTGAACTGGGGTAAGCTGGCGGATATTGCCATCTCGGGCACCGGCAATCCGTTGATCGTCGTGCTGGACCGGGTCACCGATCCGCACAACGTGGGCGCGGTGCTGCGGTCAGCCGAGGTGTTTGGCGCGCGCGCGGTGATCGCCCCCCGCCACCATTCCGCGCCCGAAACCGGCGCTTTGGCCAAAACCGCCAGTGGGGCGCTGGAGCGTCAGCCCTACCTGAAAGTCACCAATCTGGCCGATGCGATGGCGGAATTGAAAACCTACGGTTATGTGCTGATCGGGCTGGACGGCGACGGCACCGTGGATCTGCAGGTGGCGATGGCGCAGGCGGGCAAACGCGCGGTGGCGCTGGTTCTGGGGGCCGAAGGGCCGGGCTTGCGCGACAAGACCCGCGAAACCTGCGATGTGATCGCGCGCATTCCTTTCTCTGGCGCATTTGGCAGTCTGAATGTGTCGAACGCCGCCGCCGTCGGGCTTTATGCAGCCTCGGTGCGGTAGGGCAGGCCGATGCCAACCGCAGGCGGATCACAAATACGCGACGCGCACTTTAACGCGGCATTAAGGTTCCTATCTGTAAATGTGAAGCTACGGACCCGGAACTTCCGTAGCTTTGGTTCACTGTCCCTCGTTCCACACCTTAGCGCCCCAGCCTTAGGCTTGGGCGCTTTTTTCTGGGGATGATCATGGCCGATACAAATACTGATGCCGAACTGCGCGAGATTCTGACTTCCGTCAAAATCATCGCCGTGGTCGGCTGGTCGCCCAAGGCTGACCGGCCCAGCAACGGCGTGGCAAGGTATCTGCACAGCCGTGGCTACCGGGTGATCCCGGTCAATCCGGGGCAAGTGGGCCGTGACAGCGGGTTGGGCGAGCCGGTGCGCGCCAGTCTGGCCGACATTGGCCATCCGGTTGATATGGTTGATATTTTCCGCCGCCCCGACGAGGTGGGCCCGGTGGTTGCCGAGGCGATTGCCATCGGAGCGGGCGTAGTTTGGATGCAGTTGGGTGTGATCAATGATGCTGCAGCCGATGTGGCCCGCGCCGCCGGGTTGGAGGTGGTGATGGACCGCTGCCCTGCGATTGAAATTCCGCGGTTGGGATTGTAGAACCAAAATCCTGTGAAGGATTTTGCAAATTTTTTCGAAAAAATTTGGCACCGTCCTGCTTCACCGCCCCGCTTTTTCGGCGATCCCTGACCTGCCCTCGCGGCGTTCCAACTCGGCCTGCACATCCGCGAGGGTAAGGTCGCGCGCGGCCAGCATCACCAGCAGATGATAAACCACATCGCCCGCCTCGGCGATCAGGCGGGCGCGGTCGCCTTTGACGGCTTCGATGATGGCCTCTATCGCCTCTTCGCCAAATTTTTCGGCGCATTTTTCGGGGCCGGCGGCCAGCAGGTTTGCCGTCCACGAGGTTTCGGGATCAGCGCCTTTTCGCGCTGCAATGGTGGCGGCAAGGCGGTCCAGCGCTGTCATGTCAGCCTCATCGGAATGCCAGCCGCCGCCATATGGGCTTTGGCCTGCGGAATGGTAAATTCGCCAAAATGGAAAATTGACGCAGCCAGCACCGCCGATGCCCCACCCAAAAGCACACCGTCGACCAGATGATCAAGGTTGCCCACCCCGCCCGAGGCGATGACCGGGATGGTCACCGCGTCCGAAATCGCCCGCGTCAGCCCCAGATTGAACCCGGCTTTGGTGCCGTCGCGGTCCATCGAAGTCAAAAGGATTTCGCCCGCCCCCTTGGCCGCCACCAGCTTGGCAAACGCGACCGCGTCAATGCCGGTGGCGCGCCGCCCGCCATGGGTGAAAATCTGCCATTGCCCCGGGGCAACGGTTTTGGCGTCAATCGCCACCACGATGCACTGGCTGCCAAAGCGCGCCGCCGCCTGCGCCACCACATCGGGATCGGCCACGGCAGCCGAGTTGAACGATACCTTGTCTGCCCCCGCCAACAACTGCGCGCGCACCTCGTCCGGCGTGCGCACGCCGCCGCCCACTGTCAGCGGCATGAAACAGGCCTCGGCGGTGCGGGTCACCAGATCAAACATCGTGGCGCGGTTTTGTTCGGTGGCCATGATGTCCAGAAAACACAGCTCATCCGCGCCTGCCGCATCATAGGCGCGCGCGGCTTCCACCGGATCGCCCGCATCGCGCAGCTGGGTAAAGTTGACGCCTTTGACGATGCGGCCATCGGCGACATCAAGGCAGGGGATCAGGCGGGTTTTTAACATGCGGGCACCCTAGCGTGACAGGGCGCGCGCGAAAAGGGGGCTGTCTGCCCAAATGCTGCCCCAAGACGGGGGCTGTCTGCCCCCTGTCGCATTTGCCGGGCAAATGCTGCCCCCGAGAGTATTTTTTCCAAAATGAAATCAGCGGCGCAAGGCCAGCAAGGCAGCGTTCAGATCAATCGCGCCATCATAAAGCGCGCGGCCCGAAATCGCACCGGCGATCACCCCGGTGTCGCGCAGCGCCAGCAGATCGGCCATGGATGCCACACCGCCTGACGCAATCACCGGGATCGTCATCGTCTTGGCCAGTGCGACAGTGGCCTCGGTGTTTGGCCCACCCATCGCGCCATCGCGGTCGATATCGGTATAGATGATTGCGGCGACGCCGGCGTCTTCAAAGCGCAGCGCCAGATCGGATGCCTGCACATCGGTTTTGGTGGCCCAGCCCTTGGTGGCGACAAGGCCCGCGCGCGCGTCAATGCCCACCGCAATCTGCCCCGGAAAGGCGCGGGCGGCGCTGCGCACCAGATCGGGGTTTTCCACCGCCACCGTGCCCAGAATCACCCGCGCAATCCCGGCGTGCAGCCACATCTGGATCGTCGCCATGTCGCGGATGCCGCCGCCCAGTTGCACCGGCACCGACACCGCGGCCAAAATCGCCCGGATCGCTGCACCGTTCACCGGCACACCGGCAAACGCCCCGTTCAGATCGACCAGATGCAGCCAGTCACAGCCCGCCCCCTGAAACGCCAGCGCCTGTGCCGCCGGATCATCGCCAAACACGGTGGCATCCGCCATCTCGCCGCGCAGCAGGCGCACACAGTGGCCGTCTTTCAGATCAATCGCAGGATAGAGGATCATGGCGCGCCCTTTGTCAGTTCTGGGTGGGATATGCCAAGCGCTGCCCTTTTGCCAAGAGCCTGAATGCGCGGCTGCAATTGGCCGGCGACCCCACGTCACGCTTGATTGGTTCGAAATTTCAGCGAAAACTGCAGCCAGCCTTGAGGGAGGATTTACCATGCTAAAGAAACTGACACTGTCCGCTGCGTTCCTTTTCGCCGCCACCACCGCCTTTGCCGATCCGGTTGAAGGTGTGTGGCAAACCAAAGCCGATGACAATGGCAACTACGGCCATGTCAAAGTTGCCGCTTGCGGCCCGGCGTTCTGTGGCAAGCTGATCAAATCTTTTGACAGCACCGGTGCCGAGCTGAAAAGCGATAACATCGGCAAGAACATCATCTGGGATATGGTCGCCTATCCAGACGGTCTGTATGACGATGGCCAAGTCTGGAGCCCGGACCGCGACAAGACCTATAATTCCGACATGACGCTGACCGGCGACAAGCTGGCCGTGCGCGGCTGCGTGTTGGGCATTTGTCGCGATGGCGGCACCTGGACCCGCGTGAAGTAAATCCCGCCCCGAAAACCGTGATCTGCAAACCGCAGGCTTCGGGTCGCGTCCGCTGGATTTCCCGTGCTAGGAACGGGCAGATCAGGGGGTGCGGCAATGTCGGCGAAAGACTGGATACGATTGATCGGCCTGTCCCTTTTATGGGGCGGGTCGTTCTTTTTTGTTGATGTGGCCTTGCAGGGCCTGCCGCCGCTTTCGGTGGTGTGGGGGCGGGTGGCACTGGGGGCGGTGTTTTTGGCCACGGCGATTGTCGCCACCGGTGGCCGCTTTCCCAAGGGCCGGGCGCTGTGGATGGCGCTGATCGGCATGGGTTTTTTGAACAACCTGGTGCCGTTTACATTGTTTGCCGTGGCCCAGGGCCAGATCACCGGGGCGATGGCCGCGATCCTGAACGCCACCACCCCGCTGTGGAGCCTGATTCTGGCGCATCTGCTGACCGCGGATGAAAAGATCACAGCCGCCAAGGCTGTTGGGTTGGCTTTGGGCTTTGCGGGGGTGGTGGTGATGATGGGCGGCATGGTGCGCGGCGATGCCTGGGCGTCGGCGGGCTGTTTGCTGGCCGCGTTTTTCTACGGGTTGGCGGCGCTTTGGGCGCGCAGGTTTCGGGCGCTGGGGGCGGCACCTTTGACCATCGCCTTTGGGCAGGTTGCCTGTTCGACGCTGATGCTGTTGCCGGTCTGGCTGTGGCTGGACCAACCGCAGGCCATGCCCGTGCCCGCGCTGCCGGTGATAGCTGCGGTGATCGGTCTGGCGGCGCTGTCAACCGCGCTGGCCTATCTGATCTTTTTCCGGCTGCTGGCCTCGGCGGGGGCGATCAATCTGTCGCTGGTGACGTTTCTTATTCCGGTGTCGGCCACGCTGCTGGGGGTGGTTGTGTTGAAACAATCCATCCAGCCCCGGCATCTGGCGGGGTTTGCCCTGATTGCTGCCGGGCTGGCGGCGATTGACGGGCGGCTGTGGCGCAGGTGGCAGGCGTGGTAACGCCGCTTACGGCTTCCATCGCAAGAAATTCGCGATCAGCCGCAGCCCGGTGGCTTGCGATTTTTCGGGATGAAACTGCGTGCCGATCATGGTGTCGCGGCCAATGATGGCGGTGATATCGCCGCCATAATCGCAATGCGCCAGCCGCTGCGCATGCGCATCAAGCTGCATATGATAGGAATGCACGAAATAGGCGTGATCCCCGGTTGAAAGACCCGCCAGAACCGGGTGCGCTGCGGCCCCGTCGTCAATCACCAGATCATTCCAGCCCATATGCGGCACTTTGAGCGCCGGGTTGGCAGGCGCGATTTTCACCACCTCGCCGCCGATCCAGTCAAAGCCGCGGGTATCGGCGTATTCGCGCCCCCAACTGGCCATCATCTGCATACCCACGCAAATGCCCATGAACGGCTTGGCCTGTCGGGTAACGCCGTGTTCAATCGCCTCGAACAACCCGCCGAAACTGCCCAAAGCGGCGCGGCAATGGGCAAAGGCCCCGTCGCCGGGCAGCACAATGCGGTCGGCGCGGGCAACGTCTTCGGGGTGCTGCGACACCAATATCGTGCCGCCGCCCACTTCTTGCGCCATGCGGTCAAAGGCTTTGTGCGCCGAATGCAGATTGCCGCTGTCGTAATCTACCAGCACCGTCAGCATCGGCTACAGACTGCCCTTGGTCGAAGGGATCGCCGCCCCGCCGCGCGGATCGGGTTCCAGCGCCGCCCGCAAGGCACGCGCCACCGCTTTGAACGCCGCCTCGGCGATGTGGTGGCTGTTCAGCCCGTGGATTTTATCGACATGCAGGGTGATACCGCCATGGGTGGCAAAGGCCTGAAAAAACTCGCGCACCAATTCGGTATCAAAGCTGCCGATTTTCGCGGTCGGAAACGCCACGTTCCACACAAGAAAGGGGCGCCCCGACAAATCAAGCGCGCACACCAGTTGCGCATCATCCATCGCAAGTCGGCAGTCACCATAGCGCCGGATGCCGCGTTTGTCGCCGCAGGCCCGCGCCACCGCCTGACCCAAGGCGATGCCGCAATCTTCGACCGTGTGGTGATCGTCGATGTGCAGATCGCCCGTCGCGGCAAGGCTGATGTCGATCAGCGCGTGGCGGGCCAACTGATCCAGCATATGGTCAAAAAACCCGACCCCGGTTTTGATGTCGCTGATGCCGGTGCCATCCAGATTGACGGTCACCGCGATCGCGGTTTCATTGGTTTTGCGGGTGATCTCGGCGCGGCGCATCGCAGCTATCCCTTTTGGTTTGCGGCTTTATAGGGCGGGTGTCGGCGTTTGGAAAGCGCAGGGTTTGGGATGGCAGGCAGCGTTTGGAGTGGCAGGCGCTGCGGCGCACCGCTAGGTTGGCGGCACCGATACGCTGATGAGGTTTACTTTGCCCACTTACACCTGCTTTACAGCCTATGATGTGCGTGGCCGCCTTGGTGCGCAGTTGAACGAAGACATCGCCTTGCGCATCGGCCGCGCCTTTGCCGAGGTGTTGGGCGCGCGCCGCGTGGTCTTGGGCCGCGATCCGCGTGGATCGTCGGTGGCCTTGGCGGGGGCGGTGACCGAAGGCTTGATGCAGGCGGGCGTCGAAGTGATTGATCTGGGGTTGGCGGGCACCGAAGAGATGTATTTTGCCGTCACCCATCTGGGCGCCGATGGCGGCATCGAAGTCACCGCGTCGCACAATCCGATGGATTACAACGGATTGAAAATGGTGCGGCGCGGATCGGCCCCGCTGGATGCGGCGTCGGGGCTGGCGGCGATCAAGGCGCTGGCCGAACAGGGCAATTTCACCACCGCCGGGCAGGGCACCTGGCGGCCCGAACAGGCGGTGCGCAGCGCCTATGTCGACAAGGTGTTGTCCTTTGTCGATACCCGCGCGCTGCGGCCGTTGAAGATTCTGGTCAACGCCGGAAATGGCGCGGCTGGCCCGACTTTTGATGCGATTGCGGCAAGGCTGACGGCTGTTGGCGCGCCGCTGGATTTTGTACGGATGTACCACGACCCCGATGGCAGCTTTCCCAACGGCATTCCCAACCCCCTGTTGCCGGAAAACCAACCGGTGACGGCGGCGGCGGTGCGGGCGGCGGGGGCCGATCTGGGCGTGGCTTGGGACGGCGATTTTGACCGTTGCTTTTTCTATGATCATCGGGGAAACTTCGTGCCCGGCGAATATGTGGTCGGTTTGTTGGCCCAAGCGTTTTTGGCCAAAGAACCCGGCGCGCGGATCATCCACGATCCGCGTGTGATCTGGAACACCGTTGATATCGTTGAAAAATCGGGTGGGGTTGTGCAAGCCTCGCGCACCGGCCATGCGTTTGTGAAACAGGCGATGCGCGACAGTGGTGCGGTTTATGGCGGCGAGATGTCGGCGCATCACTACTTTCGCGATTTCATGGCCTGCGATTCCGGCATGATCCCGTGGCTGTTGGTGGCCGAACTGATCGGGCGCACCGGCACGTCGCTGGCTGATCTTCTGGCCGCGCGCCGCAGCGCATTTCCATCGTCGGGCGAGATCAACTTTACGGTGGCCAGCCCGCGCGACTGCATGGCGCGGATCGAGGCGATTTATGCCCCGCAAGCCACCGCGCGTGACGATCTGGATGGCTTGAGCCTTGATTTTGGCACTTGGCGGTTCAACCTGCGCGCGTCCAACACCGAACCCTTGTTGCGGCTGAACGTGGAATCTCGCGGGCGCACGGATTTGGTCGACCGCGCGGTGGCTGATCTTTCGGCGCTGATCACGGGCTGACCACCAGCACCGCCTTTTTGTCCTTGCGTCATGCGTGCCGCACTTCCTTGATCGCGGCGGCAGCCCGCCTTAATCTGCGCGCATGGCATCGCCTTTGCGCCCCCCGTCCCAAGACCCGATCTTGCCGTTGCCTGCCGTGTCTGGCGCGCGGCTGCAGCCGTTAACTATGTTTACCGGGTCTTTGGGCACAAAAGTCTATCAAACCTTGCGCAGCGCCATTCTGGAATTGCGTTTCAAACCCGGCGAGATCCTCCGCAAACCCGAGATTTGCGCCGAATTGGGCGTCTCTCGCAGCCCGGTGTCGGATGCCGTAGCGCGGTTGGCGGCCGAAGGGTTGGTCGATGTGGTGCCCCAAGCCGGCACCTATGCGGCGCGATTTTCGATGGCTGCGATCCGCGAGGGCGCGTTTTTGCGCGAAGCCATCGAACTTGCCGCGATCGAGCGGGTGGCGGGGCTGATAAGCGATGATCAGTTGGAACAGTTGCGCCGTAACCTGACGCAACAGGCCGTGGTGGTGGCCGACGGTGATGTCGCCGGTTTCTACAGGCTTGATTCGGAAATGCATGACCTGCTGTTGTCGTTCAGCGGCTTTCACAAGCTGTCTTTGGTGTCGGAAACCGCGTCGGCGCATGTCAACCGCGCGCGGCGCTTGCTGTTGCCGGTGCCGGGGCGGGTGGTGGCAACGCTGGCCGAACACCGCGCGATCCTGACCGCGCTGGAGGTGCGCGACCCGCTGGCGGCCCGAGACGCCGTGCGCCATCATTTGCGCCAGTTGCTGACCTTTATCGAGCCGCTGGAACGCAGTTTCCCCGATCTTTTCAATCCCTAGGCCGCTGGGTTTGCGCAGGCGGGCTGGCTGGGATTTGCCTCTCTGACAAGGCTATAACTTTTAAGGTGATACATTAGGTTGTATTGGTAATTATTTGATAAAAATAACTAATAAAGTTTAACATCTTTCCGCAACAGACCTTCGGTTTTCAAGGCAGCCCCAGTCCACTTTGCGGCGCGGTGTCGAAACGGCGCACGCAGATTGTCCACGCCAGAACACCCAAAAAGGGGCCGCTTCAAAGCCCAACCTTGGCCGCGCCAATCCAGTGGGTGGCCGGGCGGTCCCCGATCAGGTTTGATCGGCCAGCAAGGCATCAACTTCGGCGCGGGTTGGCATCGAAGACGCCGCGCCCGCCCGGGTTACCGACAGGCCCGCGACCGCACAGCCAAAGCGCACGGCGTCAATCACGAGGCGACCCTCCGACAGCGCCACCGCAAAGCCGCCGTTGAACGCATCGCCTGCCCCGGTGGTTTCCACCACGGGGCCTGCGGATATCACCGGTATATGCACGGACTGGGTAGCGTCGTGATAAAGCGCACCATTGGCCCCCAGCGTCATCACCACCGCGCCCACACCGCGCGCCAGCAATGCCGCCGCCGCGATGCGCGCCTCGGGTATGGTGGTGACGGGCAGGCCGCACAACGCCTCGGCTTCGGTCTCATTTGGGGTGATGTAGTCGCACAAGGCCAGAATATCATCGTCCAGCCGCGCGGCGGGGGCGGGGTTCAGGATGGTGGTCACCCCTGCCGCGCGCGCAATTTCCAGACCGCGCCGTGCCGCGGGGATCGGTTGTTCCAACTGGGTCACAAAAACCGCCGCCTTTGCGATAAGGTCGGCCTTGGCGTCAACATCCGCCGCTGATACCCGGCCCGCCGCCCCCGGTGCCACGATGATCGCATTGTTGCCGGTGGCATTTTCGATAAAGATATAGGCCGCCCCGGTATAGCTTTCGGCGTCGATGGTCACCTCGGGGATCACGCCCGCACGCGCCCATGTGGCCCGCGCGATATCTGCGAAGGCATCGGCCCCCAGCCGGGTGATGAAATGCGTCTTCCCCCCCGCCATGGCGGCGGCGACTGCCTGATTTGATCCTTTTCCACCGGGGCCAAGCACGAAAGACGTGCCCAGAATCGTTTCCCCCATCTTGGGCTGCCGCTCCGCACGATAGGCGGTGTCGGCGACGAATATGCCAAGGATAACAATCGGTTTCATCACAGTGTATCCTGAGGTGGAATGACGCCTTTGCGCAAGAAAAAGCAGCCGTAAAACCGCCGCTCGCCGGTCTGGACCACCGCATAGGCGCTGCGGGCCATGTCATAAAAGGCAAACCGTTCCAGCGATTGCATCGGGCGCACCCGGCCTTCGGCATGGTCAATCTCGGCTTGCACTTCGGCCTGCACGGCGGGAATTTCGCCGGCGTTGCCGACCACTTCCATCCGGCCCGCGAAATCATCAACGAAGGTGTCCAGCGGGTAGACCGACAAAATCGCCCGGGCGGCTTGGGCCGATGTCAGGTTGTCCATCCGCAGCACTTTGCCGGTCACCGTGGCGCGGGCCACCGAATCGGCCGGAAAATTGGTATCGGCAAGGATCAGCACATCACCGTGGCCCATGGCGCGCAGGGCGGCCAGAACGTCGGCGGTCAGGCGGGGGTCCAGCCCTTTCAGCATCTGCTTTCCTTTTCTTCGCGCGTGGGCGGCGGATAGGGCAGCGGATTGCCCAACGCTGGGGTGAAGGATAGGCGCGCGGGTGCAGCGGGGGCAAGGGGCATCACAGCGCCGGGTGCCACCGAACATCTGACCCCGGGGGCAGCCATGACGGGTTGGGCCGCGTTGATTATGGCCTGACCTTGGTTTTGCTGGGGTTGGCGCGGGTGTCGGGTCAGCCTGCGAGAGGTGAAAATTCGGCGCAAGATGATGCGTCCGCCCGCCGCCATATCTGCGCCCATGACGCCGGATAAAATCCGTCCACCCGCCGCCGAAAATTAATTGCATTTGCATGTATATCGGTCTAGCCTTGCGTGAATGGGCCCCCTTGCGCCCGTGCAAACCAGGAGAGCGATATGACATCGACAACCGTGTTGGGCGATCTTGCCGAAATGCTGGCCTCGGGTGGGGTTGAGGTGGTCGATTGCACCGGGGTTCTGGGGCCGGACACGCCACTGCTGAAACTGCCGCCCGATTTTGCCCGCGACACCCCGGCCATCGAAATTCACCGCATCAGCGAATATGACAGCGACGGTCCGTTCTGGGCGTGGAACTGGCTGAAGCTGGGCGAACATTCGGGCACCCATTTCGATGCCCCGCATCACTGGATCACCGGACGTGATTACGCCGACGGCTATACCGATACGTTGCCAGTGCAGCGCTTGGTGGCCCCGGTCAATGTGCTGAATTTCGCCACCGAATGCGCCGCCAACCCCGATTTTCTGCTGACCGTGCAACATGTGCAGGATTGGGAGGCCAAGCATGGCCCGATCAATGCCGGTGACTGGGTGGTGTTGCGATCCGATTGGGACAAGCGCAGCCATGACGCCGATCTGTTCCTGAACGCCGATGCCACCGGCCCGCACACGCCGGGGCCAACCGCTGAAGTGATCACCTATCTGTTGGCCAAAGGCATTGTTGGCTGGGGCAGCCAATGTATTGGCACCGACGCGGGGCAGGCGGGCGGCATGACACCACCGTTTCCGGCGCATAACCTTTTGCACAAAAACAACTGCTACGGCTTGGCATCGCTGGCCAATCTTGACCGGCTGCCTGCCAAGGGGGCCATCCTGATCGCCGCCCCTCTGAAGATCAAGAACGGCACCGGATCGCCGATCCGCGCGCTGGCCTTGGTGCCGCGGGGCTAGGGTCTGATCATGGCCGAAGCAGTGCAACGGCAGGCCGTGCCACAAGACCCGCGGATCGACGCATCCGCCGCCGGCGATCCCAGCTTGCAAGACATTGGACTTGGTAACTATGCGCCCTATCTGCTGAACCGCATCATGGGGCGCTACAACGCGTCCTTGCGCGATGAAATGGCGCAACTGGGCCTGACCACGCCGAAAATGCGCGCGCTGGCGGTGCTGTCGGTGATCGACGCGCCTTTGGTGCGGGAGTTGGCGGTTTATGCGGTGGTTGAACAATCCACCCTTAGCCGCGCTTTGGACGGGTTGGCGGCTGACGGGCTGATCGCACGCAGCGCCGATACCGCCGACAGCCGGGGCGTGCGCATAAGCCTTACCCCCGCCGGGCGCACGGCGTTTGCGCGGCTGTGGCCGCATATGGCGCAGGCGCAGGCCCGGATGTTTCGCGGCATCGGGGCTGCGGAACGCGAGGCCTTTGTCAGCACATTGCAAACCATGCTGGCCAATATCAGAAAGCACCCAATCTAGATGGCAGAGCGGTCTTTTGCGGCAGAAATACAAGACCTGCGTCTGGGGGCGGGGGAAACCTTTACCGGCGAAGGCATTTTGGCGATCACCAAGGCGCTGCTGGAAAACGGCGTCGGCTATGTTGGCGGTTATCAGGGCGCGCCGATCAGCCATCTGATGGATGTGCTGGCCGATGCTCAAGGGTTGCTGGCCGAATTGGGCGTGCGGTTCGAGGCCAACGCGAACGAGGCGGCGGCGGCGGCAATGCTGGCAGCAAGCGTGCATTATCCGATCCGGGGCGCGGTGACCTTCAAAGGCCCGGTGGGCGTGAACGTGGCATCAGACGCGCTGGCCAATCTGTCATCGTCAGGCGTCACCGGGGGGGCGCTGGTGATTTTGGGCGAAGATTACGGCGAAGGCTCCTCCATCATGCAAGAACGCAGCCATGCGTTCGCGATGAAATCGCAATTCTGGATGTTGGACCCGCGCCCGAACCTGCCCAGCATCGTCAAGGCGGTGGGCGATGGCTTTGCCTTGTCCGAGGCCAGCAATTCGCCTGTCATGCTGATGATGCGGATCAGGTCGTGCCATGTGACCGGCAGTTTTCAAACCCGCGACAATCAGTGCCCAACCCTGTCGGTCAAAGACGCGCTTTCGAACCCGCGGTCTGATTTCAACCGGGTGGTGCTGCCGCCGATGTCTTATGTGCATGAACAAGACAAGGTGCGCAATCGCTGGCCTGCGGCGGTGAAATACATCACCGAACACGGCTTGAATGAAACCTTCGGCCCTTCGGGCGTCCGCATCGGCATTGTCACCCAAGGGGGGATGTATAACGGCGTGATCCGGGCGTTGCAGCGGCTGGGTCTGGCGGATATCTACGGCGATACATCGGTGCCGATCTATGTGCTGAATGTGACTTACCCGTTGATTGCAGACGAATTTCTGGCATTTTGTGCGGACAAGGACGATGTCCTGATCGTCGAAGAAGGCCAGCCCGCCTTTATCGAAGACCAATTCGCCGCCATGCTGTATCGCGCCGGGGGATCGGTCAAACTGCACGGCAAAGGCGCATTCCCCTTGGCGGGGGAATACACCGGATCGGTGATGATGGACGGGGTGGCCGCGTTCCTGAAATCCGCCGCCCCCGCCATGCTGCCCGCCATGGTGCGCGCGCCCAACACCGACCGCCCGGCAATACCGGACCTGTCAAAAACCGTGCCGATCCGTCCACCGGGGTTTTGCACCGGCTGCCCGGAACGCCCGATCTTTGCCGCGATGAAGCTGGTGGAACAAGATCTGGGCAAACATCAGATTGCCGCCGATATCGGCTGTCATCTGTTTGGCGCTCTGCCGCCGTTTGAAATCGGCGGGGCCACCATGGGCTTTGGCCTTGGCCCCGCCGCAAATGGCGCGTTCGATGGTGGCGGCGCGCGCCGCCCGATTGCCATCATCGGCGACGGTGGGTTCTGGCACAACGGATTGTCATCGTCGATCACCAATATGGTGTTCAACAAATCAGACGGCGTGGTGCTGGTGGTAGATAACTTCTATTCCGCCGCCACCGGCGGGCAGGATGTGATGTCGTCACGCGCGCCAAATGCCACCAAATCCACCGGCAACCCGATCTCGCGTGCTATGGCGGGCGTGGGGGTGAACTGGATCCGCCAGATCGACCGCACCTATGATGTCACCAAACTGCGTGACACGCTGCGCGAGGCGCTGACCACCGATGCACCGGGGCCCAAGGTGATCATCGCCTCGTCCGAATGCATGCTGAACAAACAGCGCCGCGAAAAGCCGCAGCGTGCCGCGGCCATCACCGCAGGCCGCCGCGTGGCCCTTCCGCGCTTTGGCATCGACGATGATATTTGCACCGGCGATCACGCCTGCATCCGGCTGTCGGGCTGTCCGTCTTTGTCGTTGAAAAAGCTGGACGATCCGCTGCGCGACGATCCGATTGCCCATATTGACCAGTCTTGTGTCGGCTGCGGCAACTGCGGCGAGGTGGCCGATGCCGCCGTGCTGTGCCCCAGCTTTTACCGCGCCGATGTGGTGCATAATCCGGGCCGGTTTGAACGGTGGCGGGCTGCGGTGCGCGCCCGCCTGATTGGTTGGTTGCAAGCGCGCCGCGCCGCCAGACGGCTGGAGTTTGGTCCATGACCCTGCATACCCCCCAGACGCCGCTGACACCCCTGCCGCCAGACCCGGCGCTGTCCGGTATCATCAAGCTGGCGGTGCTGGCGGTGGGCGGGCAGGGCGGCGGCGTGTTGACTGCTTGGATCGAGGCGCTGGGCCGCGCGAACGGATATGCGGTGCAGGCCACATCGGTGGCAGGCGTGGCGCAACGCACCGGGGCCACGGTGTATTACGTTGAAATGTGCCGCAAATCCGCCCGCACCCCGGTGTTTTCGCTGATGCCTGCGGCGGGCGATGTTGACATCATGGTCACGGCCGAGCTGATGGAAGCCGGGCGCGCGATTATCCGCGGCTTTGTCACGCCCGATCGCACCACGCTGATCACGTCTTCGCACCGCGCACTGGCGGTATCGGAAAAGATGGTGCCGGGTGACGGCATTGCCTCGTCTGCCGAAGTATTGGCAGGTGCGGAAATTGCCGCGCGCCGCCTGATCCATGCCGATTTTGATGCGCTGGCTACGCACGCCGGTTCGGTGATCTCCGCCAGCCTGTTTGGCGCATTGGCCGCCTCAAACGCCCTGCCGTTTGAACCTGCCGCATTCGAGGCCACGATCCGCGCCGGTGGCAAGGGCATTGACGCCAGCTTGCGCGCCTTTGCCGCCGGGTTCAACGCGGTGGGGGCAGCGGCGCCGGTGCCGACAGCCGCTGTTACTGCGCCACCGCCGCCGCCCACCGGCGCGCGCAAATTAACCGATGGCTGGGTCGCCCTGCGGGCACGGGCCGCGCGGCTGCCCGCTCCGGTGGCGGAAATGGCAGGGTTTGGCCTGCAAAAGGTGGTTGATTTTCAGGACCTGGCGTATGGGGCTGCCTATCTTGATCACCTCGACGCGGTTTTGGCCCGCGACAGCGCCGCCAGATCCTATGCCCTGACCGCCGCCTGTGCCAAATATATCGCCAATGCGATGGCCTATGATGATGTGATCCGGGTGGCCGATGTGAAAACCCGCACCGCGCGCGCGGTGCGCATCCGCGGCGAAATGGCGGCGGGCCCACAGCATCTGCTGCAAATCACCGAATACATGCACCCGCGCGCCGCCGAAGTCGTGGGCTTGCTGCCCAACCGTTGGGGGCAAAAAATCGCCAACATTCCCAAAGCTATGGCGCGGCTGGATGCGGTCGTAAACAAAGGCCGGCACTATCGCAGCGACACTTTGCGCGCCTATCTGCTGCTGTATTGCGTGGCCGGGCTGAAACGCACCCGCTTGCGCAGCTATCGCCATGCAACCGAAACCGCGCATCTGACCCGCTGGCTGGATACAGCGCTGGCGTATCTGCCGCAAAACTATGATCTGGCGGTGCAAGTGATTGGCTGCCGCCGCCTGATCAAGGGCTATTCTGACACCCATGCGCGCGGCCAGTCGAAATTTGACCGGGTGCTGGCAGGCATCGCTTTGGTGGCGGGACGCGATGATGCCGCCGACTGGGCGCAGCGTTTGCGCGACGCCGCATTGAAGGATGAAGCCGGTGCAGCCCTGAGCGGTGCTTTGCAAACCATCCGCAGTTTTGCGTAAATTTGCCTGAAATTTATCTAAAATTGCGTTTCATTTTGGTGCAAATACTCCACGGGGGGGCGCAAAAGCCGTGGCTTTTGCGGCTGGGGGGGTGTGACCCCCCCCCGGCGGCGGTTGCCGCGCAGCAAAGGGCTGCCGCCTATTGCAACGCGCGGTATTCGCCATCCCAATAGGCCAGCGCCCCTGCACCCGGTGTTGTGCGCACCGCCAGCACCCGGCCGATCAGAATGGAATGGGTGGCGCGGTCAATCATTTCGTCCACCGCGCAATCAAAGGCCACCGGTGCCCCCGTCAACAGCCGCGCGCCGCTGATCGCGGTGGTCCAGTCGGCACCGTCGAACCGGGCCAGACCGCGCAAGCCGCCCACCCCGGAAAACCGCTCTGCCACGCTTTGATGTGCTGCCCCCAGTGATGACCAGCCGAAAAAGCCGAAGTCTTTCAACACCGGCCAACTGGAGGATGACCGGTTCACGCAGGCCAGCAACAACGGCGGTTCCGCCGACAAAGAAATCGCCGATGTCACCACCAATCCGGTGGCAGCCTCGCCCATGCCAGTGGTGATGACCGAACAATTGCCAACCACCGCCCGCATCGCGTGGCGAAACTCTGACGGCGTGGGCGCGGATGGTGAAAGTGGCGCGGCGGGATCGGTCATGCAGGCTCCTATCAGCATCGGCGCGGGGGACCGCTGACCAGCAGATAGGGCAGTTGCGCCGCCGTTTCCAGCCTTTGTCAGGGCCGCAAGGCTGCGGTCAGCGCGGCGATCAACCGGTGGGTGCCCGCAACCGTGGTCATCACCCCCGGCGACAGGCGCAGGGTCTGGCTGCGGTTGTCGGTGTAAATCCCCAAACCCCGCAGATGGGCGACCACATCTGCGGCGGGCAGCGTGGTGGGCAAGCGCAGCATCACCGATCCGCCGCGCTGGGCTGCGGGCCGCGGGGTGACCATATCCAGCCCCAACTGATCGGCCGCCTCGATCAGCATCGCCGTCAGGCCGCGGTTATGGGTCAGCATCGCGGCAGGGTCCTGCCGGGCATGCCAATCCAGCGCAGGCAGGCTGGCCAGTGCTGCCATCACGCCGGGCGTGCCATTGTCAAACCGGCGGATATCGGCGGCAAGGTCAAACCGGGTGATGTCCCAGTTGAACGGATTGTCCTGACTGAACCAGCCGCGCACTTCGGGGTGACAGTGCCCGATCAGGCGCGGCGAGACGTATAAAACCCCCGCCCCCGGCGTGCCGCACATCCATTTCAGACTGGTCGAGATCGCAAAATCCACCTCGGGAGCCACAACATCAAACGGGATCAGCCCCGCCCCTTGGGTGATATCCACCCCGATCAGACTGCCCATGCGCCGCCCATGCGCCACCATGGCCGCCAGATTGATCCGGTGCGATGTGGTGGAACTGATCCATGTCAACAGCGCCAGCCCGACTTGCGGCGTCCAGTGGTGCAGAAAATCCTCGTCCTCGACATGGGCCGCCCCTTGGCGCAGCGGCACGGTTTTCAGGCTAAAGCCGTATTTCTCGGCCATGCCTTGCAGCAAAAAGTGGTTTGATGGAAAGCAATCCGCCCCCACCAACACGCAGCGGCCGCGCAAATGCCCCGCAGGCAGTGACGCCAGCAGCGCGTGAAACGCCCCGGTGACACTTTCCGTCGTGGTCAGCGAGTGCGGCGGCGCGTTCAGGATGGCGCGCCAGCGGTCGATATAGCTGTGCCGCATGCCCAAAGCGTAAGCCCATTGCGCATCATCGGGGCGGCCCCAGACAAAGGCAAATTCCGCCATCGCCCCCGCCAGATCGCGGGCTTTGCCCGGATATATGCCGATCGAATGGTATAGAAAATAGCTGTCAGACATGATCACTCCACCGCATGTAAAGTCAGGGCCACGCCTTGGCCAACGCCGACGCACAGGCTGACCAAGGCGGTTTTGCCGCCAGTTTCGTGCAACCGCCGCGCCGCTGTTCCGGCCAGCCGCGCGCCCGATGCGCCCAAAGGATGCCCCATGCTGATCGCGCCGCCATGGGCGTTCAGATGCGGCGCATCATCGGCCAGCCCCCAGGCGCGGGTGCAGGCCAACACTTGGGCCGCGAAGGCCTCGTTCAATTCGATCACGTCGAAATCAGCGGCCACAAGGCCCGTGCGGTCGGTCAGGCGGCGCAGCGCTTCGATCGGGCCCAGCCCCATCACCCGCGGTTCCACCCCGCCTGATGCGGCATGACCCAGCCGCGCCAAAGGTGTCAGCCCGAATTTATCCACCGCCGCCCGCGATGCCAGCAACACCGCCGCAGCACCGTCATTGATCCCTGACGCATTGCCCGCCGTCACCGATCCGCCCGCCCGAAACGGCGTGGGCAACAGCGCCAGCGCCTCGGGGCTTGTGATGCGGGGGTGTTCATCCAAGGCGATGATCTTATCCCCCGCCTTTCCCGTCACGCGCAGCGGCAAGATATCGGCGGCGTGCCATGCGGCGTCATAGCGAGCATGGCTGCGACAGGCAAAGGCGTCTTGGTCGGCACGCGCGATCCCCAAAAGTGCGGCCACATTCTCGGCCGTTTCCGGCATTGATTCAATCCCATAGCGGGCCACGATCTGATCATGCGCAAAGCGCCAGCCGATGGTGCTGTCCACCATCTGGGGCTGGCGCGAAAACGCCATTCCGGGCTTGGCCATCACGTATGGCGCGCGCGACATCGATTCCACCCCCCCCGCGATGATCACCTCTGCCGCGCCGTCGCGGATCACCCGCATCGCGGCAATCACCGCATCCAGCCCGCTGGCACACAGCCGGTTGACGGTATGGGCCGGCACCGATGGCCCCAGCCGTGACAGCAGCACCGCCATGCGGGCGACGTTGCGGTTGTCTTCGCCCGCCTGATTGACGCAGCCAAAGATCACCTCATCAACCGGGACCGCGTGCAGATCCAGCAAACCGTTGATCACATGGGCGGCCAGATCATCGGGGCGCCAGGTGGACAGGCTGCCGCCATAGCGCCCGATCGGGGTGCGGCGCATGGCGCACAGATAAACAGGGGTCATGGCAACCTCGGCACAGGTGCGGGCGCGTAGCGCGATTTCAGGGCGGGCGGGGCTGCGGCCTCAAGCCGTGCCAGTTCTGACGTGATGCAAGCTGTGCCATAGCGCTGCAAGGCGGCAAAAGGCCCGTGCGGAAAATTCAACCCCAGCTGCAACGCGGTATCAATATCGGCGGGCGCAAGACCGCTTTGCGCATGCAAAAAAGCGGCCTCATTGATCAGCGTGGCTTCGATGCGCAAAACGATGGCCGCCGCATCGGGCGGGATGGGTTGCACGGCACCAGGGACCACAAACCCCGCCCCCGATTTGCGCCCCAACCGCCCCGCCGCGACGCCTGCGCGCAACGCGTCGAACGGGTGATAGCGTGGATGGCGGCCCATCGCCGCATAAAGGCCCAGTGTTGCCGCCAGATTGATATCTGCGCCGATCAGATCCATCAGCGCAAACGGCCCCAACGGATAGCCCGCAGCCCGCATCGCGGCGTCAATATCCGCGGCATTGCGGCCTTCCTCCAGCAGCGCCAGCGCTTCGCCGTAATAGGGGCGCGCGCAACGGTTGACGATAAAGCCGGGCAGATCGGGCGCGGTGATCACCACTTTTCCGGCCTGTTCGGTCACCCGGCGGGCCAGATCCAGCGCCGCCGCATGGGTCTGCGCATGTGGCACCAACTCGACCAAACGCATCACCGGGGCCGGGTTGAAAAAATGCAGCCCCAACAGCCGGTCTGGCCGCATCAGCGGCTGCGCAAGGGCGGCAATCGACAAGGACGAGGTATTGCTGGCCAGCACCGCCTCTGGCGCCACCACCCGTTCCAGATCGGCAAACAGCGCGTGTTTGGCGGCAAGGTCTTCGACAATCGCCTCGATCAGCAGATGGGCGTTGGCCAGATCGGCCAGCCCTGCCACCACCGCCAGATTTGCCAGCGTTGTCTGGGCGGCAGCGGCGGTCAGCTTGCCTGTCGCGACGCGCTTGGCCAAAGTTGCGGCCAGACGCGGGTGGGCTGCGTCGCGGGTGGTGGTCTGCGCATCGGTTGCCAGCACGCGAAAGCCCGCAGCGGCATAGGTCTGCGCAATGCCCAATCCCATGGTGCCAAGTCCGATGACGGCGATAATCGGGGTTTCGGTCATGTGCCGGTAAACACCGCAGCAACCCGGGTTTGGAACGCGGCAATGCCTGCGGCCTTGTCGGCGCTGTCCATCAGGCGTTCAAATCCGGCGCGTTCGACGTCGAACGCCAGCGATGCTTCGGCGCCCGCAACCAGCGCGGCCTTGGCGGCCCGCATCGCCAGGGGCGCGCGGTTGCACAGGCGTGCAACCAGATCTTCGGCCACAGACAGTGCTGGACCGTCCGACAGCCATCCGGCGATTCCCCAATCATACGCGGTGGTTGCGTCAATAACCTCACCCATCATCACCAGCCGCGCGGCCCGCGCCCGGCCCACCAGTGAAAGCAGCCTTTGCCCACCACCCGCGCCGGGGATAAAGCCCAAATTGGTTTCAGGCAGCCCCAGTTTGGCATCCGCCCCCAGCACCATGAAATCTGCCAGCAACGCCAGCTCGAACCCGCCACCCAAAGCATAGCCGTCTACCGCCGCCACCAAAGGTTTGGGAAAATCACGGATCGCCGCCCAATGGTGTTTGCGCGCATCAACCGCCGCCTGCGCGCTGGTCTTGCCGGCAATTTCACCCACATCCGCCCCGGCGGCAAAATTGCCGCCCGCGCCGCAGATCAGCACCGCGCGGCAGGTCGGGTCTGCCGCACATTTCGCCAGCGCCGCCGCCACCGCCGCCAGCACGGCCGTATTCAACGCATTCTTTACCGCCGGGCGGTTCAGGGTGATTTTCACCGCTTGCGGCAGGTGTGTAAGGGTCAGATCGTCCATCCCCGTATCCTGCACCCTTGGCGCAAAACTTCAAGATAGAAATTTCA
The DNA here is from genome assembly GCA_031422555.1 of Cypionkella sp. Classification (GTDB taxonomy): domain Bacteria; phylum Pseudomonadota; class Alphaproteobacteria; order Rhodobacterales; family Rhodobacteraceae; genus JANNAT01. Next base: position 8,911 of record JANPLZ010000029.1, on the reverse strand, counting down.
AGCTTGAAATTGTTTTGCCCCGGTGTAACTCTGGGCTTCATGACCACAAAGGGGCGCGCGATGAAAGTTCTGTGTTTGGGCGGTGGTCCGGCGGGGTTGTATTTTGCCATCTCGATGAAGCTGCGCGATGCGTCGCATCAGGTGACCGTGCTGGAACGCAACAAGGCCAATGACACCTTTGGCTGGGGCGTGGTGCTGTCGGATGACGCATTGGGCCGGATGCAGGGCAATGATCCGGTCAGCACCGATGCGATCCGGGCGCAATTTGCCTATTGGGATGATATTGCGGTGGTGCATGACGGGGTGCGCACGGTGTCGGGCGGCCACGGCTTTGCGGGTATTGGGCGCAAGACCATGCTGGTCATCTTGCAGGCCCGCGCCATTGAGTTGGGCGTCGATCTGCAGTTCGAAGTCGAATTCAAAACCGCCGAATCTTACCGCCACGACTACGATCTGGTGGTGGCCACCGACGGCATCAATTCGGCGGTGCGCCGCGAATATGCCGAAGTGTTCAAACCCGATGTCGATCTGCGCAAATGCAAATTCGTCTGGCTGGGCACGCATCAGAAATTCGACGATGCCTTTACCTTTATCTTTGAGAAAACAGCACACGGCTGGGTCTGGGCGCATGTCTATCAGTTTGATGCCAATACCGCGACGTTCATCGTCGAATGCCTGCCTGCCACCTGGGATGCCTGGGGCTTTGAGGGCATGTCAAAAGAGGAAACCGTGGCCACCTGCGAGGCGATCTTTGCCGATCATCTTGGCAACCACGCGCTGATGTCGAACGCGGCGCATTTGCGCGGATCGGCGGTGTGGATGCAGTTTCCACGGGTGATCTGCGAAACTTGGTTTCACGAAAACGTCGTGCTGATGGGCGATGCCACCGCCACCAGCCATTTTTCGATCGGCTCTGGCACAAGGCTTGCGTTTGATAGCGCGATTGCGCTGGCCGACTATATCCATTCCGAAGCCAGCCTGCGCGAGGCCTTTCAACGCTATCAGGATGAACGCCGCATCGAGGTGTTGCGGCTGCAATCGGCGGCGCGCAATTCGCTGGAATGGTTCGAAGAGGTGGAACGCTATCTGGATATGCCCAGTCCGCAGTTTGCCTATTCGCTGCTGACCCGCAGTCAGCGGATTTCCCATGAAAACCTGCGGCTGCGCGATCCTGCATGGCTGCGCGGGGCCGAAGATTGGTTTGCCGCCCAACATGGAGGCGCTCCGGGGCGGATGCCGATGTTTGCACCGTTTCAGTTGCGGGGCATGCAGCTGAAAAACCGGATTGTCGTCTCGCCGATGGCGCAATACCGCGCCGTTGATGGCACGCCCGGCGATTGGCATATGGTGCATTACGGCGAACGCGCAAAGGGCGGCGCGGGGCTGGTCTATACCGAAATGACCTGCGTGTCACCGAATGGCCGTATCACGCCGGGCTGCACCGGGCTTTATGCGCCCAAGCATGAATTGGCTTGGAAGCGGATCAATGATTTCATCCATGCGGAATCGGAGGCCAAAACCTGTTGCCAGATCGGCCATTCGGGGCGCAAAGGATCGACCCAAGTGGGCTGGGCCGACAGCGATGCACCGCTGGTATCGGGCAACTGGCCGCTGCTGTCTGCGTCGGCAATCCCGTGGCAGCCGGGCAATGCGACCCCAAAGGCGATGGACCGCGATGATATGGATACTGTGATCCGCCAGTTTATCCGCGCCACCGAAATGGCTGATGGGGCTGATTTTGACATGGTGGAATTGCATGCAGCCCACGGCTATCTGATCTCTGGCTTTATCTCGCCTGTGTCGAATATCCGCGACGATGACTATGGCGGCAGTCTGGAAAACCGCATGCGGTTCCCGTTGGAAGTGTTCCGCGAAATGCGCGCCGTCTGGCCGGGGGCCAAACCGATGGCGGTGCGCATATCGGCGCATGACTGGATGGGGGATGCGGGCGTCACGCCTGCCGAGGCCGTTGATATTGCGATGATGTTTGCGATGGCCGGGGCGGATATCATTGACGTCTCGGCCGGACAAACCTCGGTTGATGCCCAGCCGGTTTATGGCCGGATGTTCCAGACCCCGTTCAGCGACCGCATCCGGAACGAGGCCGGTCTGGCCACCATGGCCGTGGGCAATATCACCGAGGTGGATCACGTAAACTCGATCCTGCTGGCGGGCCGGGCCGATCTGGTGGCGCTGGCCCGCCCGCATCTGGCCGATCCCTATTGGACGCTGCGCGCAGGCGTGCAAGTGGGCGATGTCGGCGGGGTGTGGCCGCAGCCTTACCTTGCCGGGCGCGATCAGGCGCGGCGTTTGGTGAAAAAATCCGACGGGTTGATCCGGGTATGACCCTGCAAGGCAGACGCGTGCTGATCACCGGTGGTGGGTCGGGGGCGGGGGCGGACCTTGCGCTTGGGTTTGCGCGCGCGGGTGCCGTGGTGGTGATCGCCGGGCGCCGGTTGGCGGCGTTGCAGGCGGTGGCAGCACATGGGCACGGCATCCGCACCGTGCAGGCCGATGTAACGGATGAGGCGGCGGTGGCGGCGATGTTTTTGGCGGCTGGGACCTGCGATATCGTGATCGCCAACGCGGGGGCAGCGGCGTCAGGGGCCATGGCGCGCACCAGTCTGGCCGATTGGAACGCGATGATCGCGGTCAACCTGACGGGGGTGTTTCTGACCTTGCGCGATGGGCTGAACCAGATGCCGGGTTGGGGGCGGCTGATATCGGTGGCCTCGACCGCGGGGTTGAAGGGCTACGCCAAAGTTGCCCCCTATACGGCGGCCAAGCATGGCGTCGTCGGGCTGACCCGGGCTTTGGCGCTGGAGGTGGCGGGCCGCGATATCACCGTCAACGCGCTATGCCCGGGGTTTCTGGACACGCCGATGACGGATCAATCCGTGGCCGTGATTGCGGAAAAAACCGGCAGAACGCCCCAGCAGGCGCGCGCAGCCCTTGCGGCGCTGAACCCGCAAAACCGCCTGATTGCGCCCGCCGAAGTGACCGCCGCAGCCCTTTGGCTGTGCGGGCCGGGATCGGCGGGCATCAACGGACAGGCGATTGCCATCGCGGGGGGCGAGTTGTGAGCGACGCTTTGTCCAAGCGGCGGTTGAAGATGTGGATCCGCCTGTTGGGCGTCACCCGCACAGCCGAAAGCCATCTGCGCGAATTCTTGCGGGTCGGGCACCAAACCACCTTGCCGCGCTTTGACGTGATGGCGGCGCTTTACCGGCGACGCGACGGCGTGACCATGTCAGAGTTGTCGCGCATGTTGCTGGTGTCGAACGGCAATGCAACGGCGGTGGTGGACCGGCTGGAAAGCGATGGTCTGGTGCGGCGCAACCCGTCCGAGGCCGACCGCCGCACGGTGTTTGTGGCGTTGACACCCGACGGTCTGACCCAGTTCGAAGGGCTGGCCGCCGGGCACGAGGCCGAAGTGGATGTGCTGTTCGCCGGTCTGTCTGAGGCAGACCTAGAGGCTTTGACCGAAATTCTGAAACGGATGCGCACCCCATGACCCATTTGGCCGATCTGATCCCGCAGCATTTCGAATTGACCGTGCAGGACGGCATTGCCGTCATCAGGCTGGCGGGCCCTGCGCGCAAGAACCCGCTGACCTTTGAAAGCTATGCCGAATTGCGCGACACCTTTCGTGCCATGGTCCATGCCAGCGATGTCGACGTGGTGGTGATCGCGTCAAACGGCGGTAATTTTTGCTCTGGCGGTGATGTGCATGATATTATCGGCCCGCTGATCGGGATGCCGATGACAGAGCTGCTGGCCTTTACCCGGATGACCGGCGATCTGGTCAAGGCGATGATTGCCTGTGGCAAGCCGATCATCGCGGCGGTGGACGGGGTGGCCGTGGGGGCGGGGGCCATCCTTGCGATGGCGTCCGATCTGCGGCTGGCCACACCGGCCGCAAAATGCGCGTTCTTGTTCACCAAGGTGGGGCTGGCGGGCTGTGACATGGGGGCTTGTGCGATGCTGCCGCGCATCATCGGGCAGGGCCGGGCGGCAGAACTTTTGTATACCGGACGGGTGATGACGGCGGACGAGGGGCTGGCGTGGGGCTTTTGGAACGCGCTGCATGCCCCGGATGCGCTGGACGCCGCCGCGATGGCGCTGGCACAGCGGTTGGCGGCGGGGCCGACCTTTGCGCAAGGTGTTACCAAGACCCAGTTGCACCTTGAATGGAACATGGGGCTGGACCAAGCCATCGAGGCCGAAGCGCAGGCGCAGGCGATTTGCATGCAAACGGGTGATTTTGAACGGGCCTACCGGGCGTTTGTGGCAAAGGAAAAACCGGTGTTTGCCGGAGACTGAGGCCGCAATTTATGGCCGCAAGTAAAGGCCGGGGGGCCAGCCCCCCGAACCCCCCGGGATATTTAGGAACAGATGAAACATGGCAGATCAGTCTTTTCTAAACTGGCCGTTTTTTGAGCCTCGTCACCGCGATCTGGCAGCGGGGCTGGAGGTTTGGTGTGCGGCCCAGTTGCCCACGGATCACCGCGATGTCGATGCGGCCTGTCGCGGTCTGGTGGCGCTGCTGGGGCAGGGCGGCTGGTTGCACCACACCGGTGCCTCGCAGGGCGAGGTGCTGGATGTGCGCGCGCTGTGCCTGATCCGCGAGACGTTGGCGCGCCATGACGGGCTGGCGGATTTTGCCTTTGCCATGCAGGGCCTTGGGATGGGGGCGGTGTCGCTGTTTGGCAGTGCGCAGCAGCGGGGATGGCTGACGCGCTCGCGGGCAGGCACGGCTATTGCGGGATTTGCGCTGACCGAACCCGGTTCGGGGTCGGATGTGGCGGCGACAGCCACCACGGCCACGCGGGTGCAAGGCGGCTGGGTGCTGCGGGGCGAGAAAACCTATATCTCGAACGGCGGTATTGCTGATGTTTATGTGATCATCGCGCGCAGCGGCGAGGCGCCGGGCACCCGCGGTTTGTCGGCGTTTTTGATGCCGGCAGATGCGGCGGGATTGCGGGTGGTCGAACGCATCGCGGTGATGGCGCCGCATCCTTTGGCGCATCTGGCCATGGACGATGTGCATTTGCCGGATGCGGCGCTGATCGGGGCTGCGGGCGATGGGTTCAAAATCGCGATGGCGGTGCTGGATGTGTTCCGCTCTACCGTGGGGGCGGCGGCGCTGGGCTTTGCGCGACGCGCGCTCGACGAGGCATTGGTGCGGGTCAAGACGCGCCGCATCCAAGGCGCGTCGCTTGCCGATCTGCAAATGGTGCAGGGCCATCTGGCCGATATGGCGGTGCAGATAGACGCGAGCGCCTTGCTGATCTACCGCGCCGCCTGGACCAAAGACCAAGGTGCGGTGCGCATCAGCCGCGAAGCCGCGATGGCCAAGCTATACGCGACTGAGGCCGCGCAAAAGGTGATCGACATGGCCGTGCAACTGCATGGCGGGGATGGCGTGCGCACAGGCGTGGTGGTGGAAAGTCTTTACCGCGAAATCCGGGCGTTGCGGATCTATGAAGGCGCGTCCGATGTGCAGCGCATCGTCATCGCCCGCGCGGTGCTGGCATGATTTACACGCGGATCACCCCGGTAGAATTCAACCACTGCGACCCCGCAGGCATCGTGTTTTACCCGCGCTATTTCGAGATGATCAATTCGGTCGTGGAAAACTTCTTTGCCGAGGTGGTGGGGCGGTCTTTTGCGCAAATGGTTGGCGGCGGCAATCATAACGGCGTGCCAACGGTGCGGCTGGAGACCAATTTCGCCGCGCCGTCGCGGCTGGGCGAAAAGGTAGAGTTTGCGCTGCAAGTGGCCCGTATTGGCAGCAGCAGTCTGACGCTGACCATCACCGCCAGTCATGCGGGCGAACACCGGCTGCGCGCCGATCTGACCGTGGTGTGGGTGCAAGACGGGCGTGCTGCGGTCTGGCCTGCCGACATGCGTGCCAATTTGCTTTCTTTTCAAGGGATATCCGCATGATCATTGCCCCCACCCCGCGCCCGCATGACTTTCTGCACCCCAAGTCGTGGAAACCCGCGATCGGCTATGCCAATGGCGTGGCGGCTTCGGGGCGCATGGTGTTTACCGGCGGCATCATCGGCTGGGACGCGCAGCAGCGGCTGACGTCGGACGACTTTGCCGATCAAGCCGCGCAAGCGTTGCGCAACATCGTCGAGATTCTGGCCTGTGGCGGTGCGCGCCCCGACCATTTGGTGCGGCTGACCTGGTATGTCACCGACAAGACCGCCTATCTGGGCAGCCTTAAGGCGCTGGGCCAGCACTATAAATCCATCATCGGGCGGCATTATCCGGCGATGGCGCTGTTGCAGGTGGTGGCGCTGGTGGAAGACCGTGCTTTGGTGGAAATAGAGGCCACCGCCGTCATTCCGGAGGCTGCGTGATGCTGGGACCATCGGGCCACACCGACACTTTCAGCCGCGACCGGCTGCCGCCGGCGGATCAGCAACCTGTCTATCTGCTGGACGAGTATCCATACCCTGACTGGATCAACGCCGCGTCCGAGTTGACCGACCGCATGGTCGCGCGCGGCTTTGGCGATCATGTGGCGCTGATCGGCAACGGGCGGCAGCGCACCTACAAAGAGCTGACCGATTGGTCGAACCGCCTTGCGCATGTGCTGGTGCAAGATTACGGCGTGGTGCCGGGCAACCGCGTGCTGATCCGATCGGCGAACAATCCTGCGATGGTGGCGTGCTGGCTGGCGGCCACCAAGGCGGGGGCGGTGGTGGTCAACACCATGCCGATGCTGCGGGCGGGCGAACTGGCGCAGATCGTTGACAAAGCCGAGATCAGCCATGCGCTGTGCGACACCCGGCTGTTGGAGGATCTGACCGCCTGTGCCGCAGGGTCGCGGTTCTTGAAATGTGTGGTGGGCTTTGACGGCACCGCCAACCACGATGCCGAGTTGGACCGCGCAGCCCTGTCCAAACCGGTGCGCTTTGATCCGCCCCCGGTGGGGCGTGATGATGTGGCGCTGATCGGCTTTACCTCTGGCACCACGGGGGCGCCGAAAGGGGCCATGCATTTTCACCGCGATTTGCTGATCATCGCCGACGGCTATGCGCGCGATGTGTTGGCGGTTGTCCCGGGCGATGTGTTTGTCGGCTCGCCACCCTTGGCCTTTACCTTTGGTCTGGGGGGGCTTGCGGTGTTTCCGTTGCGCTTTGGCGCATCGGCGGTGCTGTTGGAACAAGCAACACCGCCCAAGATGATCGAGATCATCCAGCAGTATCGCGCCACCGTGTGTTTCACCGCCCCCACGGCCTACCGCGTGATGCTGAAGGCAATGGACGACGGGGCCGACCTGTCATCTTTGCGCGCGGCCGTCAGTGCGGGTGAAACCCTGCCCGCGCCGGTGTATGACGACTGGATTGCCAAGACCGGCAAGCCGATGCTGGATGGCATCGGGGCTACCGAAATGCTGCATATCTTTCTGACCAACCGATTTGAAGATCACGCCGCCGCCTGCACGGGCCGCCCGGTGCGCGGCTATGTCGCGCGGATTGTCGACGATGCCATGCAAGAGCTGCCGCGCGGCAAAGTAGGCCGCCTTGCCGTGCGCGGGCCAACGGGGTGCCGCTACCTTGCGGATGCGCGGCAGGGCAAATATGTGCAAGACGGCTGGAACCTGACCGGGGACAGCTTTTGGCAAGACGCGGAGGGGCGGTTTCACTTTGCGGCGCGGTCCGATGATATGATCATCTCGGCGGGGTATAATATCGCGGGCCCCGAGGTGGAGGCTGCCTTGCTTTCGCACCCTGATGTGATGGAATGCGCGGTGATCGGGGTGGCAGACGGCGCGCGCGGCCAGATCGTGCAGGCCCATGTGGTGTTGGCGGTGGGGGCTGTTGGCGATGCGGCGATGGTGCGGCAGTTGCAAGATCACGTAAAAGCCACAATTGCGCCATTCAAATACCCACGTTCCATTGTTTTTGTAACTGTGCTGCCAAAAACAGCCACCGGAAAAATCCAACGGTTTCGTCTGCGTGACGAAGGGTAACCGGCCAATCTTGGGGGAAAGCATCTTGTGCTTTCCCCTTGGTATTTCAACGCATTTGAATTAAACCAGCCTTGGGTGGGGGCGTATTGGTTATTCCGGTTTTCCGGAATGTTGGGGTGCTGCGAAATGACCGTTATGCCATTGGTGCGCTTGGGATCTTTCCCTATTCAGCGTCGATTTTTCTGCAAGCGTTTTTTGGACATTCTTTTAATCCTTGCTGCCCTTCCCGTGCTTGTTTTGGTATTTGCAACAATCGCTGTCGCGGTGCGCGCAACCAGTTCCGGGCCGGCATTTTTCATCCAGAAACGCGTTGGCCGCCATGGTGTGCCGTTTGGCATGATCAAGTTCCGCTCGATGTACAAGGGCGCAGAACAGCGTCGGGACGAGGTGCTGGACAGCAGTGATCGGCCCGGACTTTGCTTCAAATCCAAGAATGATCCGCGCATCACCCCGTTTGGCCGGTTTTTGCGCAGATCGTCGCTGGATGAATTGCCCCAGCTTATCAATGTGTTGTTGGGGCAAATGTCCTTGGTTGGGCCGCGCCCGGCGTTGCCGCAGGAAGTGGCGGAATATCCCACCGCCGCGCTGGAGCGTTTATCGGTGTTGCCCGGCATCACGGGGGCGTGGCAAGTGGCGGGCCGTGCCGATCTGGGCTTTGACGAGATGGTGGCGCTGGACGTGGGCTATGTGCGTTACGCCACGATGTCGGTTGATTTGCGGATATTGGCGCAGACTTTTGGCGCAGTGGCATCGGGGCGCGGCGCCTACTGATCCGGCGGCGCTATGATTTGTTCCGCGGGCGTAAACAATACCATTATCGGCGGTTGAGTGACTGGTTTTCCCCAAATCCGCTGACCCGCTAATGTGCAGCCGTCTGGCCCCGGTGGATCGGCCAACCGGCCCGTGGCGCGGGCGCGGGAT
>JANPLZ010000028.1:0-6000 GCA_031422555.1 Cypionkella sp. | reverse complement strand
GCTTGCCATCAGCAAGCCTACGAGGAACGCTGCTGCGCCCTTCGTGGTGTGGACCATGGTATCCTCCCGTTTGGTTCCATTATTTGAAACTTAGTCTTTAATGTTGAAACTATGCGGCGTATCATCTAGCGTGTCAACAGGGGATAAAGGAACGCATTCCGCATGAGCGCAGAGGGCAACTCGGACGGGACGGTCGGCAAGGCGCTGGACGTTCTGGACATGGTGGCAGGGGCCGGGCGGCCCGTGCGCTTTAGCGAATTGTTGGCGGATAGCGCGTTTCCCAAGGCCACGCTTTACCGCTTTTTGCAGACCCTGACCAACCAAGGCATGTTGATGCTGGACCCGGACCGTGGCACCTACACTTTGGGCGTGCGGTTGGTGCGCTGGGCACATGCGGCATGGGCGCAAAGTTCACTTGCCCCGGTGGCGCGGCCTTATCTTGATGTATTATCAGCAGAAACTGCCGAAACCATTCATCTGGCGCAGATGGATCAGGGGCAGGTTTTGTATGTCGACAAACGCAACGCCGCCCGCCCGATCGAGATGTTCGCCCAGGCCGGCAAGGTTGGTCCCGCCTATTGCACCGGCGTCGGCAAGGCGATGCTGGCCTATCTGTCCGACGAAGATTTGCAGGCCGCAATTGACCGGCAAAGTTTTCATCGCTTTACCGAACACACCTACGACACCCCAACCAAATTGCGCGCCGAACTGCGGTTGATCCGCGACCGAGGCTATGCCTTTGACCGCGAAGAGCACGAGCCGGGAATCATCTGTATCGCGGCACCGATTCTTACCCGGGCGGGGCGGGTGATCGGGGCGCTTTCGGTCACATCGACAACACAGCGCACAACTTTGGCGGCGCTTGAAATTCATGCCACTCGGGTCATCGAAACAGCAGCCCAGATCGCGGCCGAAGCGGAAGCCTGGCGGTTTCCACAGCACACCTAGACCAATCATATTTCCACTACTCCGGGGAGGAGGACACCATGGCTGAGGTATCTCTAAAAAATGTGGTCAAACAATTTGGCGATGTGAAGGTTATCCACGGCATCGACTTGCAGATCGAAGATGGCGAGTTTTGCGTGTTTGTCGGGCCATCGGGCTGCGGTAAATCCACTTTGCTGCGCATGGTTGCCGGGTTGGAAGATACCACCGCAGGCAGCATCAGTATCGGCGCGCGGGATGTCACCCGGGTTGATCCGGCAGAGCGCGGCATCGCGATGGTGTTCCAGACCTATGCGCTTTATCCGCACATGACGGTCGCCGAAAACATGGGATTTGGGTTGAAGATGACCGGCCACCCCGCCACCGAAGTTTCGGCCAAAGTCAAGGAAGCCAGCCGGATCTTGAAGCTAGATGATTATCTGACCCGCAAACCCAAAGCTTTGTCAGGTGGCCAACGTCAACGGGTTGCCATCGGACGTGCCATTGTGCGCGGGCCAAAAGTTTTCTTGTTTGACGAGCCGTTGTCGAATCTTGACGCCGAATTGCGGGTGGAAATGCGGGTCGAAATCTCGCGGCTGCACCGCGAAATTGGCGCCACGATGATTTATGTGACGCACGATCAGGTCGAGGCAATGACGCTGGCCGACAAGATCGTGGTGCTGCGGGCGGGGCGAATTGAACAGGTTGGCAAGCCGCTGGATCTGTATCGCGACCCGAACAACCGCTTTGTGGCCGGGTTCATCGGTTCGCCCGCGATGAACTTTGTGGCCGGTGTGACCGAAGCCGGTGGCCGCGTTGCGGCCAAAGGGTTGTCGGCCACGGTGCCGCTGACGGTTGGTTTGCCGGGCAGTGGCGCTGCGGTGACGCTGGGCATCCGCCCACAGTTTTTGACCGTCGATCTGGGCGGGGCAACGCACCGGGTTGAAATGACCGAAGCCTTGGGCGGGATATCATTCCTGCATCTGACCGCACCTTCGGGTGAAAAGCTGGTGATCGAAGCCAAGGGCGATATGGTGGTGGCACCGGGCACCAATGTTGGCATTGGCTTTGACCCGCAGCATGTTCTGGCCTTTGATGCCCAGTCCGGCGCGCGTTTGCGCTGATTTTTAGGAAATTTCCTGCAAGGCGGGGCGGTGATGCCCCGCCTTTGGCTTGCCTACTTCGTCAGGATCAGCTTGCCAGACCGGGTGATCCGCAACAAATATGTCTGATCCTGCAGCACAATCTGCGCCGTCGTGCCGCCTTTGGTCAGGTGTTCGGCATCGTGGACCGGAAGTCGCCCACGGTCTGGCGGCGGCTGCACGCTGGCCATGGGTGGCAGCGACACGGTGGGGAAAACGGCGTTCATGTCCGCCGCTCCATCCAATCAAGCAGCGCTTCCAGACTGCGCGGCGGGGCGGCCCCGGCAAAGACGGTGCTGAGCAGTTCGGCAAGATCAGGCAATGGTGTGCGCGTCGGTGTCGGCGATTGAATGCGGGTCATACGATCCTCTTTCAGGGTTAAAGAGGCCGGGCTGACACCGAAACACCGGGTTTGGCTAGGCGATGCCTAAACCTGACTTAAATACTAAGGAATGTCAACCGCGATTCAGTCATCCATCGGTTCTTGCGACGACTGACGCGATTTGGCCAAATTCAACTGGCGCTGCCGTTCTCGAAACCGGTCGCGGTCGGCGGCGTCATATTCGCCAACACATTGATGGCATTGCGCCCCCAACTCAAACTCCGGGCGCAGTTTGTCGGCGGCGCTGACGGGTCGGCGGCAGGCGTGGCAACTGTCATAGTCACCGGGGATCAGGCCATGGCCGACGGACACGCGGGCATCAAAGACATAGCATTCGCCGTTCCATTTGCTGTGCGCGGCGGGCACGTCTTCAAGGTATTTCAAGATGCCGCCCTTCAGGTGGAACACATCCTGAACCCCCTGCCCCAGCAGATAATTCGTCGATTTCTCACAACGAATCCCACCAGTGCAAAACATCGCAATGCGTTTGCCTTCATAGGCGGCCTTGTTGTTTTGCCACCAATTCGGGAAGTCGCGGAAGGTGCGGATGTTCGGGTCGACCGCACCCCGAAACGTGCCGATAGACACTTCGTAATCGTTACGCGTGTCGATCAAAACCACATCCGGTTGGGCAATCAGATCATTCCAGTCGGCCGCCGCCACATAGCCGCCCGCCCGCGCCACAGGATCAATATCGGGCTGCCCCATGGTCACGATTTCACGTTTCAGCTTGACCTTCATATGGGTAAAAGGTGATTTATTTGCGTAGCTTTCTTTATGCTCTAACGTGAAGAAACCCGGCAAGCCGCGCAAATGCGCCAGCACCGCGTCGATACCTGCCCGATCCCCTGCGATGGTGCCATTGATCCCTTCGGGAGCCAACAACAGGGATCCCTTGATGCCAAATTTTATACAAGCTGCCAGCAACGGTTCGCGAACAGCGACGGGATCCGGCAGTTTCGAAAAATGATAAAGTGCGGCAATAAGTAGCATAGCGGGTCAATAATCAGTGTTTTTGGCGGGGGCAAGGGGCAGCTAACGGTGTTTCAAGACGCGGTCTTCGCCTGCATAGTCAAACACATCATGGCCGTAGGCGGCAAAGGCTGGGAAATCATCGGCCCAACTGGCCGCATGACTTGCCATCCACGCGCAATAGGCGGGCAATTGGGCCGCAAATTCCGGCCCGCCATCCCAGCCTAAACCCCGCGCGCGGGCCATGGAAAGCCGCATCGGGGTATCAACGCTCCACGGGGTGTAACCGATATGCGCCAAATCCGACGGCAGGTCATCAACCGGGATCAGGCTAAACGCATGGCCCAGCGCCGCACCAATCGCCTTGGCAATCTGGGCAACCGTCAGGGCTTGCGGATCGGCCACATTGAACGTGCCCTGATGGCCGTGCTGCAAACAAAACGCCGCCAGTGATGCGATACCCGCCGCCGATGAGGTGTGAAAAATGTTCTGCCCCGCATCGACCAGCGGCACCTGACGGCGCTTGTCCAGTGCCCGCTTGGCAAACCACCATTCGCGGGGATGGCGCGCGCCAATGCCGTAAATCGCACAGGGCCGCAGGATGGTCACCGGGGCATCCGCCAAAGCCAACTCGAGGGCCACTTTGCCGGCCGAATACCCCACGCCTGCCGCGACAGTGGGTTGGGTTTCAGCAATTTCGCGCGGAAATTCGGGAAAGCCGGTGTCGCCCGCGGTTTCCAGCGACCGCCCCTTGGCATCCGCATAAACCGACGCGGTAGAAATCACGCAATACTGGCCGACATCATCACGCGCGGCCAACAGATCGGCGGCGCACTCTGCGTCAAACGCCATCGGATCAAACACCGCGTCATAGCCGCGCCCGTCGCGGATCATCTGGGCCCGGCCGTCGGCGCTGGGTTTGTGCCGCGCAAACGGCTTTACCTCTGGCGGTAAGTCGCGCCCCGCACGGGTAACGGCATCAACCTGCCAGCCCTGCGCGGCCAACAGCGGCACCAAGGCCCGCGCCATTTGCCCCGACGCCCCTAACACCAGTGCTTTGCGCATATTTCCCACTTTCGGTTGACCCCTGCCCGCCCCAACCTTACGCATTGGCAAAGCCCGGGAAAAGGAGATTAGAAATGCACCCCGCAACCGACGCGCTGATCGTGATTGATGTGCAGAACGACTTTTGCCCCGGCGGTGCTTTGGCGGTGGCCGGTGGCGACGCGGTTTTGCCCTTGATCAACGCGATGATCGGCGATTTTGCCACCGTAGTGCTGACTCAGGACTGGCACCCGGCCAACCACAGCTCTTTTGCCGCCAATCATTTAGGGGCTGAGGCATATTCGATGGTCGATATGCCCTACGGGCCACAGGTTTTGTGGCCGGTGCACTGCGTTCAAGGCACCCGCGGCGCCGATTTTCACCCAAGGTTACAGACCGACAATGGCCACATGACCCTTCGCAAAGGCTTTCGTGCGGGCATCGACAGCTATTCGGCATTTTTCGAAAATGATCGTGTAACGCCCACAGGTCTGGACGGTTATTTGCGCAGCCGGGGTATCGCGGCGGTTACTTTGGTGGGGCTGGCCACAGATTTTTGTGTCGCTTATTCAGCGCTGGATGCGGCGCGGTTGGGCTACCATGTGCGGTTGGTCGAAACCGCGTGCCGCGCGATTGATTTGAACGGATCGCTGGCGCGGGCGCGGGCCGAAACCAAGGCCGCAGGGGTGATTTGGGTCGACTGACGCTAAGGGCTGTTTAATCATTTGATCCTAAGCTGACCACAGAAACCCGCCTGGGGGCTGTCGGAATGGATCATAGCGCAGTTGGGCAATTCAATGCCCGCAACGGCCGCGACGGGCTGTTTCTGCGGTATGCGCGCAGCAGGACACGCGAATTCTGGACACGGCAGTCGATGACCTTGCTGGGTGCCATCGCCATCGCGGCGTTTGGATCGGTGCGACTGGGGGTTATTGCAGCTTTGGTCGCGCTGGCGGGCGAAGTTTTGGACTGCGCCGTGCTTGTTCAGATTTTGCGGCATTCCAGATCTGGCACAGTGCAGCCTACGGCCCGGCGGATCGCATTGGCGACGGCAATCTTGCAAGCCATCACAATTTCGATTTGCGTCGCCATATGCTGGCGCAGTATCGGCCTTGCCGAGGCTGAATTTTTTGCCTCCGCCTTCCTGATGTCGGCGGTGATCAATGCCGGGCTGGTGCGCCGGCATTTTCGCGAAGGCGCCAGTGCGAAACTGGCGGTCTATCTGCTGACCATTGCCCTTCTTGTCGGTGAAAATCTGGTAACGATGCCCGGCAATGCGGTGGCGACCGGCGGGCTTTTCCTTGGCACTTTGGCGATCATGGCCTACACCGCCACACTTTTCATCATGGCGCTGGAAAAAGGCCAAGGAGAGCGGTCGCGCTTTGAATTGGCCCTTTTGGCCGAACAGGCAGCGCTGGATCTCTCACGCCAGGACCTCGCCCGCGCCGCACAACGCGCCGAACGACTGGCCTTGGTGGCCGAACATGCCAGCGATTCAGTGATTGTTACCGATGCCACGGGTCGGATCGAATGGGT